>JBLHXN010000252.1:0-3028 GCA_047630355.1 Spirosomataceae bacterium | reverse complement strand
ATTCCCACTTTTTAATAATCAATTTATAGTAAGAATAAAGGAAGAAGCCTGAGCCGACCCATCCCAATGATTCGTAGATAAGTGTCATTTACATTTCTTTGAAGGTGAACAGCTCCAAACAATGGTTCATATAGATGTCCAGTTGTCTTTGATACTTTTCGTCGTTTTCTTCAAACATACCCATGTAGTAATACGAGCCATCAATCAGAGCAAATAGTATCTCGGTTAATTCAACGATATTATCGTTTGTAATAATGCCGTCCTGTTTTGCTTGTTGTAAATTTTTGTAGAGAGCGTCGTGTAAATTCAGTAAATACTGCTTAAAACTCTGGTTAAATTCTTTCTTGCGGTAAATCAAGGCATAGCAACTGTAGAATACGCCATCGTCAAAATACTGATTCCATTTTCGTGAAAAGAGCTCCCGTATGGTAGCCTCTAAATCCTGTTTAGAAGCTATTATTTGGCTATTTTTTTCAAAAATCTCCAAGTGTTGGTCAAGAATAAATTCGTTCAAGCCAAAAATTAAATCATCTTTTGTCTTGAAGTAGTGCATGATCAAACCATTACTGATACCCATGTACTGACCTACTTTCGCGATTGAGCTATTCTCCAGTCCAATTTGCTTGGCAACTTCGTAAAATGCCTCGATGATTTCACGCCTTCTAATTTCGCCTAAATGTTTTCTTCCCATTGACATTATTTAGAGAATGTTACCCTGTGTACAAAAATAAGGGATTGCCTTAACACAAAGATAAACTGCAAGTTACAATTTATTAATTGAACAGTCATTCAATGTATTTTTGCAAACGATACCTTTGCGACATGAAAAAATCAAGTTTCGGAGTGAAAAAGTACATTATTATATTGGTTGTGTTTGCCATTGGCCAAATCACCGTTTTTGGTCAGTCTTCTAAAAAAGATACCCCCAAACGAAAAGCTGTGTTTATCATCGTAGATGGTATTTCGGCAGATCAACTAAAAAAGGCACAAACGCCATATCTCGATACCATAAGTCAAATAGGGAACTACACCGATGCTTATGTGGGCGGCGGAGCGGGGACTTACTCCGAAACCCCAACAATTTCCGCCGTCGGGTATAATAGCCTATTAACCGGCACGTGGGCAAATAAGCACAACGTTTGGGGCAACGCCATTAAAGATCCGAATTACAATTACCCATCAATCTTCAGTTTATTCAAAGACCAATACCCACTTGGTACCACGGGTATTTTCTCATCGTGGCTTGATAATCGAACTAAGCTTGCGGGAGAAAAACTTGCCGAGACAAATAATCTTAACATTGACTTTACATTCGATGGGCTGGAACATGACTCCATTAATTTTCCGCACGATAAGAAGCGGAATTTCATGAAACTGATTGATTACTCCGTAGCGGATCACGCCGCAAAGACCATTAAAGAAAACGCCCCAGATTTATCGTGGGTTTACCTCGAATTTCCCGATGATATGGGGCATGCCTTCGGAGACAGCCCTCGGTTTGATGCTGCCATTCAATTTGAAGATCAACTTATCGGTAAAATTTGGGAAGCAATTACACTAAGAGAAAAGCAGTTCAATGAAGAATGGTTGCTGATCATCACAACTGATCACGGCCGGAACGCTAAAAACGGCAAAGGACACGGCGGTCAAACTCCCCGTGAACGTAGTACATGGATAGTATTGAACCAGAAGAATACCAACGAATACTTCAATGCTCATACTCCGGGTATCGTGGATATTATGCCGACCATCGCCGATTTTATGCACATCAATATTGCGGAGCACGTGCGGCGTGAAATGGACGGAACCTCCTTGTTCAACCCCGTTGATGCCGTAAACCTAAAAGCAAAGCTTAACCATGAAAACATAGAACTGAGCTGGCACAATCTCGCCTCAGAGGGTACAGGAGTGAAGGTTTTTATCAGTGAAACGAACAATTTCAAAAGCGGTAAACCGGATGATTATAAGCAAGTCGCTGAAGTATCTTGCGATCAAGAGTTTATTTCTATCCCACTAAAAACGCCCCAATCGAAATTTTATAAAATAGTGTTGGAAACGCCCAACCAATCTCTCAATACTTGGATTCTTAATTAATTTATCATTTTTTTTAAAATTACGTTATGAAAAAAATCTACTTTTTTCTGTGCTTATTCTTGATAACTTCCGTCGGGTTTTCGCAAGTGCGGATATCAGGAAAAGTTACGGACGAATCGAATGAACCGATGGTTGGAGCATCGGTAATTGTGACGGGAACTACCGCCGGTGCAACCGCTGATTCCGACGGGGGCTACAATTTAGTTGCCAAGGCTGGAGATAAAATTAGCTTCTCTATGATTGGCTACCTGAAGCAAACCGTGGTTGTTTTTAAAGATACGGTCATTAATATATCACTGAGCGAAGATAGCCGAGCTCTTGACGAAGTCGTGGTGGTCGGGTTTGGAACTGAGAAGAAAATAAACCTTTCAGGTGCGGTTAATAACGTATCGGTCGAGCAACTTAAAACCAGGCCCGTAAATAATGTTAGTCAAGGTCTTCAGGGTATTTCTCCGGGTCTAAACGTTGACTTTAACAGCGGGGAACCGGGTTCAAATCCACGATTGAATATCCGGGGTTTTACGTCGATTAACGGTGGTGACCCGCTTATTATCATTGACGGCGTTCCGGCTGACGTATCGCTTTTAAACCTAATGGCACCAGAAGATATTGAGAGTATTTCCGTTTTAAAAGATGCCTCTTCTGCGGCAATTTACGGAGCAAGAGCGGCATTTGGCGTAGTTTTAGTAACTACAAAAAGCGGCACGAAAGATCGTGTAACTGTCAGCTACAATGCTTTCGGATCTTACGGTACGCCGACGGTTGTACCGAACAAAACTACTGACCCGTACATCTATTTAGCTTTACAAAAACTGGCTGAAGATAATACGCCGTGGACCGGCGTTGGAACAAACGGTGAAAGATTGCAATGGGCTCGGGAAAGAAGTGATAATCCGGCGGGAACAGTCGGTGTTCGTGAAAATGCGAATAGTCC
>JBLHXN010000251.1:0-3095 GCA_047630355.1 Spirosomataceae bacterium | reverse complement strand
AGGGGTTATTTTAGCAAGTTCAACTCCTTTTGAAGATTTCACATGTTTCCAAAAGGCATCTACCGATCGTTGATTAACGATATTGTCGTCAGTTGACCAATACAACTGAATGGGAAATTCAATTTGGTCGTAAAACCCTTTTGCGGCAGTATCAGCGTAGTACTTTTTGTCAAAGAAATACTCAGGAACACTGCACCAGTTTCGCCAAGCATTTGTAACGTTTTTGGGTAAATCTTCCATCAGGTTTAGTTTTTTAGCCGCCGTATAACCGTAAAACCAGTTTGAAAGTGGTCGAAAAATGTCAAAGAAAAAGTGCGTTTGTAAACGATAAGCCAAAGGCATATAGCCCCAATATCCCGCCGATGAGGCAAACGTTACCATTCCACTTACTTCTTTATGGTTGGGCATCATGCCAAACTTCTGACCACCCACGCTGTGCCCAACAATGAGTTTGGGAATATTCGGGAATTGCTCTGCCAAATAATTCATTACAGCAGGCATATCTTTCATTCCCCAATCGAGGTATTCGTACTCGCATTTTTTCAAACCACCTTCGGGTTGAGAAGAGCAAACGCCCCGATAATCATAGCAAATTACAGCGTAGTTACGCTCAACAAGGTACGCTGCAAACGAGAAATAGAATTCTTTTGGTACAGCGGTTGCTCCGCTCATCATAACGGCAGCTTTCGGGTGGGTTGGTGCAAATAAATTAGCGGTAAGTTCTACACCATCTTCACATTTAACCTTCAATGAAGTTTTCTTCATTTTAGCTTTGCCAGAGCAGCTAACATTCGCTCAGCTACAAGTTTATTGCCATTCTCATTAAGGTGAACACGGTCAACTGTTAAGATTCCACGATCTAAATTTTCGGGATTATTCTCACGATTATAACTCAAAAATATTTCCCGTAGGTCAAGTAAATCCGTGTTCATCGTTTTTGAAATAGTACGGATGATGTTTGAATATTGATTTAAGTCGCCGTCTTGTTGATTAGAAAAGTCCGTTTTCTCACCAATAGTTGCCGGAGTGCAGATAATTACTTTGATGCCTTTATCCTGAAAACGCTTTATCAGTGACCGATAAAACTTTTCGAACTTGTCAGCATCAGTTCCCGTTCCGTAACTCATCTTATGCCAAACATCATTGACGCCAACCCAGATAATTACTACATCAGGGTTTTGAGCAAGTACATCTTCCTCTGCCCGCAAGTACAAGTCGTAGATTTTATTACCACCGATCCCCTCTCCTATCAATTCATAATCAGTTGATTTCCCCGCTTTCCCAAGCATTTCCTGCATCATGGTAATATATCCGCCCGGCCGAACGCCCGCCTGCGTAATGGAGTCTCCAAACAGCACAACTTTGAGCGGTTTTTCGGTTGTAAATGCTGTCATAAAAAAGAAAGCACAAAAGGATAGAATAAGTTTGAGTTTCATAAGAGTAGGTCTCGGGTTAGATAGTGTAAATGCAAGATAATAAAAAAGACGAAGTGCTGCCACTCCGTCTTTCGTTTCATAGTATCGTATCAGTTATTTCAACAATTTATAGCATCGCTACAAAATCATCAAAGAGGTAACGTGAATCATGCGGACCGGGTGCGGCTTCCGGATGGTATTGTACTGAAAATGCTGGTCTATCGGTTCTTCTGATTCCCTCAACGGTCTTATCATTCAGATTTACGTGAGTTATTTCTATATTATTAATTTTCTCAGCCTGCTCTCCATCAATTGAGAAACCATGGTTTTGCGAAGTAATTTCACAGCGGTTTCTTTTCAGGTTCTTAACCGGGTGATTCAAACCCCGGTGGCCGTGGTGCATCTTATACGTATCAATTCCGCTGGCTCTTCCAAGGAGTTGGTGTCCAAGGCAAATACCAAAAAGCGGTTTATCTGTCTCTAAGAGTTCTTTTATTGTGTCAACAGCATAATCCATTGCTGCGGGGTCTCCCGGACCATTTGAAATAAAATAGCCATCAGGGTTCCATTCTTTTATCTCAGCGGCAGAGGTTTTAGCATTGAATACTTTTACATAACAATCTCTGTCTACAAAGTTGCGGAGAATATTGGTTTTACAACCGTAGTCGATTACTGCCAGCTTTTTAGAGGAAGCTTCGTTCCCTAATAAATATGGCTCATGGGTGCTTACCTCTGAGGATAGTTCTAATCCGTCCATTGAAGGGCATTTCTCTAATTCTTTCATCAACTCCGCCGGATCTAAAATCTCCGAAGAAATAATACAGTTCATCACTCCAGCGTTGCGGATGTGCCGCACAATCTGACGTGTATCCACATCACAAATGCCGACAATTCCGGACCTTTCGAAATACTCCTGAAGGGAGAAGTCAGCGGTCAATCGTGAATAGTAATGGTTAGCAAATTCATTGCAAACCATTCCACGGATTTTCACACCGTCCGATTCTTCTTCGGTTTCGAGTTTAACACCGTAGTTTCCGATGTGCGAAGTAGTGTTGACAATAATTTGCCCGTAATAAGACGGGTCTGTGTAAATTTCTTGGTAGCCGGTCATACCTGTGTTGAAACAGATTTCGCCCGCTGTCGTTCCAATTTTACCGAGTGCTTTACCTTTGAAAATAGTACCGTCTGCTAAGAGTAAAAGAGCGGTTTGAGGAGTGTTATTCATTTCTTCCGATTAATGTAGATTACCGGAGAACAAAGGTAGTAAAAAATTATATTTTACGTTAATTCGTAGCATAGATTTGTTCGATAATAGTCTGATATATATCATATAATATAATTACGGTCGTCATAACGGCACATTTCTTTAAGGTTTATATTTACTTATCAAACAACATCTACTACTATGAAAAAGATACTCCTCGCTACCGACTTTTCTGACGACGCTTCAACTGCATTCGAATTTTCAATCTTGCTCACTCAAAAGTGTGACGGTGAACTAATAATAATTCACACTTATACGCCGCCTTACGTTGATGCCGCAACGCCAATTTCAATGATTAACACAATGCAAAAAGGGATGATTGAGTCTTATCAGGAAAAGCTTGATAAAATGGTTAATACGGCAATTGAAATCGGAATTTCTGCTACCTCTGAGTTAGTGATAAGTAGCGTTGCCAC
>JBLHXN010000250.1:0-3105 GCA_047630355.1 Spirosomataceae bacterium | reverse complement strand
GAGAGACCACCCGTCATTGCACCGTCCCCAATTACGGCAATGTGCTGCCGGTTTTTATCGCCATTTAGTGCAGAACCCGCTGCCATACCTAACGCTGCTGATATTGAAGTGGATGAGTGCCCAACCCCGAAGGTATCGTAAATGCTTTCTTTTCGTTTCGGAAATCCCGAAATTCCTCCGTAAACTCGATTCGTATCAAACAAATCTCGTCTTCCGGTTAGCATTTTGTGTCCGTAAGCCTGATGACCTACGTCCCAGACTAATTGATCGTCTGGGGTATTAAAAACGTAATGTAACGCAACCGTCAGTTCAACTACACCTAAATTTGCACCGAAATGTCCGCCGTATATTGAAACGGTATCAATAATGAATTGACGAAGTTCGTCAGCAACCTGCGGGATTTTATCAGCGGGGAGTTTTCTTAAATCTGCGGGACTATTTATGTCTCTTAGGAGGTTTCCTGGAGTTGTGAGCATAGTTAATTTGCTAACTTATGGTTGGCTAAGATAACATCTAACCAATCAAAATGTTTATTTTCAAAGTACAAATTAACGGCTAAAATTCTCAAAAAAGGAATCCTGAAAAGTATTTCTCATTTTACGGTAGTATATCAGTCTTTTTGTTGGCTGGCACGGTACAGTATTTCCTTCTCTTCTTTGGAAAGACTTTCGTAACCAGATTTACCAATTTTATCCAAAATTGCATCAACGTCTTCTTGTCGGGTGGTGTATTCCTCGGGTGCAGTGTTTTTTGATGCTGTCGACATATTATAGACGGGAGACTTGGAGTAACCCTTTTTTTGAGTTTTTGATGTTTTTTTGCCTCCCAAAGTTTTCCACCAATTGTAAATGGCTTCAATTGGGGTTCCAAGGTCTAATCCGGAACGCAACAATTTTACGTAACTAAAGCCGATAAATGCACCCGCTGCGTGCGAAATTCCACTACTTGGGTTTAGGAAGGAAAGCAACAGAAAAGCCCAAGCGAGATATTTTATTTTGACCAAAAATAATCGGAAGAAATAAAATTCGTAGTCGGGTACAAGTGTAACTGTGGCAAAGAGTACGGCAAATACTGCTGCGGACGCTCCACCAATGGTGGCACTTATATTGTTTATTCCGAAAGACTCAGGAGCGAGGGCCAACAGGTTATGAACGAATATGTAAACTATCCCGCCGAGTAGTCCACCTAAAAGGTAGATATTCACTAACTTTTGCCCACCGATGAAATCTTGTAGCATCATCCCAAACCAATAAAGGGTAATCATATTAAATAAAATATGAAAAAAACCATCGTGGTGAAAGGAATAGGTAAAGAGCGTCCACGGTTGCCGGATGAATTGCTCAAGTGGAGCATTCAGGACAAACTGCCGTTGAATAAATTGATTTATTGATTGAGTCGAATCCGAAAACGACAGGAAAAATCCTAAAACCATTAGTCCGACAAATACGAACAGATTTATTAGGATAATTTTAACAACTGCGTTGTCCTTTTTTTCAAACGCACTCCGGATATCTTCTATAATACTCGCCATAGCTATAAAAAGAGTTATTATTTATATAACGCCATTCACCGCAAGATGGTTGTAAAGAAGTTTCAAGCCTTCTCATCAAAGCGGAAAAACTTAATCAAAACAAAGCCAACAATCAAGCCGCCTACGTGGGCAAAGTGAGCTACGCCCGTCTGAGCTCCCGAAGTGCCGGAGTATATTTCGTATGCTCCGTATAATAGTACAAAATACTTTGCTTTAATGGGTACGGGAAAGAATAGCATCATCAATTCAGTTTCGGCAAAAAGTACGCCAAATGCCGCTAATAGACCAAATATTGCTCCCGATGCACCCACCATCGGAATTTGCATAATAGCCATATAAGGCTCTGAGCCAGTATAATATTGAGCAGCATCGTAGGTATTCAATCCAGAATAAAAAAGTGCCGCACCTACACCAGTTATCAGGTAATAAGACAAGAACTTCTTTGAACCCATGTATGATTCTAAAGCGGGCCCGAAGATTATCAAACCGAACATATTACTGAAAATATGCCCTATTCCGCCGTGTAAAAACATGTACGTAAACGGTTGCCAAAATCTGAAATAAGGATTGATGGTATAGCCGCCTTCGTCCAACGGTAAAACTGGATTAAAAAACGCAAATATTCCGGTGGGAAAGATTTGCGAGAGAAAAAACACCGCAACGTTGACAATCAACAAGTTGCGTACCATTGGTGTGAAATTGAACATACTTTGGTATAAATGTGGTATTAAGTTATCCTAACGAAATCTATCGGGTGATTAGTTCTGCTAGCCTTTCCACAGAAAGGATATTCATCGTTCGTTCGCCACCTGGCGTATATCCCGGCCGGCTGGTTTCAAATAACTGGTGAATGAGAAGTTTAATCTCAACCTTAGATAATACGCCAACGTATTTAGAAGATGAGCGTTTGGCAAAAGCCCGGGCAATACTGTCTGTTTTACTAAGTTGCACGTTTATCTGCGTTTCAGCGTATTCCTGAAGTAATCCTTCAAAAATCTCTACTTCGTCTTCTTCGTGTACTTCGGGTGGAATTCCGTTAATTTTAATCGTGGTTCCGCCAAATGATTCTACCGAAAAGCCAAGATTGATAATATCATCTTTTACTTCTTCCCAAAGTGTGAATAACGTGGAGGATAATTCTACCGTTTTTGGAAAAAGAAGCTGCTGCGAAAAGCCAGTCTTTTTTGAAATGCTCAAGGCATATTTGTCAAAAAGAATGCGTTCGTAAGCGGCTCGTTGGTCAATGAGCATCATCCCGTATTTTGCCTGAGCTACTATGTATCGGTTCTTTATTTGAATTGCGTTTATTTCGTCGGCTTCAGTAAAGTGCTTAGTTTCTTCCGCTAAATCATTCGCTTTACTGTCCATCGTGACAGGGCCGGCGGCAGAGCGATTCGGGTTTGTGGATAACTCGTCGAGTCCTTCAAACAGCTTTTGCCAGTTGCCAGCGTTTGCTCGTTCCAATGAATTCGGCTTTTCCCGCTCAAAGGACGAAATAGACTCTTCGTTTCCTCTGATAGTTGATGATGACGCATTATTTTGACGCTGCGAAGGAGATGTTAGATTCCCAAAAT
>JBLHXN010000249.1:0-3143 GCA_047630355.1 Spirosomataceae bacterium | reverse complement strand
TAATGCGTTGAATGCTCATTACCTTGCCGAAGCGGGAGCAAATAGTCTACACAAAATTACGGCTTGTCCTGGCACAGATACTTGCAATCTCGCCATTTCGGATAGTACGCACGTTACTGTGGCATTAGAAAGTGTTCTGCGGGATGAATTTCCTGAATTGGTAAACGATTCTGACATTAAAATAAAGATTTCGGGCTGCATGAATTCGTGCGGTCAGCACGGCATGGCTCAAATCGGTTTTCACGGTAGTTCGATGCGGGCAAAAGACCGTCGGGTAATGCCAGCATTGCAGGTGCTTTTGGGTGGCGGAACCATGGGAGACGGCGAAGGAAGAATTGCTGATAAAGTGATTAAAATACCGAGCAAGCAAGGTCCTGAAGTGCTTCGTTACGTTCTGAGCGATTACGAACAAAACCGAACTGAAGGAGAATATTTCAACGATTATTACGACCGACGGGAAGGCAAAATCTACTTCTATGATTTATTGAAACCTTTAGCTGATATCGTGGATGCTCCCGAAAATTTCTTTGTGGATTGGGGACAGGACGGGCAATTTGCTACCGAAATTGGCGTCGGAGAATGTGCCGGAGTAATCATAGACTTAATCGGAACGTTATTCTTAGAATCTGACGAAAAAGTCGAATTTGCTAAAGAAGCCTTCGCCGCAGAAAAATGGGCGGATGCTATCTATCATGCGTATTCATCGCAGGTAAATACGGCCAAGGCTCTATTGCTCGACCGAGACGTAAAATGTAACACGCAACACAAAGTCATCGCTGACATGGACGACGTATATGCCAAAGAGTTTGGTGGAAATGTGCAGGAGCAAATCCTCGCCATTCGTAAAAATGAACCCTCCAAAGATTTCGCTACGGATTATATCGCTACGGCGGTAGAATTTCTGAGAAAGTCAAGAGAAGTAAGAGGAAGCGAGGTGGTACTATGAAACCAAAATTAACACTTATCGGAGCGGGACCGGGCGATCCAGAGTTGATTACACTTAAAGCTGTCAATGCGTTACGCCAAGCAGATGTGGTATTGTACGATGCGTTGGCAAACAGCGTATTGCTCGAATATTGCTCTCCGGAATGCGAGTTGATTTACGTTGGAAAACGAGGACATACCCGTTCAATCAGTCAGGACAGCCTCAATTTTTTAATTGTAGAAAAAGCCTACGAAAAAGGGCATGTTGTTCGCTTAAAAGGTGGTGACCCGTTCATTTTTGGACGTGGAAACGAAGAAATAAACTTCGCTCGTGAGCGGGGAGTCGAAACGGCGTTTGTACCCGGAATTTCAAGTATTCAGGCTCTTGGAGCGGCGGATATTCCGTTAACTTCCCGTGGTTTTGCGGATGGATTTTGGGTAATAACCGGACACAAAGCTGACGGTTCTTTAAGTAAAGATTTAGCGTTAGCGGCTCAGTCGTCCGCTACGGTAGTCATTTTGATGGGCATGAGTCGGTTGTCCCGAATCGCCGAATTATTTGTGGAGGGCGGACGAGGAGATACGCCCGCAGCAATCGTACAGAATGCTTCAACTAACTACCAAAAAACGGGAATTGGGAAAGCAAAAGATTTGGTTAAAGTTGCCCAATCTAATGATCTTAAAAATCCGGCGTTAATTGTAATCGGGGATGTGATAAATGCCCTTCGTTCGGACAAGTTAGTCCAACTCAAATCAGCCGAAATCTATTCTTGATGTAGATTTGAAGAAATGGTAAAGTGCAATTTTTATTAAGGCAAATGGTTTATAATTAGTGTATTGTGAATTTATAAACTGGTTTTATTGTAAATATCTTCTATTACTCTACTAATATTATAGAGTTTGTGTATATCTTTGTTTTGTTAAACCAAAAAAGAACATATGTTTTTAGATTCTATCATCAATAAAAAAGCGGCTGTCTCCTTTAGCGGGAAAGACCACTTGTTTAGCTTTTTGAAAGGTATTTCCTGGCGTATCGTCGGGACACTTGATACGATGGTAATTTCTTACTTCGTAACCGGCGAACTTACGCTGGCAATTAGCATTGGTATGATTGAGGTGTTCACAAAAGTGGGGTTATTTTACTTTCACGACCGCCTTTGGGAACGCATCAGAAAACGATACATTTAAACGCTCGGAATAAATAAATTATGAAAATTAACCATTCCGAAACATTACAAAGCCTTTCGCCTTCGGAAGGCCTTTCTTTTTTAAGCGGGAATACTTCTGGTAAAATCGTTTTTTCGTCCTCTTTCGGGCAAGAAGATCAGGTGATTACCGATATGATTTTTAGAAACGACCTTTCTATCAACGTTTTTACACTTGATACGGGACGTTTGTTTCAGGAGAGTTACGAACTCGTTGACCGCACAAGAGCAAAATACAATCAGCAGATTGAAGTATTTTACCCCGCAACGGCTTCGGTAGAAAAGCTCACCAAGGAAAAGGGACTAAACAGTTTTTACGAATCGGTAGCGAACCGAAAAGAATGTTGTTTTATCCGTAAAATTGAACCCTTGAAAAGAGCCTTGAAAGGGGCGGAAGTTTGGGTAACGGGGTTGCGTGCCGAACAATCAGAAAACCGAACTGAAATGCCCATTTGGGAATGGGACGCAGGCAATCAGGTTTATAAATATAATCCACTAATTAACTGGACATACGATGAAGTTTTAGCTTATCTTGTCGAACACAAAGTGCCGGATAACCCACTGCATCGCAAAGGTTTTATCAGTATCGGTTGTGCACCTTGTACGCGAGCTATTACCGAAGATGAACATCCGCGAGCCGGACGCTGGTCTTGGGAAGCATCGCAAAAAGAATGCGGATTGCATGCGGGTTGATTCCGATTGAGCATCCCGTTAATATTAAGAATCGTAAAATAATTCCAATATAAACCTCCTTGGAGGAGGTCTGGAGGAGGTAATATATGAACAATACAAAAGAAATAAACCAAGCAGTGAAAACCGGAATTTTCCCCCGCCAACTCGAAGACGAAGCCATTTATATCATGCGGGAAGTGGCGGCTCAATTTGAGCGTCCCGCCTTATTATTTTCGGGTGGGAAAGATTCAATAACCCTCGTTCGGTTAGCACAAAAGGCATTTTATCCTGGTAAAATTCCTTTTCCATTGGTTCATATTGATACCGAACATAATTTCCCCG
>JBLHXN010000248.1:0-3153 GCA_047630355.1 Spirosomataceae bacterium | reverse complement strand
CCAAATGCTCCGCCAATCTCCGCTCCCGATGTTCCAATATTAACATTAGCGATTCCACAATCTGAGCCCCAAGCTGCAAGAAACTGCTCAGCTTCCCGCAGATTTAATGTAAATATTGCCGACGAAAGTCCTTGCGGAACGGCATTCTGCAAAGCAATCGCGTCGTCTAGTTCTTTGTATTTTACAACGTAAAGAATCGGGGCGAAAGTCTCATGACAAACCATCGGGGTTTGATTTTGAACGGAAATGATTGTTGGTTCAACGTAAAATCCGGAAGGCATATCTTGCAGTACGTTTCCACCGCAGATAACTTCTCCACCCTCGGCAACAGCTCTTTCAATGGCATTTTTGTATCCGTCAACGGCGGCTTTGTCAATCAATGGTCCGACGTGATTATTGATATCTAACGGATCACCTATTCTTAACTGCCCGTAGGCTTTTTTGAGAATCGTTAATAGTTCATCGTGCTTACTTTCATGAACAATCAGACGACGAGTTGACGTGCAACGCTGTCCGGCAGTACCAACTGCTCCAAAAACTATTGCAGGAACAGCCACTTTAAAATCGGCGTATTCCGAAATAATGAGGGCGTTATTTCCACCCAACTCCAGCAATGATTTCCCTAAACGTTGGGCAACCGTTGTGGCAACTGCTTTACCCATCCGGGTTGAACCCGTGGCAGAAACCAACGAGATTCGAGAATCGGAAGCGAGCCACTCTCCTACTTCCCGTCCACCCGAAACGAGGCAAGACACGCCTTCGGGAACTTCGTTTTCTTTTAGTACTTTTTGAATAATATTCTGACAAGCCACTGCTGTCAACGGCGTTTTCTCAGAAGGTTTCCAAACGCAGGTATTTCCGCAAACCCACGCCAACATAGTATTCCACGACCAAACTGCCACTGGAAAGTTAAATGCCGAAATAACTCCGATTACGCCCAAAGGATGCCACTGCTCGTACATCCGATGTTCGGGACGTTCAGAATGCATCGTAAATCCGTAGAGTTGACGGGAAAGTCCGACGGCGAAATCACATATATCAATCATTTCCTGCACTTCGCCCCAACCTTCTTGAAGGCTTTTACCCATTTCGTAACTTACCAAACGCCCGAGAGCATCTTTATTTTCACGAAAAGCATCACCCATTTGCCGAACAATATCCCCTCTTTTCGGAGCGGGAACGCGTCGCCATTTCAGCGAAGCAGCTTGTGCCGTTTGCAACACTTTTTCAAAATCTTCTTTTCCCCCGGCATTTACCGAACCGATTTCTGAGCCATCAACGGGCGTGAAAGACGTGATTTTTTCGCCTGTCCCGTTCCACGAATTTAACCCCGTAGAAACGCTATAATTATTTTCTTCGAGTCGTAGTTTATCCAAAAATTCTTTCATAGTAATTCTATTTTTCGAGCTATGTTTACCTGCAATTTACAATTTTTCGAGAGCCTTTTACTCACTATCTTACTCAAGGTTTAAAAGTCTTCCCAAAAAGCAAAACAAAAGTCATGCACAAATTATTAGATTTTTTATACTTTTGCACAACTTTTAAGAATCTGTTTTATAATCACCTGCGATGAAAATAAACCTAACTAGTCAAGAACGTTTTGAAGACCGTCACCACGGAAAACGCAACGAAAACTTAACTCAAATGCTTGAAACTGTAGGCGTTTCGAGTTTAAATGAATTAATTGAGCAAACTGTTCCGGCTCAAATCAGGTTGGAGAGTCCACTCAATTTGCCTGATGCTCAGTCTGAGGTTGACTTCTTGAAATCGTTCAAAAAAATAGCAGAAAAAAATAAGGTTTTCAAGTCTTATATTGGTACGGGTTATTACGAAAACTTTACTCCGCTTGTAATTCTTCGGAATATTTTGGAGAATCCGGCTTGGTACACGGCTTACACGCCTTATCAGGCAGAGATTGCCCAAGGCCGCTTAGAAATGCTCCTGAATTTCCAGACAATGGTAGCCGATTTAACGGGCATGGAACTTGCCAACGCCTCATTACTTGACGAAGGTACTGCCGCCGCCGAAGCGATGACGATGTTTGACGGTAATAAAAAGAAAGATAAAAAAGAGTCAAATACATTTTTCATATCCGAATTATGTCACCCGCAAACCATTGATGTGGTGATTGGTCGGGCAAAGCCACTTGGTATAAATATAGTGGTAGGAAATCACGAGACGTACGACCTAACGGGCGAAGACGTTTTCGGAGCATTACTCCAATATCCAGCCACCAACGGCGAAGTGTACGACTACACAGATTTAATTGAGTCGGCAAACGAATTGAACGTAAAAATCGTAGTTGCTACGGATTTACTCGCCCTTACCTTATTAAAGTCTCCCGGTGAAATGGGAGCTGATGTGGTGGTTGGAACGGCTCAACGTTTTGGCGTACCAATGGGCTTTGGTGGTCCGCACGCTGCTTTTTTTGCCACAAAAGATGAGTTTAAACGTCAAATTCCGGGTAGAATAATCGGAGTTTCAAAAGACCGCGAAGGCAATCAGGCATTACGCATGGCTTTGCAAACCCGCGAACAGCACATTCGCAGAGAAAAAGCAACTTCCAATATTTGTACCGCTCAGGTTTTGTTAGCGGTGATGTCTGCCGCTTACGGTATTTACCACGGACCGGAAGGCTTGAAAAGAATAGCTTTGAAAACGCACGGCATGGCTCAGTTTTTCGCCAATTCCGTACAAGGTTTAGATTACCGCGTCTTGACTTCCAGCTACTTTGACACCATTACATTAGATGTTTCGGATAATACGAAATTGCGGGAAATTGCCGAAAGTAAGGGCGTGAATTTACGTTTTCACGGAACGGAAGATGTTTCCGTAAGTTTTGACGAAACCAAGACATTGGACGATGTGGCTGAATTACTCGAAATTTTCGCCGAAGCAAAAGGTCAGAAAGTATTAATGAATCTAAAAGGTGAAGTAGAAGCCGAATTCAGCAGTAACTTGGCTCGTAAAACCGAATACATGACGCATCCAGTTTTCAATACGCACCACACAGAACACGGAATATTACGGTACCTGAAATCTTTAGAGAACAAAGACTTATCGCTTGTTCACTCAATGATTTCTTTGGGAAGTTGCACGATGAAACTCAACGCAACCGCCGAAATGGTTCCCGTAACCTGGCCCGAAATTGGG
>JBLHXN010000247.1:0-3171 GCA_047630355.1 Spirosomataceae bacterium | reverse complement strand
TGGTTTCCCATCTGCGTTACAATTTTTTTACTCCGTGCCATTTCTGTCAAAATCCGGGCTTCGCGGATATTGTGCGTCATCGGCTTTTGAACGTACACGTGTATACCCCGCTCCATGGCGTACTTTGCCGCCGGACCGTGCACGTGATCGGGTGTGGAAATCGTAACTGCATCAATATCTTTCTGATTATCGAGCATTTTACGGTAATCGGCGTAAAGTTTTGCCTTCGGAAATGATTCTACCGAAGCCTTTGCCGAACCGGAAAAATCAACGTCGCAAAGTGACACAACCCGTTCGCGACCTTTTACGGAGGCATTCATGATATCGCTACGCCCTTTCCCGCCCGCTCCGATAGCGGCTAAGTTGAGTTGATCACTCGGGGAAATAAACCCCGGACCGCCAAGTACGTTACGCGGCACGATAAAGAAAGAGGAAGCGGCAACGGCACTGGTTTTGATAAATTTCCGCCGTGACGCAGAAGTTTTTTTGTTTTTCATTTAATGTAGGTTGAATAGATTTTTGAAGAGTTGAATATAGGTATAATTTGAGAATAGTAGGCTTCGTAAAGCGAGTTTTGACGATAGTAGGGACATTTAGGTTGATTCTTTCGACAGAAATTCACTCTGTACCAAATAGTGGGGGAGTATTAGCTTATTCTTTCAGTGCTTCTTAAATCTTGATAAAGAGTTTTTTCTTAAACATCCACCGCAGGATTAACCACTCAAAAAGTAGAATCACACAACCACTGACGAGCGTACGGTATTCTGCACCGAAGATGAAGTCGTAGCTTTGACTGATATTTGTCCGCACGTTTTCATCAATAAAACTGATGATGGTATGGGCTAATACATAAGCGGCGATAGAATTAAGACCGATAATATTCAAGAAATAAAACCAATTGGCTTTCCCTTTCATATCCACAACAAAATGAAAAAGGGCGAGTAAAAGAAAGCACCAACCGCCGCTGAAAATAACCCAAGTCGGTGTCCAAATACGTTTTACGTTGGGGCAAATACCCGTAATATCAAGCAGAAATCCAATCGCTAAAAGCGTTATTCCGGTTATTAGGAAGCGTTTCAGGTTGGTTTGATTATCTTCTTCTTCCCGCAGCCAATTTCCGGCGAATAATCCGAGAATCATCGTGGCGAGTGTCGGAACAAAACTCAACGTAGCGTAGCCACCACCATTGTGAGTAAAGAAACTCCCTCTTGGAAAGAGATTCAGAAACCATGTATCAAATGCCCACGCCAAATTCGAGTTTTTGTTCCAGTGTGCCGCAAAGCCTGAAAAGTTGTGTGTCCAGTCAGACGATACACCTACGGCAACGTAATCAAATCCCGCACCGGGTAACGGATACAAGGCAAAAGCCACAAAATATGCCATTATTAAAACGATAAAAGCGGCAAGCTGAAAACGCTTATTTCGAAAGCCCAACAGAAATAAAAACGGATAACCTAAACCAATTTGCGTAAGCGTATCTTCAAAAGTCCAGTACGTCATTTCCCGACCGAAGGAACGGAGAAAAACACCGAGGAGAATCAGAATGAGCGAGCGTTTGAGAGCGTGTAGAAAAATCTGTTGGAAAGAGCCTCCTTTTTTAATGCGGGAAGCGATGGAAAATGGTAACGCCACGCCGACCAAAAACGAGAACGACGGCTGAATCAAATCATGCAACGAACAACCCACCCACGGCACGTGCGACTGATGAAACGCCATAAATTTCCAAAAGCTACTATTAGGTAACGCTTCGGCGACTTTATAAAACTCCAGTATTTCGGCCATCATTAAGAACATCACAAAACCACGAAAAACGTCAACGGCGGTATTGCGAGTGGTGGGGAGGAGTTTAGCTTTCATAAAAAGGGATTGGGTTAGTCAAATGTAGAAATATTTTCTCTACTACTTTTCCTGCGGAATTTAAAGAATAGGTACTGAGTACCGAAAAGCATGTTTCACAATACTATTTAACATCATTTCTTGCAAATTGAAAGTTTAACTTTCAATTTGCAAGAAATGAGAAGGTATGATTAATCGGAAAATTACAGAAAAATTAGTTTCGGCGTTGATAAATAGTCCTGCTGTGGCTCTATTGGGCTCACGTCAGGTGGGTAAAACAACGCTTGCCTTAGAAATTGCGGAATCGGTAATTAAGAAGCCTATTCTATATTTAGACTTAGAACTGGATTCTGACAGAATCAAACTTCAAGATGCAGAAAGCTATTTGGAGCAACATCGGGACGAATTACTGATAATCGACGAAGTACAGCTCATGCCGCAACTTTTCAAAACGTTGCGGGGTTTGATTGACCGAAGGAAAAGAGCGGGCGAACCTTCCGCACAGTTTCTGTTACTTGGTTCGGCTTCCCGTGAATTATTGCAACAAACTTCTCAAACACTCGCCGGTCGCATTCGGTATTTGGAATTGACACCTTTTACGGTGAACGAATTAATTACAGACAATCCCGAAAACTATTCGGTGAACAAGCATTGGTTCAGGGGCGGATTTCCACAAAGTTATTTGGCGGCGAACGATGATGAAAGTTGGAACTGGCGAACCGACTTTATCTCGACTTACGTAGAACGTGATATTCCTCGTTTAGGAATCAATATAGCTGCTACCCGTATGAGACGCTTTTGGACAATGCTTGCTCATTTTCACGGACAGCAGATTAATAAATCATCTCTGGGGAAAAGTCTGGAGGTTTCGCACACAACTATACAGCATTACTTAGATACGTTAACTGACTTATACATGCTTCGTCAGTTAGTACCGTGGTCGGGAAATACAAAAAAACGTCTGGTAAAATCTCCCAAAATATACGTGCGGGATTCCGGTTTATTGCACCGTCTATTAGGAATTGCTGAATTTGACGATTTATTAGGTAATCCAGTGTTAGGACATTCTTGGGAAGGGTTTGTTATCGAAAATATTTGCTCCCGTTTGCCAGACAAATGGCAAACGAGTTATTACCGAACTGCTGAACAGAGCGAAATTGATTTAATTCTTGAAAAAACGAACGAACGTTGGGCGGTTGAAATTAAAAGAGGACTTGTACCTAAAGTAAATATAGGATTTCATCGTGCATCAGAAGATATTAAAGCAACAAAAAAGTGGGTAATTTATGGCGGAAATGAGCGGTTTTCTTTAGGTAATGATACAGAGGCAATCAG
>JBLHXN010000246.1:0-3173 GCA_047630355.1 Spirosomataceae bacterium | reverse complement strand
CAGAGGTGCTTTACGTCGGCGATACTTCGGACAAGTATTTATATTTAGAACAAGAAGAATTGACAAAGTTAAACTTCTTTGAAATTTCGCACGAAGAATTGCCGGATGTAATTGCGTATTCAAAGAAAAAGAACTGGTTGTATTTGATTGAAGCCGTTCATTCGTCAGGACCAATTGATGAGTTGAGGCTCATTCAATTGCAGAAACTGACAAAAGATTGCACCGCTGATATTATTTACGTTACGGCTTTTTTAGATAAGGCGAAATTCAGAAAATTCATCGCCGACATTGCGTGGGAAACTGAAGTTTGGATTGCTGACAATCCCGGCCATTTAGTGCATTTTAATGGCGATAAGTTTTTGGGACCGTATAATTGATGACAACGACTATTGAAAACGCAATACGCTTCGGTTGAACTCAAACTAAAAAAACAAATCCTAACACAACACCCTGTAAAAACGTCGTCTTTCTGCGGTGCAAAGGTATTTTGCCCTTGTACTTTCCCGTTTGAGGTTAGTTACTTTGAGATTACGTTGATTCATCTGTCAACTTTCCGTTTTGCCTCGAAAGACCCTAACACCACGTAAAGAGAGGGAGTAAACGAAATGAAAAATACTACAATCGAAAGCAATTCGCTGATTCTGAGAAACTCAAATTTGACAATAGAAGATATCTCCGAAATTGCCAATATGCTAAAAAGCAGCACTACTGACTTTATCAAAACAATCAGCCTGAGTTACAACGAAATCGGAGATTTTGGGGCCAGTTTACTGGCGAAAAGTATGCCGCTATCAATTAATGAGGTGGGATTAGTAGGTTGCAAAATTGGCGACGAAGGCGGAATTGAGATACTACATTGGATGAAAAATGCCACTAATCTAAAAATGATTTGTATTGAGCAGAATAATTTTTCAGAACAATTAAAATCAGCATTTACGGAATTCAAAAGAAGCAATCCGCAGGTAATCGTAGTTTTCTAAATGTCCATTCAAAACTTGTTTTGTGGAATCAAAACATTGCGTTGGAAGAGTATGAGTTCAGCTCATCACTTTCTTCATAATGTTTGCTCCCGTCATTGCCGATGAAGTCAATACGCCCGAAAAAAGTGCCGCCCCTACCCCAACCGAAACGATGTCTTGTCCGGTTAAGTAGAAGTTTTTAATTGGCGTTCTGGGTTTGAGGAATCGCTGACGAAAACGGTTGGGGAATGGTCTAACCGCTCGACGAAGGATCCGTTCCACGGCGGTTTCCTTCGTAGAGGTGAGTAACGGGTTTCACCCGCCCAAGCTAAAACTATCTTAAAAAGCGTTATCTTCACATCAACAAAACATTCTCATTCATGGACTATTTATCAAGAATAACGATTGATCCAGAAGTAATGAGTGGGCAACCGACAATCCGCAAAATGCATTTTACCGTCGTACAAATGCCTGAATTATTGGCGAGCGGAATGACAACCGAGGAAATACTCACTGACTATCCGTATCTTGAGAAAGGTGATATAGTTGCCTGTTTGCAGTATGGTCAAGAAAATTAAGTTTCCACTTCGAAGCAAAAAGTCAAAAAATATAGATTCTAAAAATAATAATCGATTCAGAAATGACATCAAACAACAGATGGCGGCAACGGTTCTCTAATTTCAGCAAGGCATTAGCTAAACTGACGCAAGCAGTTGAATACATTGAACAACAAGCCAAAGAAGAGCGACAGAAGCCATTAGATGATTCTGAATTAGATTACGTATTGGACGAAATTATTAAAGAAGGATTGATTCAGCGGTTTGAATATACGCACGAGTTAGCTTGGAACGTGATGAAAGATTACGCTTTTTATCAGGGAAATTCCAGCATTCAAGGTAGTCGTGATGCTACACGGGAAGCATTACAATACCAAATAATAACGGATGGCAAAATCTGGATGGATATGATAAGTAGTCGCAACAAGACATCGCACACTTACAACGAGGCTACGGCGGATGAGATTTACTTCAAAATAATTGACAGTTACTACCCTGCTTTTCTCGCATTTCACAAAGCAATGACCAAGAAATTACACGAAGATGACAACGATAATTGAAAACCCGGAACACTTCGGTTTAACTATCGAAGAAGTTGCGGCTATGCAGCAAGTCTTCTCCAGCTTCACCGAAGTAGAAAAAGTAATGATTTACGGTTCACGAGTACGGGGCGATTACAAGCCCTATTCTGACATCGATATGACGTTAATTGGGCAAAATATTAGCAGTCATACCGTTACCGAAATTGACTTTGCGTTAGATGATTTATTAATGCCCTATAAAATTGATTTATCTACCTTCGATAGCATCACAAATAACAATTTGATTGCCGAAATAAACGAGTTCGGAAAAGAGCTTTATGTAAAAGGTAAGTCTGCTAAAGTGTTAGAAGCTTGACCCTACCGTAACTAAACCCCGCAATCATCGGTTGACTAAGTATGAAAATACTACTGACCGGAGCGACGGGTTATATTGGCAAGCGACTACTGCCCGCATTGGTTGAGCAGGGGCACACCGTGGTTTGCTGCGTTCGGGATACTAATCGGTTCAATCCGCCGCCTTCGTTGATAGAATTCATTGAAGTCATTCAGGTTGACTTACTGGATAAACCTTCGCTCGGCAATATCCCGCAAGATATTGACGGAGCGTATTACCTGGTTCACAGCATGTCCTCTTCCAGCAACTACCTTGAAATTGAGCAGGAAAGTGCCATCAACTTCCGCGAAGCGTTAAACAAAACCGCCGTAAAACACGTCATTTACCTCAGCGGAATTGTGAATGAATCGGAGCTATCAGAACACCTGACTTCCCGTTTAAATGTTGAAAACATTCTTTCCGAAGGCACGTACGATTTTACTACGCTACGGGCGGGAATCATCATCGGTTCCGGCAGTGCTTCGTTTGAAATAATTCGGGATTTAGCGGAAAAACTTCCGGTTATGATTGCCCCGAAATGGCTCGAAACCAAATGCCAACCCATTGGCATCACAGACGTGATATTATTTCTGACCCGGACGTTGTTTCACCCACAGACACTGAATAAAAACTTCGACATCGGCGGCAGCGACATTCTAACTTATAAAGAGATGATAATCGGGTTTTCGGATGTCCGCAAACTGCATCGGAAGATATGGATTATACCAATCATGACTCCAAA
>JBLHXN010000245.1:0-3213 GCA_047630355.1 Spirosomataceae bacterium | reverse complement strand
GGAACACTTTATCGTTGCGTAGTCAGGGACGCAGAAGATTCGTTGTTCACAAATCCGGTTCCTTTAATCGTGAATCAAGTAGTTGGTGAAATTCCTGACGTTGCGTTTTGCACCAGACAACAAATTATACTGGATTCCACAAAAATAAAAATAATGGGTTTAGTTGAGCGGTACGAATGGCAACGGCAGTCGGGAAGGAGTTGGTTTACCATTGATTCTACATTAAACTGGTTGAATTTAGGAATCGCCGATTCGAGTAAAACGGCAGATTACAGATTGAAAGCCGTTTTCAGAGTGAATGCCCGTACTACTTGCAACCGCTATTCCTCGGAAACAAAAGTGGTGATAAATCCTATTCCCGCCGCTCCCGTAATCATAGATTACGCAGTTTGTAAATTCACGGAGCAAAAGCTGAAAATCGAACCGTTGGAAAAAGGAAATCAGATTTTATGGTTTATATCTCTAACAGATAGTTCAGGGGAAATAGAGTTGCCGATAAACCTTTCGGAAACCGTCGGGAAGAAAACTTTCTACGTAGCCGAACGCTCCAAAGAAGGATGCGAAAGTAAAAGGACTGCGTTGAATTTTACAACTATTCCGATGCCGCAAAAACCACTAACGGATAGTTTGGTCAATGTTTGTCAGTTCGCTTCAAACACAAATTTAACCGCTACTGCAGAAGATGATTTGCTTTGGAGTAGTAAAACTGCCGACGATTTTACGGAAGAACGCCCCCGTATTTTAACTCAGTTAGCCGGAACGCAACAACTTTACGTTGCCGCAATTGATACAAACGGTTGCCTCAGTGAAAGCCAACAAATAGTAGTAAACGTAGAGCCGTGCATCATCACCACTGCTGATGTAAAATCAGATGATTGCAATACGATTATCCGGGAAAACGTAAACGGGGATAATTGGGTAAATTTCTATAACGCCGACGGAAAGCTATTCGGAGCAATAAACCCTAACGGGCAAAACCTCGGAACGGTAACGTTGCGTTTTCGCCTTGTTGATAAAGAACTAAATACTCCCAAAGGTACAGCATTGTTCTCTCGTTATTTTGCGTTAGAAAGCTCACTTTTAGAGAAACTTGAGCGTCCTGTAAAAGTCCGTGTCTTTGCTCAAGAAGCTGAAATGAGTTCGTTTATAGACGCCAACGAATGGTTTGTAACACACTACGAAGGAATAAATGAAGACTGCGATCCACTCAATAACGATAATTTTGGGAACGGTAGAAGCGTAGTTATTTATGAAGATGTTTCGGTCAGTAACTTTATTCCAAATGTTGATTTCTTTGAATTCGCCACGGACTCTTTTTCAGAATTCGGGTTAACCGATAATCCGTTTGCCCGAATAAGTACGGACGTTTCAATAGATGGAAACGAAGTCAGTGTTTCATTAAACATCACAGACGAAATCCGTCCGTTGAAATATCTTATTGAACGTAGTATTGATGGACTAAACTGGTTTTCGTGGCGGGAAGTAAACGCAGGAGAACCCAAGAATTTGATTGATGACCAGCCGTTTAGCGGTAAATCTTATTACCGTGTCGTTTATCAGGATTTAGACGGGACATTGAAGTATTTCAAACCTTTCGCTATCAATCTCGAGGCCACTGAACCTGTTTGCACAATCTTCCCGAACCCAGTCATTGACGATCAAATCGTACGGCTGTACGTAAGAAATTTCGAACCTGTCACGTTTGAGTTCTTTGATACCATGTTGAGAAAATGGGGAGTTGCAGTGAAAAATACTGAACCCAACAACTATGAACTAATGTTAGGTAGTTCGTTAGCCTACGGTACTTACTTCGTGCGAGCAACAGATTCCGAAGAGAAACCTTGCGTTGTGAAAATCGTAAAAAGGTGATTAATTTAGGATTTACTTTGCATTGAAACACCCTAAACACTCATCAATTTTGGATAAAACCACTATCAATAAGTTTGCAAATCAACTCCCGGCAAATATTTTTGCTGGCTTTGTTGTCTCGTTAATCGCACTCCCATTAGGCTTAGGTCTCGCTTTGGCATCAGGTGCACCGCCCATCGCGGGTATTATTTCGGCAGTTGTGGGAGGTTTTATCGTTTCCATCTTGGGCGGAACGCACGTCACTATTGCCGGACCGGGTAACGGTTTAGTTGTAGCAGTACTGTCATCTATCACCATCTTAGGAGCCGGCGATATGTATCAGGGTTACCTTTATACGCTTGCCGCCATCATAATTTCAGGAGCAGTAATTGTTTTGCTTGCCTTTGTAAATTTAGGAAAACTCTCTGATTTTTTTCCTTCGGCGGCAATTCAGGGTATGCTTGCGGCGATTGGTATCATTATTTTAGCGAAGCAGTTTCATATCATGGTCGGTAATCTTGATGCGGATGGTTCGCCGATTAAGCTTTTGTTGACCATTCCCGTTTCGTTAATTGACGTACTTAGTAATCCCGAAATTCGGGCGGCGGCGTTGGTCGGGATTGGTAGCTTGCTGATAATGGCGTTTTACCCCAGAATCCGAAATAAGTACTTTCAATTATTACCCGCTCCCATGTGGATCGTGTTACTTTCTGTGGGGCTTTCTTATTATTTTGAAACTACTGAAGGTATCACAAACCCGATTCCTGAGCGTTTTTTCGTCGCCATTCCTGATAATCTGCTGACCAATTTTCCGACTCCTGACTTTAGTAAAATAGGCGATATTGATTTTATCATGGCAACGTTCACAATCACCATGATTGCGAGTATTGAATCATTACTCAGTATTAAAGCAGTAGATAAATTAGACCCAAAACGCCGCAGATCCAACGTTAATAAAGGACTTCGTGCTTTGGGAATCGCTACGGTAGCTTCTGGCTTTTTGGGAGGCTTGAACGTGGTAAAGGTGATTGCCCGAAGCTCGGTAAATGTTAATAATAACGCCACAAACCGGAGTGCTAACTTCTTTCATGCGTTGTTTTTGTTGTTGTTCATTGTTTTGTTTAAAGAGCAGTTACAGCATATCTCTTATCCCGCCTTGGCGGCAATATTGGTTTATACGGGCTATAAGTTAGCGTCACCCGAGACAATTTCTAAGATTGCGAGTGTTGGCAAAATGCAACTACTCATCTTTTTTCTTACGCTGCTTACCACGTTACTTACGAGTCTTATTATTGGTATTGTCACAGGTATTGTCGCGACGTTCATTGCTCATATAATTCTGACGAAGAACGTACGACTGTTTTT
>JBLHXN010000244.1:0-3315 GCA_047630355.1 Spirosomataceae bacterium | reverse complement strand
GGGCCATTTGCCATGTACGGGCCGTCATTTGCGTACGAAATTCAGTCCTATGCAGCTGCGGGTTACGTCGTGCTTTATGCCAATCCACGTGGTAGCACGGGCTACGGGCAGGAGTTCGGAAATTCGATTCACCACGATTATCCTAATCATGACTACGACGATCTCATGTCTGGCGTAGATGCCGTGATAGAAAAGGGTTACGTAGATACCAATAATCTATTTGTAACGGGTGGCTCTGGTGGAGGCGTTTTAACGGCGTGGATTGTCGGTAAAACCAACCGATTCAAAGCCGCCGTGGTGGCAAAACCGGTTATTAACTGGTACAGCTTCGTTTTACACGCCGACAGCCCTGCGTTCTTCGCCAAATATTGGTTCGGGAAAATGCCTTGGGAGGATGTAGAATATTACCACAAAAGATCGCCAATTTCGTTGGTTGGGAACGTCAAAACACCCACCATGCTTCTCACGGGTGAAAAAGATTATCGTACGCCCATTTCAGAGTCGGAGCAGTATTACACCGCTTTAAAATTGCAAGGTGTAGAAGCCGCCATGGTGCGTATTCCGAATGCCTCGCACGGCTTGGCAAATCGCCCGAGTATGCTAATGAGTAAATCGGCTTCGATTTTAAGTTGGTTTAATCATTACAAAGACAAAAAATGAGTGCTACGCATTTCGATACTATCATAATTGGGGCGGGAATATCCGGCATTAGTGCCGCCTACTACATGCAAACCGATTGCCCTTCCCAAACGTACACAATTTTGGAAGGAAGGGGGAATATTGGCGGAACGTGGGATTTGTTTCGCTACCCCGGCATTCGTTCAGATTCTGATATGTACACCTTTGGTTTTGCTTTCAAACCGTGGGTAAACCCAAAAGTGATTGCTCCTCGTGCGGACATCATGGATTATTTGGAAGAAACCGTAACCGAAAATGGCATTGACAAACACATTCGGTTTGAACATAAACTGTTGCACGCTACGTGGTCTTCTGATACCGCCACGTGGTCACTTACGGTACAAACGCCTGATTCTGAAAAGTCAGTAATTTTTACGTGTTCGTTTCTCTCACTTTGTATGGGATACTACAACTACGAAAGCGGTTATACACCCGATTTTGCGGGAAAAGAAGACTACAAAGGAACAGTTATTCATCCCCAAAAATGGGACGAAACCCTTGATTACAGCAAAAAAAAAATGGTGGTGATTGGCAGCGGTGCTACGGCAGTAACGTTAATTCCTAGCTTGACCAAAAAGGCGGCTCACGTGACCATGCTACAACGCAGCCCAACGTACGTCGTTGCCCAATCTGATGTGGATAAACTTGCCATTTGGATCAATAAACTGCTTCCCGAAAAAATGGCTCACCGGATAAATCGATTTCGTAAAATACTGTTTCAACGCTTTAGCTACTCATTTTCGAGAGTATTTCCCGAATTGATGAAAAAGGTGCTACGTAAAATGGTAGTGGACGAATTAGGGAAGGAATTTGATATCGAAAAACACTTTACGCCGAGTTATAATCCGTGGGACGAACGCCTCTGTTTAGTGCCAAACGGCGATTTTTTTGAAGCTATAAAATCGAAAAAAGCAAGCATTGTAACCGACCACATCGAACGTTTTACCGAAAACGGAATTAAGTTAGTTTCGGGGGAAATTCTTGAAGCGGATATTATCGTGACGGCAACGGGTTTAAACGCTCAATTATTCAATAATATTGATTTTGAAGTGGACGGCAAGCAAGTCGATTTTTCTAAAAAAATCTGTTACAAAAGTGTCATGTTTGACGGCATTCCGAATATGACTTATGCGTTCGGTTACACAAACGCTTCCTGGACGCTGAAATGCGATATGACAAACCAATATACGTGTCGGCTAATAAATTACATGGCAGAAAACGGTTACAAACAGTGCATGCCCGTTCAGAAAGACCCTGATTTAGTGCTGAAACCATTCTTAGATTTTACGCCGGGCTACGTCATGCGGGTGATTGATAAACTACCCAAAATGGGCGATAAAAAGCCGTGGAAAATCGAACAAAACTACTTCTACGATCGGAAAATGTTTGAGAACGGTTCGCTTGATGATGGCATTTTGGTTTATAAGTGAAATCAGTATTAACGTTGGTTTTGCTTGTTTCGGTTTTAGAATATTCTCCACAAAGGCTTATCTTGTAGGGGGGGGCAAACTCCGATAGGAGTGATATATTAATAGAAATTAAAGGGGTTGATTTATGAAGCTCCCTCGGAGCGGCATCAGGCACTTAACTATATCGCTCCGATGGAGCCTGAAATTTGCTTATCTCTGCCAAACCTATTAATATTTCACCTCTACGAAGTTTGCAAATTCAAACCCCCTACAAGACTAGTCGGGGAGGAGTGGGTGGCAGAACAATACTAGTTTAAACCAACTTCAATCACAAACCTATGAGAATAATCTTCATTCACGGCTTCGGAGAAAACGAAGCCATTTTTGATAAAATAGCACCGTTCATAACCGGAGAACACTTATTCCTTAATGTATGGGAATTAGTAGGAGATATTCCCCGTACAAATTTAAACGTGTTGAATTTTGCCGAGAGTTTGGTGGGAAAATATGCCATTACGCAAGATGACGTAATAATTGGTCATTCAATGGGCGGTTGGATAGCCTACCACATTAAACATTTTACAGGTAGCCCGATTGTGCAAATTGCTTCGTGGACAGATTTCGATCAACCAATTTTGCCTTTCAAAAATGTGAAAGTCATTCATTGGGTCGTCAGAAACGGGTTGATTTTCAACGGATTTATAAAGTGTTTTTCCGTCAAAAAAGCCTACGCAGGAAACCCCTCAAGACAGGTTTTTGAAGAAACCTTCGACCGATTATCTGTTAGAAATAAAGAAAATGTCATCAACCAACTCCGACTTATTCTTACGCCCGTTCCTCAAAAAATAGCCGTAAAACCTGACTTACGTATTCACGCCAAAGCAGACTTAGTGGTTCGGGTTCCACGAGAGCCATTTCACGAAGTTCCTGGTGACCACTTTACGCTTCAAACTGATTCCGAAACAGTTTATGAGCCAATTACTGCTTTTTTACAGAATTTGAAACGAGATTAGATTTCAGAAAACATGAAGAATTTTGAAAACAAAGTAGTGGTAATCACGGGTGCAGGGTCGGGAATCGGGTGTGCCTTGGCAATTGAGCTTAATAAATTGGGTGCAAAATTAGCACTGAATGATTTCAGCGAAGCCACGCTACTTGAAACCGTTGGAATGTTACACAATTCGGAAAGTGTTTATCATCAGGTATTTGACGTATCCAATAAAGCGGA
>JBLHXN010000243.1:0-3334 GCA_047630355.1 Spirosomataceae bacterium | reverse complement strand
TGCTCGGCACGATATTGCTGTAAGTAGGTAGTGCTAAGGGTATTTCATTAGATATTCCGGTAATTTTTGTGTGTTCGTACCGAACACCCGTTTTGAAATTAATCTTACTTTTCGTGGCAAACGTGTAAGATAAATAACCCGCTGTGATATTCTGATTGTAATTCAATAGTCCCGACGGATTTCCCAAATCCAACCGATAACTACCATTTTGCCCGATCAAATAGCTGAAATTACTATTTACTTCCCGCATGATGCGTTTTGCCCCAGCTTCAAAAATCTGATTCTTCTTTATCGGCGTTACGTAATCCGTCTGAAATGTAATTTCACGGTTTACGTTGTCATTGAGGTTGCGTTGCAAGAATGGTAATTCGTTTCCAAGTTCGAAGATAGATGCGTCAAAATTATTCGTCAGGTTATTCTGACTGTATTGCGTAGAAACCGACCACTCTTGCCCGGGGTTGTAGATTTTGATGTAATCTAAGTTTACGTCAACGTTATTAGAAGCATCTTTAGAATCAACGGTGCGATTACGGTCGGAAATCAATTCACTACCACGGTATTGCAAGATATTAAAACCCTGATCTCGGTTGAAGTTGCGAGTCCCGAAAGACACGCCTCCGGTAATGTATTCTTTATCCGAAATCTCGTAATCAACGCCTAAATTATACCGTCCAAAGATTCCTAAATCTTTAGCGGCAGAGGTTTGATTAGTTGTCGAGTTTTCAGTTGCCCCAAAAGTAGTTTGGTCAAGTGCTGTTGATGCATTATTATAAAACGAACGCCCAAAGCCGCCGAGGGTAAAACCAAGTTTTCCGACTTTCAAATTTCCGTTTATGCCGAGGTTAGAACCACGAAGTCCAGTTCCGACATCAACCGATAAATTATAACCTTGAATGGTAGATTTTTTTGTGATGATATTGATAATTCCGCTTGAACCCTCGGCGTCGTATTTGGCTGATGGTGAAGTAATTACCTCAACTGTTTTGATTAAATCTGCGGGAATCATTTTTAAAGCATCTGCTACGCTGCTTGCCACAATGGTAGAAGGTTTGTTATTTATCAAAACCCGGATATTTGAATTCCCACGAAGCGAAACGTTACCGTCAAAATCTACGGTCAGCATCGGAACCTTGCGTAGCACGTCGGCTCCGTCTCCGCCTTTAGAAGTCAGATCATTTTCAGCGTTATAAACCAAGCGGTCAACCCGCTCTTCAATTAGTGATTTCACACCCGTAACTTCTATTTCATTAAGCATTTGAGTACTCAATGCCAGTTTTATTACGCCCAGATCAACGTCCTGACCTTTCGCAACTTTAATATTTGGCACAATCAACTCTTGGTAACCAATGAATGTGATTTTGAAGGCATAATTGCCGGTGGCAACGCGGGTAAAGTCAAATGCTCCTTTTTCGTCCGCCATAGTACCATCAAGAATTTTCTTTGAATCATTATCAAGCATCGCAATAGTTGCGTATTCTACCGCAATCGTAGCTGCCGAATCGATGACATATCCGCTAATTTTCGAGTTTCCCCTTGGGCGATTGCCTTCCAAATTAAGTTCTTCGGTAGAGGTGTCCGGGCGGTTAGGTCTTCCGTTACCATCGTCACTTGGTTTGCTACCACCAGGAGGGCCTCCCTGTGCGTATGATTGTGAAATAGTAAGGAGTAATATGAGTAGTGAGCCGAGTAATTTTTTCATTATATCTTCGTCTTAAGTTAACTGATAGGTCAAAGATGAAGGATGATAGCAAACCTTAAATTTACTTTATACGGGTCAGGTAAACGGTTCGACAAACGGGCATTAATTACCGCTTAATGTGAGTACCGGATAAATGACCCGATATATCGAAGATTTAACACGAAGCGTCGAGGATTGAGGATAAAGCTCTGTATGAATGGTAGTTATGGATTTTGATTGGTAAAAGTTTAACTACATTTGGGCTGGATTTAAAAAATTACCGATGGCAATGCAATCGTTTTTAAAACGCAACCGGATACTGTTCCTCCACGTACTATTTTGGGGTATATATTTCTCCTTTTTCTTTTATCAGATTTCTTTTGGGAAAGGAAACCGCGACAGCACAAATTATGCACGACCTTTTTTAGATGCCCTGTTTCAGGTGATTTCTTTGGCGGGTATTTCGTACCTGAATTACTTCGTACTCATCCCACGGTTTTCTAAAAACCGGAACGGCTTTCGGTATTTCCTTGAGTTATTGATTCCGCTCATTTTAGTAATAGGAATACAACTTTTTGTAAAGGCCGAAATTTATAAAGACGTATTTACACAGGAGGAGATGTTTTTCTATCGAACAAGGTTTATTATTTCCCATTCCATCACCGTTATTTTTGTAATTGCGTTTGTGGCGATGTTACGTTTTGCCAGTGAATGGTTTGATTTGCAGGCGAGACGGCAGGAAGTTGAAAACGAAAAACTGGCAACCGAATTACGGTTTTTGAAAGAGCAGATTAATCCCCACTTTTTGTTTAACACATTAAATAACCTGTACTATTTAGCTCATTCGCAATCTCCGAAAACGCCCGACATCATTGCGAAGTTATCACAGATGATGCGGTACATGATTTATGAATCTAATCAGGAAAAAGTACCCGTTGAGAAAGAAATTGAGTACATCAAAAGTTATATCGAATTAGAGAAAATGCGTTTAGAGGATGACTTTGTTGTGAATTTTGCCATCAGCGGTGATTATGAACGTCTTCGCATCGCCCCGTTTATTTTTATCACGTTTTTGGAAAATGCCTTCAAACACGGAGTAACGAGCGGTGAGAATGGTAAAATCACGCTGAACCTTCGTTTTGACGGAAATAAGTGCACTTACGAAGTAACAAATACCATCGCCTCCAGTAATGTTGATGCTCAAAAAGGAATTGGATTATTGAATGTACAGCGGCGTTTGAACCTGATTTATTCTGGAAAATACGCGTTGACAATTGAGAATACGGCGGATGTTTACACGGCTAAACTAACGCTTGAATTGTAAATCAGGTAGCAGATTTATGTTGCCTAATTTTAGAAATGTAATGTTGTGCTGCTGGCACTTTTTTTGAAAAGCTATCCCGATAGTTGTCGAGACTTAAAACCTAAAACTATGACCTGCATCATTGTTGAAGACGAGCCATTAGCTCGAAAATTAATGGAAGAACACGTGCGGAACACACCAAACTTGGAGACGATTCAATCTTTCGGAAATCCATTGTTAGCATTAGAATTTCTGCGGAAAAACGAAGTTGATATTTTGTTTTCCGACATTCAAATGAAGGAGATTACGGGCATTACGCTGTTGAAATTATTACAGAAAAAACCGCTCATTAT
>JBLHXN010000242.1:0-3384 GCA_047630355.1 Spirosomataceae bacterium | reverse complement strand
GTCGCAGGCAATAAATACGTTTTATCGTCAATTATTACTTTCTAACCGCTCAACTCATCAGGTTACCAACCACGTAGCGGCAAAGAGTGTAATGAACGAAACGACGGAAGATGCTTTATTCAGTAATACAACGATACACGTTTCAAATATTTACCCAAATCCGGCAAACGCCGTTGCGAATATTGAATACGAACTAAGAGATAATAACGCTAAAGCAGAACTTACTTTCTATGATATGTTGGCTCGTAAAGTGTCAACTTATGAACTGAATAGCTTTGACCGTAAGTTACGGGTCGATACCCGTAATTGGGAGTCAGGCATTTACTTGTATCAATTAATCATTGACGGCAAAAAAGTTGCAACCAAAAAATTATTGGTAAGACATAATTAGTTTATAGGAATCAGGAAGTTGACTCCAATAGCTTTAGAATAGGAGTTACGTAGATTAAAGACATAAAAAAGCCCCGTTTCAATTTTGAAGCGGGGCTTTTTTGTTGAGAATTTCCAGATTTACAAATCTGAAATTGTCAACCGAATTATTTATTTGGTTGCGGAGTATAACGTAAGTAAGGCTTTACTTCGCGTACGCCTTTTGTAAACATTGTTTTGGCGTCTTCGGTTGAGATACTTGGCGATACAATTGTGTCGTCACCGTCTTGCCAATCAGCTGGCGTAGTGACCTTATAATTCGCGGTTAATTGAAGCGAATCAATCACCCGAAGTAATTCCTGAAAATTACGTCCGGTTGAAGGTGGATACGTCAACGTAAGTTTAACTTTCTTGTCTGGTCCGATGATGAATACCGAACGTACCGTTGATTTCTCCGAAGAATTCGGGTGAATCATATCATATAGCTCAGATACTTTCCGATCGCTGTCAGCGATAATCGGGAAATTCATCTTTACATTATTCACTTCTTCGATGTCCGGAATCCACTTCATGTGAGATTCTAAATCATCTACTGAAACAGCGATAACTTTTACACCTTTCTTCTCAAATTCGCCTTTCAGCAAAGCTGTTTTACCTAACTCAGTGGTACAAACGGGCGTAAAGTCAGCCGGGTGAGAGAATATCATTCCCCAGCTATCGCCGAGCCATTCGTGAAAATTAACTGTTCCTTCGGTTGTTTCCGCCGTAAAGTCGGGGGCAACGTCTCCTAATCTTAATGACATAGTTTTTATTTTTAGATGAAAGAACAAGGATAAAAGAATAAGGACTTTTATCAGTTAGCTGAAAGTCTTTGCTCTTACGTCTTTTCTCCTTAATCCAATTGTTACTAATCTACAAATTTAATAGACTAATAGTTCAACTCTCTTTTGTAAAAGAAATGTTCCGCTTCAACCCTTCAATCTTGGTTCTTTTTAGCGGAGACTTCCTGAATACTTCCTGAAAAACTTCTCTGGTTATTTCTTCCCAATCCTGATTCGTGAATTGCTGTAAATCTGGTGAGAGGTTGAATTCGGGCGTTTTGTGAGGTTTCGAAAAGCGATTCCACGGACAAACGTCCTGACAAATATCACAACCGAAAACCCAGTTTTCCATTTTGCCTTTTGCTTCGTCAGGAATTGCCTCTTTCAGCTCAATGGTGTAATACGAAATGCATTTGCTGCCGTCAACTACGTAGGGTTCAGTAATTGCATCGGTGGGGCAAGCATCAAGGCAGGCGGTGCAGGTGCCGCAATAATCTTTGACTGGCCCGTCGGGTTCGAGGATTAAATCGCAGATAATTTCCCCGATAAAAAAGAAAGAACCTGACTGTCGGTTGAGTAAATTGGAGTGTTTCCCAATCCAACCCAGACCGCCTTTCTTCGCCCACGCTTTATCCATCACGGGAGCGGAGTCCACGAATACCCGCCCGTCAATTTCTCCAATTTCTTCCTGCATAAACTGAAAGAGTGCTTTCAACTTGTCTTTCATCACGAAGTGGTAATCCTTACCGTAAGCATATTTCGAGATTTTCAAGTCGTCTTCACCTTCGGGCAATCGCTTTTCGGGATAATAATTCAGCATCACTGAAATAACCGACTTCGCTCCAGGAACGAGTTTCGTTGGGTCGAGACGTTTGTCAAAATGATTCGCCATCCACGCCATTTCACCGTTGTGGTTCTGGTTCAGCCACGTTTCGAGTCGCGGAGCTTCTTCCTCCAGAAATCCCGCTTTGGAAATTCCGCAGAAGTCAAAACCGAGTTCGGTGGCTTTGGATTTTATTTTATTGGAGTTATTCAATTAAAATTAACCTTTTAATAAATGTTGATGTATATACGTATGGTATATATTCAAAAATGACTTATATTTATTAGATAAACAAAATAGGTCATTTTATCGAACTTAAACTCCGTAAAATTATGAAAACTATCAAATCACTTATCTATCTATTTTGTATTGCTACTTTTCTGTCCAGTTGCGAAGAAAAGGTAGATTCTGAACTCCAAGCTGCTCAAGACTTAGTTCAGGGCGAATGGGAAGTTACCGAAGTATCAGATGCAATGTGGCAGGGGTTAAGAAAGTACCCGCAAAGAGTTTAACCTCGAAGGTGTTAAGCTGATAAAACGGGAAGCTATTATCGGGTCTGTTTTAAACTTTACTACTTGCAACGCTAAACGATTAACCCCGAATAGTCCGTGTCTTGGTAACTTTACCATTGCAGGAGAAGATGGTGTGATCTATTACATAAATGATTTAGAGAGGCAATATTTTGAAATGTCTACATTGATTCCTACCCCACCCGGCACCAATAATTTTACACCACTGGAAACGGAGATAATGAGTGCCTTTTCGGGTCGTTACAAAGTGACACGGAATAACAGCGAGATAAAACTAACCGCCATTCAGAACGGTTACAGCGAGTTTACCAATGATTCGGCTTATATTTTGCTGACCAAGAAATGAGCCGCTTAATACTGTGCTTGGCTTTTAGCTTTTTTGTGGCACATTCGGCAATAAGTCAAACCCCCATTTTTGGGTACGTAAAAGATAAGACCTCCGGCGAGCCGCTCGTTGGCGTGAACGTTAAAGCATATTCAAAGGGTAGTATTTCGCAAATAAACGTTTACGGTTTCTTTGCCTTAAACAGCCTTAAACAGCCTCAAACCAGATAGCTTACGGTTTTCTTACGTAGGCTATACACCTTATACACTTCGTGTTAACGAAGCTACCGGAAACCCCATTGATATACAATTAGAATCAGCTTCAAATGAACTGGAAGCCGCATCAATCATTGCTAACCGTGAAGTTGTAAAATCAGAAATTGGTTTAATAAAACTTACTGGTGATGCCATTAAGCAAATTCCGGCATTGGGCGGAGAAAAAGACGTGCTAAAAGCCATTCAATTACTTCCCGGTGTGCAAAAAGGGGCGGAAGGAAGCACCTCGCTATTTGTGCGG
>JBLHXN010000241.1:0-3408 GCA_047630355.1 Spirosomataceae bacterium | reverse complement strand
AAAGCTGTTCAATGTTCTCTATGCTTTGTTTGGAAAACTTGGTTGTTTTTTCGTCAAATAACTTATTGGCAATATTCTCAAATTCGAAGAGGGATTTTTTTCTCGACTCTTCAAACTCTTCAAATTGCTTACCTACTTTCTGTTCTAAAGCGTTTTTTTCAACTTCAACTTTAGCTAACTCAGACTTTAAAAATAATATTCTATCATTGCTCGCTCCTATGTTTTCCTGTTGTTTCAAATTAGTACTTCTCTCTTCAGAAAAACGCTCTTGTAAACTTGAGATTGTAGCCCTTAGTGAAGCCAGATTATTCTCTTGGGTTCTATGTATTTCTTGATCTTTAACTACCTTGCTGTTAATATCATCAATGGTTTTTCGTAGTTCTTTTTCTACCGCAAACTTTGTGTCCAGTTCATTTCTCGTTGAGGCGAGGTCATCTTTAAGGTTGTCATACTTATCTCTTTGGACAGTTGACGACTTCAAAATTAAACGGGTTACAAAAATTCCAGCTGCTAAGGCAATTAATCCGATCAAAATTGATTCTTGATTCATAGTTTATTCTTAATCTATTGGAAGGTGCAAATATGCAACCTACAACCGTCAAGGTGAAATATAAATCTCGGAAGTAAATAGATTAGACGCTATAAATATTGAGAAGTAGTCATTTTCATTGTTTTGCACTCAAAGCTTCGGGTAGATAGCGTATTGCTCTCCGAAATTCTGTCAGTTTAGGTTTACACAATCATCTTCGCTGATATAGACACCGACGAAGGTGATAGATTCTCTAAATTACTTCACTAACGCGGGCAAAATGTACTGCTCAAATATCGCTTCGGGCTGTTGGCTTTTGTTGCTTTGGTAATTACCAGATGTGATTACCGCAACTACTTGTAATTCAGGAACTATAAAGATGTATTGTCCGCCGTTTCCGCGGGCTTCAATGGATTTTATCGTTTTGCCGTTTACCGTATATTCCTTGTGCCACCAGAGGTAACCGTAACCGTTTTTATCGTTGACGTTTTCTAAATTTCGGTAGTTTGTGAATGACGATTTTACCCACGCTTTGCTGATAATTTGCTTGCCTTTGTGTTTGCCATTATTCAAATACAATTCACCGAACGTCAACATCTGGCTAGGCGTTAGGTACATTCCACCACCGAAATAGGGCTGGTTCACGTTATCATTTTGAATGATATAGTTCGAGATTCCGAGCGGCTGAAATAAGTTTTGATCCATAAATAAAGCGAGCGGTTCCTCAACCACCGAGTTCATAGCAATTCCCAGCAAAAACGGATTCGCCGAGCCATAATTTGCGTGTGTATTCGGCTCATTTATCATCGAAGCCGACAGCACGGTCTTTAACCAATCTGGTGTTGGTTGATAAGTATTTTCGTTGGCGGCGGAATTGCGTTTTGAATCGTTAGCATCTAAGCCAGAACTCATGGTAAGCAGACTTTTAATGTCAATTTTTGCTTTCTCATCCGTTTTGAAACTTTGGTAATCATCCGGAATGAAGTCGAAGATAGACTGGTCAACGCTTTGAAACAGCCCTTTGTCTTTCGCAATTCCGACAACAGCAGACGAAAGGCTTTTGGACGCCGAACGCGTATCGTGCGGGGTGTTTGCGTTGTAGCCGTCGAAGTATTTTTCGTAAATGGTTTTACCTTTTTTTGAAACTACCACTCCGTGTGTATTCACAAAAGTCTTATCTGAAATCAAAGATTCCATTTCGTCGAGTTGGAGTTTGTTTTTGTTCGCTTTTTTACTTGTAAAGTCGCCAGTTTTCCAGTCGGTTTCGGATTTTTTGAAATCAATTTCGTCTATTAATCCACCGCCTAAATAAACACTTAAATGGATGGCGTTTAGCAATAGTTTTGCCTCGAAATTTAGCCCCGTTTTGAAGTCTGAGAATGCAACTGCTTCATTATCTTGCTGATAACCCATACACCACGTTCCGGTAAAACGGTTATCTCCCAAAATAGGATAAACTTGGTAATCATCGTCATCGCCTTCGACACTCAAATAAAAATCGTTTGATTTCAACTCATCCACCATGAATACGTTCCAGTTTCCTGAAAATGAATCATTACCTGACTTTTGTAGTGTAACGTGATATTGCAGAATTCCCGATTGAACGAAACCACGAATCGCCCTACCTTTCTCCGTTAACTTTCCTTGAAAGGATAAGCTTTCGTTCACCCGAAAAGAAATCAACTCGTCTTTCTTTTTCGTAAACGAATGGCTAAAAATACGTTGGTCGTTTGATACGGTAAAAGTTGGTTTTTCGGAGTCGAAATTTGTTAGCTCGACTGTGAAATTGAATGCGTTGGAATTGCTCATTTTGCCTTCCCAATTACCTAAATAACTGACTGGTTTTTGGGCAAAGGCTGTTACCGCCAACGTCATAATAAGTGTGAGTAAAATGCTTCTGTTTTTCATAATTTTTTTTGTGAAAACTGCGATTGTTAAAGACTTGCTTGTAGAACTTATCCATGAGTTTTTTGTATGGATTGTCTTCGAGAGCCTCTGACTGACAGTAATTTGTTGTGAATGAACGTCTTACTTTTTTTATCAAAACGTAAAAGTAGCGGTTGTTTCTTCGTCAAAATTGTACAGAATTAACGTCGGGAGATTTGGCGTTGCAGTTGCTTCGGCGGAAAGCCGTAAACCTGTTTGAAATGCTTAGTGAAGTGGCTTTGGTCGTAAAATCCGCATTGGTAACAAACCTCGGTAACTGATAATTTGCTTGTTAATAGTAAGCCAAATGCTTTGTTGAGCTTAATGAGCCGGACGTAATTCCCTAACGTTGTACCGAAGTAGCGACTAAAGTCACGGGATAAATGCGTTGGGTGAATTTGTAGAATATCACCCAGGTTTCTTAACGAAAAGTCGGCATTTTCTTCGTGAATAAATTCCCGCAATTCCTCCACCCACGATGGTCGATTTACCTTTGCTGAACTTGTCTTTTTCATCGAATCAAATATATCAAGCGTTAACGTTTCGATATTTAGTTGGGCGAATTTATCGGGCGTTTTTGATTCAATAAACACTTCGTTCATTAGGCTTTTTACCACCGGATTTTGCACCGCAAAACTTCCTTCAAAATCAGTGGTATTTATGCCGTAATCATCAAACCAATTGGCGTTCAATTCGATGTGAAAACCGCGGGTATATTGCGGCGGTTTGATATTATAATGAGCATCTTGCCAATTATGAAATAACAGACTTCCGGCATCTAAATAATACGATTCTTTCTTATTCGACTCGAATAATTTTCCTTCCAGTAAATAGGTAAAGTAGGGATTTTCGTGGTAATGCCAATCTACTTTAGCGTGGGTGTATTCGGTATCCGTGATAACGCAGTTTTCAAGAACTAATTTCTCGTAATGCGTTCCGTAAAATTCTCCCTG
>JBLHXN010000240.1:0-3420 GCA_047630355.1 Spirosomataceae bacterium | reverse complement strand
TTAATAAATTGGGTGCAAAATTAGCACTGAATGATTTCAGCGAAGCCACGCTACTTGAAACCGTTGGAATGTTACACAATTCGGAAAGTGTTTATCATCAGGTATTTGACGTATCCAATAAAGCGGATTTTTATCAATTTTCCGATAACGTAATTGCTCATTACGGGCGGGTGGACGTGGTAATAAATAATGCGGGTGTTGCCATTTCAAAACTAACCGCCATTGAGGTGAGCATTGAAGATTACGAATGGATTTTGGGTATAAACCTTTGGGGAATGATGTACGGTAGTCTTGCCTTCTTACCGCATTTGCGGAAGCAGAAAGAGTCAAGTCTCGTCAATTTATCGAGCGTCTTCGGGATTCACGGTATTCCTTATCAGGCGGCGTATTGCACCACAAAATTTGGCATTCGGGGGTTTACAGATTCAGTGGCACTCGAAGAACGAATGAACGAAACGGGCGTTACGGTTACGTCGGTGCATCCGGGAGGTATAAAAACTAATATTGCCAGAAACTCCCGTTACGCTGAGAAAGACGCAAAAGGAATTGAGAAACTTGAGGAATCACTTATTACCACGCCGGAGCGGGCAGCTTAAATAATTATCAACGGTATTCAACGTAAAAAGACCCGTATTTTAGTCGGGTCAGATGCCAAAATTCTCTACTTTCTAAATAAGCTTTCTTCGAAATTCTTAGCTTGGTATTTACTTAGATTTGCTAAGAAATTGGATGTTTGATAATTACTTCTTGCAGATTAGAAGTTCAACTTCTAATCTGCAAGAAAAGGCTAAGTAAGCCACATTTAACTTCTGATATTGGAAATCAACTCGTTCAGAGTCTACTTTCTATTATCTTTTTTGAGTTGACATTCCCAAATTTGCATAACGTTGAAATCCATTTCTTTTATCTTCTTGATGTTCTCCGCATCCTTTTCTACAGTTTTATTTATCTTATTTTCCCACCACTCGCTTCTTGTTTTAGGTATTTTGAAATACTTACAATTATTGTGACCATGCCAGAAACAGCCATTAATGAAGATGACAGTTTTATATTTTCGCATAAATATGTCAGGTTTTCCCGGCAAGTCTTTTTTGTGTAGGCTGTATCGAAAACCACTTTTGTGTAAAAATTTTCTTACTAAAAGTTCAGGCTTTGTGTCTTTGCCCTTAATTTTACTCATATTATAACTCCTAACTTCCTTCGAGTGAACGTCTGCCATAGTACTTTTCCATAGGGAGTGTAAATTATTATTCCGCCAAAGATGAAATTTGATATTTTTCACAACAGGTTTTTTGCTGCTAAAACTGGAGCATTTTCAAAAGTAACTGAGAGGGAGTATTTTGATTCTCAAATTACACTGACTGAAGTTAAAACAGAAATCGGTTTAAATTAATTTATAGGGTTTAACTGAATAAATGTCAACTAATTAATTAGTTACCCGGTTGCCCCGGTAGATATGATTCAGTTCTTGTAAGAATGAATGAACGGCATTTAGCAAATATGCAAAATTCTGTTAATTCATTTATCGAGGAGGGGAATTCTACTTTTGTAATTAGCCTTAGTAAGGCTAATTACAAAAGATTAACCGATGGGGGCTAATACCAAAACTCGTGGTTTTGATATTACAGCGTTCCACTTTTGCGAATCCATACCTGCTTCTTCAGTAGTCCAGTCTGTAAAGTGTACGTCCCCGTGCAACATAGTTAAGGGTACGTATACAGCATCATCATAACCACCCGATAAAGGCGAATAACTGTTTCCCTCGGCATCACTTTGTAGGATTACTTCCATATTGTCCGGTAGAGTTTGAAGTAGCTCTTTTAGTTCTTTAACGGTCATTTATTTATATATAAACGTGAAACTTCCTCAAAGATAACAAACTTACTATTTAAGCGATTAAATAGCTTTTCATAATAGCCAACCTCTTCGCTCAAATGTAAGCGACAAACTATTGATTCAAAAAAAATCAAACCTTCATCTACTTGATTTTGATTAATCTTTCATTTTTGAAAAACGGAGTCAAAATGATACTCAATAAATTCTTTTTTGGGATAATATCTTGGAGGAAGTAATATGGGCCTGCCCTCTAAATGAGCGAAATATTGATTGTAGTAAGGCTTTTCTATATTTACCTTTAGCTTCTTTGATACGATTATTGAATAATTAGTATTCAACCCAATAAGTCCTCTATCAAATGCTTTATCATACATTGATGAAAGACAAATACCATTTTCTGGATTTAACCTTTCTTTCTGATTTGCTGACCAAGGTATAATATGACTTGCAATCAGTAATTCGGGAATGTCAATCCCTGATATAGCACATTTACTTGAATAATTAGAGAGGACAATTTGTCTGAAAATATTCTGGTTGACGCGAACTTTTACTTCCCTTAATTTAGTATCTCCAGATAAGTTTTCAAGACCAATTAACAGGTCTGCAAATTTATGGTCAATTGAATTTAATTCTTTGGCTGCAAGAATATTTTCGCTTTCAAAAAGTAGGTCGTCTTTATTATTAATAAACTCTTCCCAGATAGGTTTAACTTGTTTTTTCCCTCCAGATAAACCTACTATTCCTCGGGATTGATGATAAGGATCTACGTTCGCAAAGTTACCTAGCCTCATGGCAATCGAGCCTGGTGTTCTATCTATTAAATTCGCCAAATGAATAACTTCAGGCGTTCTTGAGTGCATCTTACCAAATGGAAGTTTTAGATATAAATTCAAAGCAAGTACTAACTCTTCTCGCGTCCAGTTTCTTCTTTTCATATCTCTGAGTTTCCTATTAAAACAACTTCCTCATCCGTCCGATGTTCCAGCGGATAGCACCCGTGGCGTTGATGCCAGTTTTATCCAAAGCATCGTCAGAGCTGTTATAATCGCGGTACGTACCGTGTAACTCAAGAAAACAGTTGTGGAAAAGCATATACGAAACGGCGGCATCAATCATATTGATGTTTGTCTTTCTGCCTTGTAGAATAAAATTATCGAAGTCGCCAATGCGGCGGTCAGAGTTGAGGCGGAGGACATTACTTCCGTAGTTCAAGCCGTCAATATCTTCGCCTTGTTGAGCCATCATAAAAGTAGCGTTAAGCGTAAGGCGTGGAAATGGTTGTGCCCGTGCTGTAATGAGTAGTTCCTGAAAATTTGCTCCCAACGGATGGGCCAGTGGAACGTTATAATTGACGTAATTACTGTACGTAGAGAAGTGAGTATATAAATAGGGGCGGGCAAAATTGTACTCCACCTGCAAATCAAAGTTGCTTATTCCGGCTACGTCGATGTATTTCAAGCCGGCTTGCCCGCCGTGCTTCTTCGCCCACCAGCCAGAATTTTGCTGTTCTTTTCGGCTAAATTCGTCGAGTACAAATTGTCCGTAGAAAGAGAAAGTCCGCAGGAAGTTCCACTTAATATCCGC
>JBLHXN010000239.1:0-3481 GCA_047630355.1 Spirosomataceae bacterium | reverse complement strand
GCGAAGGGAATTACCATTGCTTCGCAGATTATTTTAAAGGTATTTTGTTGGCGTTTATTTCATTACCCGTAGTAGCTTTATTGATTTGGGTACTGGTTCCGTACTTCAATAATTTAATGGGTGTAAGTCTGAATGCTAACTTACTCGTAGAACTGGTATGTTGCTTCTGCTGATTTCATTGGCGGTGGTTATTGGTGTGTTAGCGAGTCTTTCGCCCGCTGTTCTTTGATTCATGAAAGATACTGTGAGTTTGTTCAAAGAGAATTTGCAAAGTAATCAGTTTAAGAATTTTGCCATTCGTAAGTATTTAGTCATAAGTCGATTGGCTATTTTGATAACCATTACCTCTGTATCGTATTTTATTTCGCAGCAACTTGACTTTGGAGAAAGTAAAGACATTGGTTTTAAGAAAGAAGGCGTGGCTTACGTCTATACTTCCCCCAAAAATGCGGATGTTTTTCAAGAGAAAATTCGGCAAGTTCCGGGTGTAGAATCCGTCGGTAATGGCTCTTCGTTCGGTATCGAACCGTTCAATCAGTTGACCTATAAATTACAGGGAGACGAAACCGTTTTTGACGATTCTCGTCAGCTCTACTTAGATTTTGAAGCCGTGAAAACCTACGGTCTGAAGACAACATTGAAAGAAATACCAACGATAAGGACAACGCCCATGAATCGAACCGCTGCCGAAAAACTGGCAGCGTACAAGAAAATAGAAGTCAATGATTTAATAGGTCAATCTATCACTACCGAACCTGAATACATCGATGAAGAAACCGGGGAAGTGGGTTTCCCGTTTGTGATTGAGGGAATTTTTGAAGACATTAATTTATTCTCACCCCACGAAAAAGTAGAACCATATTCTATAACACTTTCATCCACCGTTCGTATGAATGGACGGAGTATAATTTTTTGCAAAACGGAAAATGAAGCGGGTGTTTTAGAAAAAATCAACTTTTATTGTTGGAGTTATTGCTTACAAAGCGGCTCAGGCTAATCCGGTGAAGAGTTTGAAAGCGGAATAGTCCCGATAGTTACCGGGGCACACGTTCACAATTATCACAGACCTGTTGACCCGTAAGAAGTCAATTCTTCATGTGTTGTAGGTAAAAACTCACCGCTGATGCATTTTTAGTCACGCCCAAAAATTTGTAGATTTTCTTAACATAATATCTCACTCCATCCACGGTCATTTCTAAGTGTTCGGCTATTTGTTTGTAACGCAGTCCCTGACTCATCAGATCTAATACCCTGACATCTTTAGAACTAAGCTTTGTGAAGTCAATATTAGTAGTACTATTTGTACCCATTATCTTGTCTCTTACCTTGAAAGAAATTAGGTTCTCTTCTAAGAAATTTTCCACAAGCCTCCTCTGCTTGTTGTTTTGAGTAAGTGTGATTTCAATTAATTGTTGTCTCATTTGTTAAATATATTATGTTCTAAATATCAGAAGGAGAAATTTCCGTGGGTTCTTTTAAAAGCACTTGAAAAGCTCTGCGGAGCTTTTCAGCCGAGTATTGCGGTTACTTCTTTTATCCTTTTGCCCTATTTCAGTAATTTACGGGTGTAATCCATTTTCTTTTCGATAAAAAAATCTTTGACAGATTTTCTGGGTTGCGTCTTGAACTTTATCTTCAGGCTACTGATACTCATATTGGTTAGATGAGTCAATTCAGCAAGCGTAGGTTGTGTTTGCGTAACATTTTCCGCTAGAAAATTAGAGACCTGAGAGATGCTTTCGGTATCAACAGAGCTTTGCGTTGACTGATTGGTGAACTCTACAACGCAATCAAAAAACAATCGGGTTGTCAAAATTACCCTCATCAACGGCTCAAGGCTTTCTTCGTGGATAGTACGTCCAAGCTGTGATATACTGTTATCACTATACGTTAAGGGCGTAGGAAGGTTAATTGACTTTAATGCATCGTATTTGTGCCATTGATTCGTAACCAGAAAAAGGTATAAGTGCCCGTCAAACCGCGATGGTACGGTAAACCGGGGCCGCTGAACCTCGCTGAACGCGAATATAATCTCTTCCTTTACCGCAATGACAGCATTGATATTAGCTATACTGTCCGATTTATTGCCTAAAAACATACGTAGCATGACTTTATCAGTTGTTGTGTTATCTGAAAGTAGGTTGTAAATTTAATTTAGGTAAACCTGAAATGGGAAATGAAATGCTTTCTACTCCTTGTATGGTAGCGAAAGGAACGGCATAAGTACGTTTATTTGTTTTTATAGTTGTTGCATTTCTGAAGTTTACGTCTTGTAAATTTGCGAATAAGTTTGCCGAGTTGAAAGAAATACCCACGATATCCTCTGTTTTAGTACCAATTTGTGTAGCCTAAACTACATAAATTGGTACTTTGCGTCTTCGAATTGGTACTTTGCGTCTTTAGGTTACACTCTAAAAAGTTAACTTTAGAAATTGGGTAAACGTTTCTTAATTGATTGGAATTACTACCCACGTAGAAGTTCCGGCGTTTGGCTTGGAGTCTATTTCTATTTCGCCGTTGAGCAACTTTACACGGTGCCTGATATTTATGATACCGTTTCCTTGACGTACGTTTAGCAAACTAAAACCTTTTCCTGTGTCTTCCACATGAATAAGTAATTTAAATTTGCTTTAGTATATAGAGCAGGATTTTATCGAAAAAGCTGTGTTTCAAAGCGTTGTAAAGTAGCTCTTGAATAATTCTGTACGTTGTCTGAAGTTTCACAATTCCAATGTTAGTTTTTTCGCCGTGAAAGCTGAAGAAAACCCTTCTTTAGAATCTATCATTACAATGAAGTCATGATAGGTTTCTATCAGGCCAACTTCCGTAACTGCTGAAGAATTAAGCGAGCGAGACGCAGTATGAGGTATAAACTTTAGCTAAGAGGTGTTGGGTTTTAGTATCCTTTTTTGGGAAAGCGGCTTATCTGTTGGTTTATGGCTAATTAGTTTACAGAGTCTCTGTCTTTTTTACTTCATCAAACCTCGCCTCGAATTTCATTTCTTCCGTTCCGTAGGGATAAGTAAAACTTACTTTTCCGTACACAAACCAAACCCCATCAAACTGCATTTCTCCCGCAATACAACCTAATTCTCCGGAGACAAACTGCGTAGTTGGGCATATACACTCAGTTTTCAAATGAGCCCTGGTTTTTGTTAAATCCTCTGGAGATATGTAAAAGGTTCTTTGGTCAGTAGGAATTTCAAAAATCATGGTTCTTCTTATATCATCATTGATATTACTTGCTACTGCTTCCGTATAAGTAATCATTTCAAAAACGGTATTTCGCCCCTTGCTGATTCCGGAGGGTTCGCTTATGTCTACTTTAGAATCGGTATAAACGTTGTATTCACACGTAAAACCAAGCGGGCATCTATTGGTGAATACGTTTAACTCGTCTTCCTGAAGGCAGATAAAACCACAGTCATCGCACTTGGGAGGAAATGACCAATCGTTGCAGGCAACTATAAATAATACAATG
>JBLHXN010000238.1:0-3552 GCA_047630355.1 Spirosomataceae bacterium | reverse complement strand
AATTGCTAAAGTCTGCTACCATCGCAGTACCATCTTCAAAATTAGTAGCTCCAACCGAAATGAAATTTTCGGCAACTTTACCGTTATTATAAAACTTAGAAGGATAATGTACGTGAGCATCTATATCGTCGTTATCATTTCCTGACGCAGCAACTAATAGTACGTCTTTATCCATGGCGTATTGAATGGCTTCGTCCACCCATTCTTTTTCGGGCGAGCGGCTTTTACCAAAGCTCATATTAATTACTTTAGCACCGTTATCAACTGCGTAACGAATAGCGTTTGCCACATCTTTATCACGTTCATCACCGTTTGGTACGCAACGCACCACCATGATTTTGACATTGTCCGCCACACCTTGTGTACCTACATTATTGTTACGCACAGCACCAATAATCCCGGCAACGTGGGTGCCGTGTTTAGCATCCGGACCAATCACTTCGTTGTTTCCGTATTTACCGTATTCAAGTTTCGTAAGGTCATCACCAATAATATCGCGGGGCGAATAGTCGATGTTATAGCTGTATTTAGTCATTCCCTCAAAATGCTCTACACCGTCTTTAATATCAGCTTGCGTAGCTCCCATTTGTACCATTTGCAGGTAAAATTGCTTCGCTTTCCGAACATCACGATCGGCTTCTGCTTCATCAATACTGTTAACAAGATCACCAGTCAGTTCATCTATTTTCAGAAACCCTTTCAGTACCCCTGACGATGCTACAAAGTTATCGTACAAGTTTTGGTACATCGGCAAGTATTGCTTGGCTTCTTTTAGTTGCTCATCACGCTGCTTCTTAATAGAAATATAGTCATTGTATTCGTCCTTATATTTTCTCAGAAATCGCTTTTTTGGATTATCTCCGAATTTTTCCTGGTATTTTTTCAGTAAACGGGTTGACTCCAGTTGTTCATCCTTGATATCCTGCCCATCGGCGGCACCAATAAAATCCCAACCATTCACGTCGTCGATGAAGCCGTTATTATCATCATCAATTCCGTTATTTGGAATTTCGTCTTCATTAACCCAGATATTAACTCTTAAATCTTCGTGATTTATATCAACACCCGAATCAATAACACCTACTATCACTCGTTGCGAAGTTCTTCCCTTCAGAAGTTCCTCATACGCTCTCTCCACTCCCATTCCCCGAATTCCATCCTTCTCATAATCAAGGTTGAACCAGTTAGCTTTGGTCTTTAGTTCTTGTGCATTTACATTTGAAAACGCAAAAAGGGCAACCGCCCCGATAAAAAATTGCTTCATTAAATACTGGTTATTTTTCTGTTATGTTTGTGCAAAAATAAACGATAAAAATTGAATTATCTTGTTAAAAACTTATCGAAGTCACCGATTAAATCCTGAACATCTTCAATTCCAACCGAAATTCGCAGCAAATTTACCGGACTCGTAGGGTTATCTCCTTCCACCGAACGACGATGTTCTACTAAGCTTTCAACGCCTCCTAAACTCGTGGCGTGCTTGAAATACTTCATATTCGACGCTCTTTTCTTTATTTCATTTTCAGTCATATCAAGTAGTATTGACATCATACCTCCAAAGCCGTTTTGCATATACTTTTTGGCAACCTCGTGGTAAATATTCGTTTCGATTCCAGGGTAATTCACTTGTTCAACTGTGTCGTGCTCGTTGAAAAAAGTAGCCAACTGCATGGCGTTTGCGGAGTGAACGGGCATTCGTAACACGAAAGTAGCAAGGCTCCGGTTCAGCAGCCAACAGTCAAACGGGGAAGGAACGCCACCGCCGTATTTCTGAAAATCAGCAATTGCACCCTTTAAGCGTTCCGATGATTCGTTTAGTATTACGCAGCCGCCCAAAATGTCTGAATGTCCGCCCAAGTATTTTGTGGTGGAATGCATAACTACATCCACGTCAAATTTGAAAGGTTGAATATGAAACGGCGTTGCCCAGGTATTATCACAAGCGGTTAAAATATTATTTTTTTTAGCAATGGAAGTTATGGCACTTATGTCCGTGAATTTCAACAGCGGGTTTGATGGCGTTTCGATCCAAATCAAAGACGTTTCAGGTTTTATTGCTGCTTCCACGGCTTCTAAATCAGTCATATCCACCACGGAGAAAGTCAGATTACGGTGGCTAAAACACTGCTCCAGTAATACCCGACCGTTATAATACATATCATCAGGAATAATAATATGCTGACCACCAAGAGCGTGAAAGATACTCAACGTGGCCGCTTGACCAGAAGAAAACGCAAACGCCGAAGTTCCGTTTTCCAGAAGAGCCAACTTACTCTCCAACTCCCTACGGTTCGGATTCGACGAGCGGGTGTACACATCCTGCCCTTCCGCAAAATCACCCGCTTTATTTCGTTCAAAAGTGGTGGCTAATACAAGATCTGAAACCACCGAAACTTGATTTTGGTGGTGCTTATCGGTTCCGTGAATGAGTTGGGTTGCTAAGTTTTTCAAAGTAGATGGGTTCGTTTAAAATTAATCTGACAATAACAAATGTACGGATTTGACCGACAATCAGCTTACGCTTTTTACCATAATTTCCTTACCTTTATCATTCAATTTGTGCTTTTCTATTATGAATATTACAGACATCGTTTTACTGGTGCCGTTGTTCTACGGTGCGTACAAAGGTTACAGAAAAGGTCTCTTCATAGAAATGATCGGAATAGTAGCATTTATTGTAGCATTAGTCATCGGTTTTAAGTTTTTGGGGGCAGGTATGAACCTGCTTTCACCGTACATTGGCGAAAGAGCAACTGGCCGGTTTCTCCCCTATCTCAGTTTCGGAATCATTTTTTTTCCCACAATCTTCATGATTAACAAGCTCGGCTGGTCCATGCGTCGGGCATTACGCTTCACCATTTTGGGCACAATTGACGGCTTTGCCGGAGGACTCTTAGGAGCATTCACCTGGGTATTCGGAATTAGCACCGCTTTGTGGCTTTTGACCACAATTGGCATCGAATTTCCTAAGAAGTACACCGAAGAATCCGTACTTTTGCCCCATATTAAGCAAGTAGCCCCAACCGTTATTTCTAAGGTTTCCGATTGGATTCCGGCGGGTGGAAATCTGATTGAAGAATGGAAGAGCGATTACGTTCAATAATCAAATTTAACAAAAGAGTGATTTCATTGTTAAAGAAAGTGAAGGTGACTTTATAGGAGTCATTTTAAGGCTAATTAATTATTTTTATTTTTTAAAGAAAAATTTCAAATGGTAAAATCAGGAGAAACAGTAAATGTACATTATAAAGGAACTTTAAACGACGGGACGGTTTTCGATAGCTCGGAAGGGCGTGAGCCACTTCAGTTTGAAGCCGGTAGCGGAATGGTTATTCCCGGATTTGATAATGCCGTTGTTGGCATGAAGGTTGGCGATTCTAAAACAGTCAATATTCCATCAGCAGAAGCTTATGGTCCTCGCAATGAAGAAATGATTGTAAAAGTGCCCCGGAAAGAAATCCCGGAAAATATTCCATTACAAGTTGACGGAATGTTAACTATGCACAACGGTCAGCAAGAAATTCCGGTAATAATTAGAGAAGTTACCGAATC
>JBLHXN010000237.1:0-3618 GCA_047630355.1 Spirosomataceae bacterium | reverse complement strand
GAGATAATCCCGAAACTAACCCAACCCACGAGCGGCTTTTTCGTTTTTTGGTATCTTCTACTTCAGTTATCAGCTCGTTATAGGCTAATTTATTACGTGTCAAAACGTAGCGTACCGGATACTTCTCGTACGGTTTACCCGTAAGTTTACTTAATTGATAAGCGATGCTTTCAAAGAAAGTCGACGTACCTTCAGAAGCAATTTGCGGAGTATTTAACTTTACAGGTATTGCTTCATTGATTGATGAAATACGATTAACTTTTTCATTCATCAATTCCGACTGCGAATAATAATTTTGGCCCTTGGTGCTTCTTAATGCTACTTTAGCCACTGCATTCCTATTATTTTTTTTATAGCTCTTATTCTTATCTTCATTCACAATTTCTTCTGCATTACTATTACCCCGTTGTTCAGGTTGAACAGGTTTAATAGTTTTTCCTTCTGATTCTATTGAGACAGGTTCAGGAGCTTTCGCCATTTCGGCAGGAACTTGCTCTTCTGAATCGTTGAAAAGAAACCATCCACCCAACGCTAATATCAGCATGGCGGCAATGCCACTCGTTACGTAAGCAGGAATTCCCCAAAGTAAGAAGAAAGGCGTACGCTTTTTCTGGGCAGCTAAATCAGTTTCAATCCGATTCCACATGCCATCAGGTGGCGGTAAGGAAGCGTTCTCAAACTTTCGCTTCCATTGTTGTTCAAAATTATTTTCCGAGGATGTTTTCATCTTACACTCCTAATATCATTGTACATTCTTTAATCTTACTTCTTCTTCGCTGATGTCAGCTAATTTCCTTTGCAATAATTGCTTTGCCCGGGAATATTGTGATTTTGACGTACCCTCCGAAATATCGAGTAAATCAGCTATTTCGTGGTGCTTGTACCCTTCAATGGCGTAGAGGTTAAAAATTGCCTGACAGCCGTCGGGAAGTTCGTGGACGAGGTTCATCAATTGTTCTAATGCCATATTACTGACATCAACTGCCTGCTCAGACAACTGATTTGTCATTTCGTTGGCATCAATTTGATATCCCATTCGTTTTTTCTTTTGCAAAGCCTTCAATGCTGTGTTGATAACAATTCTTCTTGCCCAAGCTTCAAAGGGACAATCAAAACGAAATGTATTCACGTACTTGAAAATTTTCACGAAGGCGTCTTGCATGACGTCAGCGGCATCATCTTCGTCTTTCATATACCTGATGGCGATTGCATAGAACTTCCCGGCAAACAACTCATAAAGCTGCCGCTGGGCACTACGCTCGCTACGAATACAGGCTTCGACCAGTCGCCGTTCGTCGGTCATATAAAAGGGGTTCTCTTGATTATTCAGTCCATTACTATAACGTAACTTTTTTCGGTAAATTGAATCACACTTTCTCAGTTCAAGAATAGAGAGCAGTCTTGACTGAGAATAGTTGTAATCAAGGTCGAAATATTCTCAGTTCATCCGGTTCTATCAGCTGACTACTCGTTAGCGTAATACGGTGCGGCAAAATTGGGGCTGGTATTCCAGCACCAATCGTTTTTAAGTTTTTGAATATTCTAATTTCGTCAAAAAGACCTGCATTGATGAAGTGCTGTAATAACGTCGTCCCGCCTTCCACAAAAATAGATTGAAGATTTAGAGCCAGCAGTTTGTCAAGAATAAATGGCAAATAAGGTTTTTGATTCGGAACCTGAATGAACGAGTTAAATTTCTCCTCTGTTGATTTCACGTCGTTGAAAATGAGCGTTTTCTGCGTATTATCAAGTAGTTTAAAATTTGGAGGGATCTGCAATCTTCGGTCAATGACAACACGTGTCGGATTTCGTCCAACCCAATACCGGACATTCAGACGAGGGTTATCGTTTAAAGCCGTATTTGTTCCGATCATAATGGCAGGCTCTTCGGTTCGCCATTTATGAACCAATTGCCGCGATAACTCACCCGTGATTTGAATTGGTTTACCATCTTCAGCAGCAATAAAGCCATCAGCAGTTTCCGCCCATTTTAGAATAATATAAGGTCGTTTTTGTTTTACGGCAGTAAAAAAACGCTTGTTCAGTTCACGCCCTTCCAGGGCTAAAAGTCCAGCTTCCACTTCGATCCCAGCGTTTCGTAGTTTTTCGATTCCCCGACCATCTACCAGCGAAAAAGGATCTTCGTTACAAATCACCACCCGCTTTAATTTATGTTGAATCAGCAAGTCAGCACAAGGCGGCGTTTTGCCAAAGTGGGCACAAGGTTCTAACGTTACATAAGCGGTGGCTTCTGAAAGCAAAGACTTATCCTTAACATCAGCGATTGCATTTACTTCAGCGTGGGCTTCGCCATATCGCTGGTGCCAACCTTCCCCGATAATTTTATTATTGTGTACGATAACACATCCCACCATCGGGTTCGGAGAAGCAAATCGCTTGCCTAAAGAAGCCAGCTCCAACGCCCGTTGCATACAAAGAGAATCAGTCATTATTAGATATTGGCTATTTTAAAAGGTTTTACCTCAACGCTTTTCCAAACCTCCTGCGTTACGTAGGGGTCGTTGTCCAACCATTCATAAAGCACTTGCTTGTTTTCAAATTCAACAATCATCAGCGAACCGTTCATTTCTTCGCTTTCACTGAGCGTGGCTCCACCAAGAATCAGATGTCCAGCTGCTTTTAGCTTCTTGGCGGTTTCGAGGTGTAGTGGACGAACATTCAACCGACGACTTTGAGCATCAGCATCTGTTCCATCTTTGGCAAGTATAAGGTACTGGGGCATTTACAGTATTGTTTAAAACGTAATCTATTGAACTTTTCTATACAATTGCTTACATTGAAACAAATCTAATCTGCTAAAAGTTGAATTTATAAATATAAGATTGTTGCGAAACGAGTTATATTATTTCTGATTTGCCTAACTACGTTTAGTTCCGCCGCGATTACACAAGAAAATACTCATATCGTCATTATCCGCGATACGGGTTATCAAGCAAGTTTAATGAGGTTTTCTGCTTTTATAGACAAGGAATTCGTTCACAAAATACAGAACAGAACCGCAACGAACCTCGAAGTTCCGTCAGGCAAACATATCATTCGTTTCTGATATTACGTCAAGAAAAAGCCGCATGACAATGTAGATAGCCTGATCTTAAATCTCAAGCCAAAAGAAATGAAGTACGTTATGATAGTTCAGCAGGAACGCTTTTTCGCAAATCGTTTACTTGCCGTAGAAATAACCGAGGACACGGCAAATAAGTACATTCCAGATTTGCGTTTTGAGATGGTCAAACGCTAACGACCGTTTGCACAATCATGAAATAATAAATTTAGTTTCATAATTTTCAAATCAGCAAATCGTTTATTTCAAACACTCAAATCCACACTTATGAAACTGACAACCTCCTCGTTTATCTTTCTGCTTTTTATTTCGACAATCACGTTTGGGCAAGAAAAATCCACGCTCATTATCATTCGGGATACGGGTACAGTTAACTGGTTAACAAATTATTCCGCTTTCGATAATGATGACTTCATCGGTAAAATACCCAACAAGTCTGTTACAAAGATTGAGGTAGAACCCGGCATGCACACATTCAATTTTCAGTTTTACGGTCGTAAAAGGCCTAACCCAAAAAGAATGAAAGCAACCATGCA
>JBLHXN010000236.1:0-3658 GCA_047630355.1 Spirosomataceae bacterium | reverse complement strand
ATGGTTTCCGTGACGGCGTATTCATTGGTGGTTTCCGCTGCCATCGCTATATTTCTGCCACCACCAATCAGTATTCGGTTGCCCACGTTTCGGAAATAGGTGTAGCCTTTGTCAACGTGAAAGGTGCCATTAAAAGGTAAATTCTCTATCGGTTTAGTAAGAAGTATTTGTCCTCGCCCCGGCGTTATGTTCAATGATTTTGGGCTGAAGGCATTCGTGGCGAAGCAAAAATGTTTTGTCTTAAATTCACCAAATGATGTCTCGACCGAAACATTGGAGTTATTTACCGAATAATCAACGAATTTTATTCCCCGATAAATTTTCACTCCGTTGACTAACAAGTGATTATGCAGTTCTTTTAGTAATAATCCTGAATTGATGCTTCCTTCCTCGGTATTCAGAATGGTGTGTTGGAAGCCTTTAAAATTAAACTTTTGGATTGATTTATCAGAAACTTCGTACGTGGTTTTATCCTCCGTAAAATTCTCAAAGAAATCATTGAAATTACTTATCCTTTTTGTGCATTTTTCGAATAGTTCTTCATCGTCGAAAAGTTCGTACCCGCCGCAGTTTTGGTACTGAATTGTCTCCGAAAAGTGTTTCTTAATTAACCGGATTCCGCGATAACGTTCCAGTGCCCAATGGAGCGTTTTTTCTTCACCCATTGTTTCAATATTCATTACTAATTCGCTCGTACTTCCAAAACAGGCAAACCCCGCATTTCGGCTACTCGCACCTTTCGGAATTGATTCTTTATCAATAAGTTGGATATTCAAACCGGGGTTTGCGTTGTGCAAAAAGAAGGCCGTCCAAAGCCCGGAAAATCCGGCACCTATGATTGTAACGTCGCTGCTCTGCGGTAATAATTCGCTTTCCCAAATGCTTTTCATGCGTCAAAGTCCTTATTTTTGTCAAAATACTACCCGTAAAGATTGGAAAGTATTGAAACATTTCAAATTGACATTGGGTTGAATACATAATAACCGAAGAAATATATATTACAAATGAAAAAAACGCTATTGTCAGAAGATATGAGCCATTGGCGTTTAGGGGGAGACCCACCCGCTGATGCGGTCATTAAAGAGATTGTTGAGAAAGAGGGAGGACAATACGTAAGGTCGCTGATGAAGTATTTATCAGATTTCAAGCAACTTGATTTTAAGGACCACAACCAATATTTCAAAAAATTCTACGAGGAATATGCTAAGATTCCTGCAAATTATAATAAGAAAGAAGTCATACGAGCTACAGACATGTACTTGCATCACCAGCAAACCATTGGAATGATTTTGGGCTGTTTTTCGCTACCATATTGTTACCTTGGTGAAGACGGGGCGAGGGTGCTATGCATGTCAGAAAGAATTGGCAATGATACCTATAACCGACTTATGGAGACGGGGAATTTTCTGCGGAAAGTGATGAATTATGATCATTGGCAGAATGGTCAATTGTTCGATATTGTGTTTAAAGTTAGGATGTTACACGCCATAATTCGCTACTTTACTATCCATTCCGGTAAATGGGATATGAAATGGGGAATGCCAATAAACCAAGAAGATATGGCAGGAACTAACATCGCCTTTTCACTTATTGTGGTGCGGGGTTTACTGAAAATGGGCGTTACGATTGATGAGCAATCAGAACGTGCTTACTTGACCACCTGGTCTTACGTTGGAGAACTACTTGGAGTAAATCCGGCTTTGCTCGTAAATAGTATAAAGTCTGCGGTACGGCTTGACAAAATTATTGCTCAACGGCAGTTTCGTTCGTCAGAATCGGGACATCAGTTGACAGAGTCTTTGATGAAATGCTACGCTGAAATGTCGGGAAGCCGACTGGCGAGTGAGTTTTTTCAGGCACAGTCACGCTTTTTTATGGGACACGAACACGCTGACATGCTTGGAATACCAACAACACGTTTTCCAATGTCAGTATTGAACGCTTTCAATAAATCAACATCTTTTTTAACAAACATATACGCTTAAAAGCCACCTTCGGGGTGGAGTTATATACATACAGAAATGGCACAACAAACTAAAATACCACTACAGCAGAAGATAAGAGAATCGTACATTGAGTACGTTTTGATGAATGGCCGTCGGCCTGAATCGGTTTATTCGTTTGCCAAAGAATTGAAAATTACCGAAGAGACTTTCTACGAAGAATTTAATTCGTTCGTTCAGGTCGAAAACGATATTTGGAAGTCTTTCGTGGTGCAGACAATCGTTGCTATCGAAGCAGACGAAGTTTATGCTACATATTCGGTACGCGAAAAGTTACTTTCTTTCTATTACACGCTAATAGAGATGATGAAGAAGCAACGCAGCTACGTCCTGAAATCTTATGAGCGGATGAATACGCCGTTGAGAATGAAGAAAAATATTCAAATGTCTGATGCGAAACTTGTCTTTGAGGACTTTGCTAATGAATTGTTATTGGAAGGTCGGGAAACCCGCGAAGTGGAGCAACGCCCAATTCCGCAATTGATGCAACGATATCCGGACATGCTTTGGAAGCAAGCTCTTTCAATTATTGATTTTTGGGTGAACGATATGAGTAAATCATTCGAGAAAACCGATACGTTAATTGAAAAGTCGGTCAATACGTCTATGGATTTATTAGGTCGCACACCGCTTGATTCCGTGTTTGATCTGGGTAAGTTTTTGTATCAGAATCGTAAATAATAAAAGCACACTACAATTTTTATGAACGCACAGAATCAACACATCGAACGTGAACTTTCCGGGCTCAGGGAGTCGCTGAAATCGCACCAACTTTACAATAATTTATCTTCCATAGAGGATATTCAATTATTTGCCAAAAGTCATGTTTTTGCCGTTTGGGATTTCATGTCTTTACTGAAGGCGTTGCAAATCCAACTGACCACCGTCAGCTTGCCTTGGGTACCCGCTGCTAATCCAATTCTATCACGGTTTATCAATGAGATTGTTCACGGTGAAGAAAGTGATGTAAACGAACTTGGAGAACCCAATAGCCATTTCGAGATGTATCTTGATGCTATGTTGCAGATTGGTGCCGATACCGCCGAAATTAAGAAATTCATTTCGTTGATTAGGTCGGGGGTTAGGGTGCGGGAAGCTCTGGAGGAATGTAAAATTGACGATCGGGTAAAAGAGTTCGTGCAATTTTCGTTCAATATCATTGACACAAACGAACCGCATTTGATTGCAGCAGCTTTCACCTTTGGACGGGAAGATATTATTCCTGACATGTTTCACGAAATACTTAAAAGTGCAGATTCGGAAAACGAAAAGTACACTAAATTTAAGTATTATTTAGATCGTCACATTGAACTCGACGGCGACGAACACGGTCCGCTTTCGTTATTAATGATAAGTGAATTGTGCGGCGATGAATCCGCAAAGTGGGAAGAAGTTTTAAGCGTAGCTAAACAAGCGTTGCAGAAAAGATTAAAACTTTGGGATGCTATTGAGGAATCAATCAAAACGAGACAAGTTTTACGCCTTTCTTCTGTTGTTGAATAGAATTCTGGGCACAACAAATATTTAAAATAAAAGCTGAAAGCTAATGACCGACAGCTAAAAGTTATTTTTATGAAATCACAAGAGAAAATACCTACTTCTAAAGTTGCTCGGGCAAGTAAATTCGCTAATGCAACCTTAAAAGTTGGTGGAAA
>JBLHXN010000235.1:0-3709 GCA_047630355.1 Spirosomataceae bacterium | reverse complement strand
GGGTTGGGCACTCATCCACTTCAATATCAGCAGCGTTAGGTATGGCAGCGGGTTCTGCACTAAATGGCGATAAAAACCGGCAGCACATTGCCGTAATTGGGGACGGTGCAATGACGGGTGGTCTCTCCTTTGAAGGCATGAACCATGCGGGTTCTCTGAAAGACGCAAATTTACTAATAATCCTCAATGACAATTGCATGTCGATTGATCAGAATGTAGGAGCGTTGCGGGAGTACCTGACTGATATCACAACTTCACCAACATATAATAAAGTAAAAGACGACGTTTGGAATTTGCTCGGAAAAATGAGTACGTTCGGAAAAAGTGCTCGCGAGATTGTTTCCAAAATTGAAAATGGGTTGAAAGGAACGTTAATTCAGGAAAGTAATTTCTTTGAAGCTCTCAATTTACGCTACTTCGGTCCGATTGATGGTCATGATATTGACCACATGATGGAGGTCTTGAAAGACTTGAAAGATATTCCGGGGCCAAAGATATTGCACTGCCTCACAAAAAAAGGAAAAGGCTACGCTCCCGCCGAAAAAGATCAGATTACTTGGCACGCTCCCGGACTTTTTGATAAAGTGACGGGCGAAATCAAAAAGAAGAAAGTCTTAACGCCGCAACCTCCAAAATATCAGGATGTTTTCGGTAATACTATTGTTGAGTTAGCCGAAAAGAACGGTAAAATTGTGGGTGTCACTCCCGCTATGCCTTCCGGTTCATCCATGAATATTATGATGGATGCCATGCCCGAGCGAGCATTTGACGTAGGAATAGCCGAGCAGCACGCCGTTACGTTTTCGGCAGGTATGGCTACACAAGGACAAATAGTTTATTGTAATATCTATTCTACGTTCATGCAACGGGCTTACGATCAGGTAATCCACGATGTTTGCATGCAGGAATTACCCGTAATTTTCTGCTTAGACAGAGCCGGTTTTGCGGGAGCAGACGGACCCACGCACCACGGAGCATACGATATCGCTTACATGCGTTGCATTCCAAACATGATTGTCTCCGCTCCTATGAACGAGCAGGAGTTGCGAAACCTAATGTTTACAGCTCAGTTAGACGAAACTCAAGAACTAAAGCACGCATTCACAATCCGTTATCCACGCGGACAAGGAGTGATGCCCGAATGGAAAACACCACTCGAAAAAATAGAAATTGGCAAAGGCAGGAAGTTGAAAGACGGAGACGATATTGCCATATTAACTTTAGGTCACGTTGGAAATTACGCAACTGAAGTGTGTGAATCCTTAGCCGAAAAAGGCATTGATGCCGCCCATTACGATATTCGTTTTGTGAAACCGCTCGACGAAGAAATGTTACACGAAATTTTTCAGAAATTTGACGCTGTAATAACCGTAGAAGACGGTTGCGTTCAGGGTGGTATGGGAAGTGCTGTTTTAGAATTTATGGTCGATAACGATTATACTGCTAAAGTAAAACGCTTAGGTATTCCTGACCGTTTGGTGGAACACGGAACGCAACTTGAATTACAACACGAATGCGGTTTTGATCCACAAGGAATCGAAGAAGCGGCATTAGACATGCTCCGCAAGAAGGTGAAATCGGAAGCTATTTAATTCTAAAAAACTATTCAAATACTGTGTGCGTTATACATCTCTGTATAACGCATTTTTTTATAAATAATGGCAGAAACTCTTACACTTCCGAGAACCGAAAATCGTTCTGAAATTTACCATTCTCTCTTCCCGCAAGTTGAAGCTCTTCTACTCGGCGAAGATGATTTTGTGGCAAATACAGCTAATATTGCCGCCGCACTTCGGGAAGCATTTGGTTTCTTTTGGGTGGGATTTTATTTCGTTAAAGACGACCAACTCGTTTTAGGACCGTTTCAAGGACCAATTGCTTGCACTCGCATCCCATTTCACAAAGGTGTTTGCGGAAAATGCTATACCGATGCTGAAACCATCACCGTTCCGAACGTAGACGAATTTCCCGGACACATCGCTTGCTCCTCCGCCTCAAAATCCGAAATCGTACTTCCGGTTTTCAATAAAAAAAATGAAGTGGTTGCCGTTTTAGACGTGGACAGCGATAAGCTGAACGACTTTTCTGAAGCAGACAAAATTGGTTTGGAGAAAATCATAGCACTTCTAAGCCGATAGAATATCAGCTTTTATTCATTGCCAATTGCTTTGGCGTAACTCCAAATTTCTCTTTAAACGCCTTGATGAAGTGTGAGATGCTCTCGTAACCAATTTCCATACTGATTTCCGAAATATTTTGCGTCGTATTTTTCAAAAGAAAAACGGCGTGCTCTAGGCGTTTCTGCTTTATCCACGCTGCCGGCGACGTTTCAAACTCTTCCTGAAAAGCTCTCTTAAAAGACGAAAGGCTTCGACCCGACAATCGGGCAATTTCATTTAAGGTTAGTGGCTTCAAGTAGTAGTTATTCATCAGATAACGCAAATCTGCTTTTTGTCCTTCGCTGATAAGTTTAAGCATCTTTTTTAACTGGTCAGCTGTATCAAAAGTAATTAGGTGAAGCAGTAACTCTTGGTATTTTAACCGCAAAAATTCGTTGAGGTACTGCGAGTTTTTTTTTTCAAAATACGGCAAAACCGTTTTAATAAACTGCTCAAATTTCTCGCTCGTTTTGAATGTAATCAGGGCATCTACCTGCGAACTTTGCGGAACAGTATCTTCAAAAATGCTCTCGTTTATAGCAACAAATTCTTTTAAAAGTTTTTCGTCGAAGAAAAAGACAAGACTTTTATACGAAGCATTGATAGATTCTGACATCAGATAAAATCCTCGCCGGACAAACAGAATATCTCCTTTTTTGACGTGAACCTCGTGGTGGGTATTATTAAACTTTTTGTCTCCTTCCAAAACGTAGATAACCGCATTTTCTTCAAAGAAGACATCATTCTTTGCTGGATAAATATCACTCCGGTACGCCACAAACGTAGCGTCCTGCATTTTCAATAACTCAAATTCACTCTTGTTTATTTCTGAAGGAACGCGAAGCATAATATGATTGAGTATGTCATTACCTAAAATAAGGAAAACCGCTCAAATATTGAGCGGTTTTCCTGAATAATCATCGGAGGAATATTACGCCTCCTCCTCCAAACTTGCTGATTTCCGATTGTCATCCGAATGGCGGTCAATGAGTTTGTTGACAGGATCAACTCCTCCCATCGAAGGCTTTTTGTCAACAATAACTTTAATCGTATTTGCACCCGATTTGATCAGGTGCTTTTTGAGGTAAATGAGTTTCTCTTGTCCATCTTTTCCTTCGGTATAAACACCGACATCCATCCAATCGCTGAAATCAATTGCTTTTTCGTTTCCTTTTTCGTCTGCTCTAAACTTTTCGTTTTTAGACTGAATGATCACTTCGTACTTTCCGTTTTGAAGTTTCTGGTACGTTACGTCGTTTGTTTTATTCTCGTACAACGTAATAGTTTCAAACATATCTTTAATAAGATACTGAAGACTATCGGGAGTTTGCTCCTTGAAATAGCCGAGCAAGTCGCGGCTCGTTGGGTAACGCCCTTTCGAGTGGTCAGGTCCCGGATATTGCCAATCTTTGAGAAAATTACGAAGGGCCGTATTTACCCGTTCTTCGCCGATATAATCTTGCAACGCAAACATAACAATTGAGCCTTTTCGGTAGTGAATATACCCCTGCCCTTCTACTTCTACAAGCGGCATTTCCTTCTTACGCTCC
>JBLHXN010000234.1:0-3712 GCA_047630355.1 Spirosomataceae bacterium | reverse complement strand
AGTTAGTTTACCTTTCTTATTGTTAAACTCAACCCGACCGCTGATTTCGTACAACTTTATCATAGGTATGCTAAAACCAACGGAGAAACTAAGCTTTGCTGATCAGAAAACCTTAGGCCTATATCGTAAAAATAGTATACTGCTCACGAAAGGCGATAAGTTTTATGCCGGGCAGGAGAGTTTAATGTCAATCATTGATGTTACAAATAATTTGGATAATAAAGTACAAAAAATCGGTTTGGATGTCCATCGTGATTTTGAAGATTATCCACTGCTTAAAAAAGTTGTGCCCAGTAAAGTAACCGTCAAACATGTTTTTACGGAAGAACCATTTAATACAATAGAGGATAAGCTCTTTACGCCGCAGCTAATTTTATCTACTGAAAATACAGCAGACAGCATATTCTACAACAAAAGGCTTTTTAAGTTAGAGAAAGCGAACGGTCAAATAAAGATTTACCGACTATGTGAATAAATCAGACTTTCCGTACTTTGCAGCTATACTACATTTAATAAATTTTAGGAGTTAGTTTTAATGAATGATATTAAGTCGTTTAAGCCTACATTTTCTTTTGTTATTCTCACTTTTAACGAAGAGGTTCATTTACCCCGATTACTCAAATCCATTGCTCCGCTCAACGCATCTATATATATATGTGATTCGGGAAGCACGGACGCAACATTACAAGTTGCAAAGGAACACAACGCTACGGTTGCTCAAAACGCATTTGAAACCCATCCGAAGCAGTGGCATTTTGCTCTAAACCATTTCAAAATAGATACGCCGTGGATTATTGGTCTTGATGCTGATCATATCGTTTTGCCTGAGCTTTACGCCAAATTAGCAAACTTCCAGTCTGAGCAAATTCCGCCGGGAGTGAACGGCATTTATTTTAATCGTAAAAATTATTTTAAAGGCAGATGGCTACGTTACGGAGGTTATTTTCCGAAATACTTATTGAAAATGTTCCGGACGGGCGTCGGCTATTCTGACATAAACGAAAATATGGACCATCGTTTTGTGGTTCCAGGCGAAACCCTTATTTGGGAGGATGGATACCTGAAAGAGGAAAACCTGAAAGAAAATGAAATTAGTTTCTGGATTGCCAAGCACAACCGTTACAGTGATTTGGTAGCTGAGGAGGAAATTGAACGAAAGAACGCCTTGCGGGTTCAGACAATAAAGCCTCGGTTCTTCGGTAGTCCAGACGAACGAATAGCGTACCTCAAATCAAAATGGTGGAATATGCCGCTCTTCGCCCGGCCATTTTTGTACTTCTTTTACCGCTATTTTATTCGACTGGGTATTTTAGACGGAAAAGAAGGATTAGTCTTTCATTTTCTTCAGGCGTTGTGGTTTCGCTTTGTGGTCGATGTCAAGATTTGGGAAAAAGAACTGAATGAACCTAAGCGTCAGTAAAACTACCTGCTCTGTTTCAATCTATGAATGGGTCTTCGCTAATCAAAACGGTATAATTAGTTGACCTTTAAAATCTTTCTTTATATTTGTTTCCGATTTAATCCTAAACTATAAAATATGACTCGTACGCTGGCTCTTCTTATGTGCCTATTTTGGTCATTTGCCAAAATAGCCGCTCAACAGCTTCCCGCTAAATACGCCGAAACTATTTCGGCCGAAGACCTCAGAAGACACTTGACTTACATAGCCTCTGACGAACTCGAAGGACGCGATACTGGTTCTGAGGGACAACGTAAAGCCGCTGAGTATATCGCTAATCACTTCAAAGGTTTAGGTTTAACAGCTATCGTTCCGAAGAGTGACGGTTCTAAAGGCTACTTTCAAAAATTTAACCTCTATAAAAACGGATGGCAGGATGCCTACATCAAAATTGGTGATGGCAAACGCATGTACTTCAAAGAATTCTTCCCAAACGGACTTGTTAATATTCCAACGGAAATAACAACCGAACTAATTCTCGTAAAAAACGCATCCGAAATGACCGATGTGGAAGGGAAAGGGGTGCTGTTTTTTGAAACTGACGATAAAGAATTAACTAAAGCTATCACAGAGTCAGCCTTTGACGCAGGGGTATCAGCGGTATTTGTTATTTCCAACGCTGACGAAAACAGGTTTAAAACACTCGCAGCTGAGCGTCAGGCGGTACTATCAAGATACAACCGAATGCGTTTGGAGGCTACTGACAATACTTCGCAGCCAAGTAAAAGTCCCTCATTTATAGTCTCTTCTGCATTAGCTGCTGATATGTTAGGTGTTTCGCACCGAAAATTAATGAAAGCTCAAAACGGGAAAAAGACACTAAAAAGTTCTACCGTAACTCTTAAATCCCAACGGGGTGATGAACTCGTAGAAACTATGAACGTGATGGGTTTCATGGAAGGAACCGACAAAAAAGACGAAGTAATTGTCATAACGGCTCATTACGATCACGTAGGCATCGATAAAAAAGGTGAAATATATAACGGTGCTGACGATGATGGCTCCGGAACTTGTTCAATATTAGAACTCGCCGAAGCATTTGCGAAAGCCAAAGCCGCTGGAAACGGTCCTCGTCGAAGTATTCTCTTTATGACCGTTACCGGAGAAGAAAAAGGATTGTTAGGCTCAAGGTATTTTACAGACGTGGATCCGGTTATTCCTCTGAAACAGTTAGTCTGCGACCTCAATATAGACATGATTGGACGGGTAGATAAAGAACACGCCGACAACGACAAATACGTTTACCTCATCGGTTCTGACAAACTGTCTTCCGAGCTTCATGCTATCAGTGAAGAAGCAAATAAGGAGAGCATAAATTTTGATTTGGATTACACATTTAATGATCCCGACGATCCTAACCGATTCTACTATCGTTCAGACCATTATAACTTTGCCAAGAACAAAATTCCTGTTATTTTCTACTTCACCGGCGTGCACGAAGATTACCATCGGCCGGGAGATGATGTAGAAAAAATAATGTTTCCGAAGTATCAACAAATCGTCCGTTTGGTGTTCCACACGGCGTGGGAGTTGGCAAATCGGGATGACAGAATTGTGGTCGACTCAAATAAAAAATGACTTATCCTTTGTGGTGATAAGATAAAAATAAAGTAGTTTTGTGCAATTAAAGTAAGTTACTGATAATTTCATCTAACTGCTTTAATGCCAAATATTTGAGTTAAAAACGATAAAATATTTAGTTCTGATGTTAATCAAGTGAGTGTCAGGCAAATGATTCTTTGGAAATAAATACTACTCATAAAAGTTTTATGTTTCGTTGATTTTCTTTAGAATTGCCAAAGATTTCCGTGAGTGTGATGATTATCTGAAGAACTTTTTGATAAAGCATACGAATCGGTTTGTTTAATTTTTAATTATTTTTTTAAAACCCTGAAAATTTCGAAATCTAATGGAAAAAAAGACTACTATTCCTGCTGCAAAAGTTAAAAAGCCAGCAGCTCCAAAATCAAAATCGGGTAGCCTAAACGCTGCTTGGGTAATTCCTATTTTATTTGTTGTAGGTGTGTGTATTTACAAGTTCGTATTAGGAGACTCTTCTAATTTTGATGCCGAAGGCGAACCAGCAACTGCTTTAGGTATTATTTACAAAGGCGGGGTAATTGTGCCGGTTCTTATTACTTGTTTATTAATTGTACTTGTATTCTCTATCGAGCGTGCTATCACAATTGGCAAAGCTTCGGGTTCTGGTAACTTGGACGCATTCGTTCGTAAAATTCGTTCGTTTCTTGATTC
>JBLHXN010000233.1:0-3754 GCA_047630355.1 Spirosomataceae bacterium | reverse complement strand
TTTTTTGCGGCGTTTACTTTTTTAAAAACCTTCAAAAAAGAGTCATGAAAATCGGGATTATAGGCCTTGGCGACATGGGTAAATTGTACGCGAAAAAATGGGCGGAATCCAATTACGAAGTCTACGGTTGTGATTTACCCGAACGGCAAAGCTCGTTACAAAAATCCTTCGACGAAGAGGGAATAATAGTTACGGTTTTGAAAGACGGAATTCAACTTTCACGACTTTGTGACATGATTCTGTACTGCGTTGAAACCACGAACATCGAAGCCGTCGTAAAACAGTTTGGACCTTCCACAAAATACGGGGCAATCGTTGGCGGACAAACATCTGTCAAAACTCCGGAGTATCAGGCGTTCAAAAAACACCTTCCCGCAGACGCTACTATTATCTCAAACCACGCCCTTTTTGGGCCACACGTAAATACCGAAAACCAAACTCAGATTTTGATTAATATCAACGCAAGCAGTTCGGTTTACGATGAAATAACAACCGTTTATAAAGCGATTGGTGCAAAAATTGAGCATTTAGATTCTGTTGAAGAACACGACAAATTAATGTCAGATATTCAGGCGGTGACTCATATTGGATTTGAGAGTATTGGAACGGCGTGTATGCATCGGAAGGATTATCCGTGGAAAAATTCACTACACCCAAATGGATTAGATAATCTTAAATATTTGCTAACCCTTCGGGTTTATAGTTATAAAGCTCACGTTTACGCAGGTCTTGCTCTCCAAAATCCCTACGCTAAGCTGGACGTCAGAACCTACGCTGAGCAAGAAAACGAACTTTTCAGTTTAATGATAACCGGGAATCGGGATAAATACGAGAAGAAAGTCAGAGGAGCTATCGAGCGTGTTTTTCGGGATAAAAGTTCCGAGAACTTGTTTGACGAATCACTGATGAACCACGTTTCTTTGAACAAAAATAAAGATTCGTTACCAAATTCACATTTGAGTTTGCTCAGTATGCTATGTACTTGGGATGAACTAAATATTAATCCTTACAAAAATTTAATCTGTCAAACGCCGCCGTTTAAGCTTCGGGTTGGAATGGTAGAGTACCTTTGCAACAACGAAGACTTACTAAACGAAACCATTAACGCCGCTATTACAAACCTTCAGATACGAGCCGACGATTTGGCTTTTCACACCGCAGTGCACGAATGGTCACATATTATTGAGGCGGGCAACGAGAAAAACTACTATCATTTATTTGAGAGAACAAAGGGCTATCTTGAACCCGACTTAGAACGGGGAAGGTTAATAAGTGGGCAAATAATTTCACAGTTGAATTAATGGGAAAAACCGATTTAAGCAAATACAATAATTCGTGGTATAAGCCAGGAAGCAAACTAAAGGTTCTGATTTGGTACATCCTGAGCAGGCTATTCATTGATACGTCAATACCATTCCCTTACGGCCTTAAAAGGTCAGTTCTTCGGCTTTTCGGAGCGAAGGTTGGAAAACGAGTTGTCTTCAAACAACGAGTCGTGATAAAATATCCGTGGTTTTTGACCATTGGTGATGAAACCTGGATTGGCGAAAATGTGTGGATCGATAATTTAACAAATGTGACTATCGGTAAAAATTGCTGTCTATCTCAGGGAAGCATGCTGCTAACGGGTAATCATAACTTTAAGAAAAGTACGTTTGATTTAGTTCTGAAACCGATTATTTTAGAAGACGGTAGTTGGATTGGGGCGAAGGCTACAGTTTGTCCCGGAGTAACGGTTTACTCGCACGCAGTGCTAAGCGTTGGCTCGGTGGCGACAACAGATTTACAAGCAAATGGGATTTACCAGGGAAATCCGGCAGTAAATAAAACTCAACGACTAATAAATTGACCGTTAAATAGAATTTGTCAATATTCATCTTGCATTAGCATAGCAAGCAGCGATTAAGATACTATCTTTACCAACCTATTAAAATATAAAATCCTCCTTTATGAATTTAGTTTTTGAGGACATCGTGTTATCCAAAGATTTACAAATACTCATCGCGGTTATCACTTCGTTCATTGTTGTTTATCAGGCAGTTCCGTTAATAATTAATATTTGCAAGAATACAGGCCTTTTAGAAACACCTCTAAAACGTAGCTCTCACCATGAGCCCACTCCTACTTTTGGTGGTGTTGCTATATTTGCAGGAATAATGATTGGTTATTTCCTTTGGAATTTTGGCGACGAAGGAGTTCTGCTTCACAAGGTTTTTGTGGGCGTGATAATACTTTTCTTCCTCGGAATAAAAGATGACCTCTATGCACTCTCGGCAGTTAAGAAATTAATGACACAAATACTCGCTTCTTCAATTGTAATCATCGGAAGCGATTTGCGAATTACCCACCTCTTTGGGATTATGGGCATTAACGAACTCCCTTATTTCGTCAGCGTATTATTTACCATATTTATCTTTGTCGCTCTGATTAATTCATTCAACTTGATTGACGGAATTGACGGTCTTTCATCGGGTATCGGAATGATTTGCTGCGGTTTCTTAGGTTGGTGGTTTCTCTCCAATGACTTCTGGTCGTTAGCGTGTTTATCATTGTGTACCTCAGCATCATTGCTCGCGTTCATGCGGTACAATCTGAGCAAGAAGCAACGCATATTTATGGGCGATACCGGTTCGCTGCTCATCGGATATATTATAACCGTTCTTGCTATAAAATACATTCATTACAACGTAAATCATGAGTTTGCAGAGAATTCAATATTTGTTAGTGCCCCTATTTTGGTAGTCGTGTTGCTTTCTGTTCCAATGTTTGATTCGCTTCGAGTATTCGGCTTAAGAATTTTCAGAGGTAAATCACCATTCGAAGCAGATAGGTTACATATGCACCATTTGGTAGTTGACAATGGTTTGAGCCATGCCTCTACTTCCATCATTTTCTACATTTTCACGATTGCTTTCACCATGTTTTCCTTCCTACTAAGACTTCAAGTAAGTAATTACATTATGGTCTTAGTTGTATTTACAGCATTCGTCAGCTACTCGTTTCTTGGCTACCGTCTTGAAGTCCGTCGGGTTCGGGTACACCGCACCACGCTTGAAAAACGTAAAGAAGAAAATGAGCGGATCAGTGAAAACCTTACCGCTCAAGAAAATATTGGTCAGAATTAATTAACTTACTCCCATTCAATGGTAGCCGGTGGTTTTGAACTGATGTCATAAACTACCCGGTTAACGCCCTTCACTTTATTGATAATTTCGTTGGAAACCAGTCCCAAAAATTCGTAAGGCAAATGACTCCAGTCGGCGGTCATACCATCTACACTTGAAACTGCCCGCAATGAAACAACACTTTCGTACGTGCGTTCATCTCCCATAACTCCCACGCTTTGAACGGGCAAAAGCATTGCTCCAGCTTGCCAAACGCTATCATACAGGTTATGCTTTTTCAAATTACTGATGAATATATTATCAACCGCTTGCAAAATACTAACTTTTTCTTCGGTCACATCGCTCAGAATTCTAATGGCTAATCCTGGGCCAGGAAATGGATGACGTCCCAAGATGTTTTGACTAATATTTAACGCCGCTCCAACTTCTCTAACGCCATCTTTAAATTGCAACTTTAGCGGCTCTACCACTTTAAGGTTCATGAAATCAGGTAAACCGCCTACGTTGTGGTGTGATTTAATAGTGACCGACGGTCCTTTCACCGATACCGATTCGATTATATCCGGATAGATTGTTCCCTGACCCAACCACTTTACATCTTTTATCAATTTTGCTTCTTCGTCAAATAC
>JBLHXN010000232.1:0-3829 GCA_047630355.1 Spirosomataceae bacterium | reverse complement strand
CGTTGAATAACTTCAAAACCTTAATTCTATGAAACGAGTTTTTCTTTCCGCAATTCTTTTCTGCACCGTAGCCTTATTATCGGTTAACGTTGTTGCTCAAAAGCCAGCCGATGTTGTTAAAAAAATAACCGAAAAAGAAGCCTATTATGCTAGTCTTTCCCAACAAATTTGGGGCTTCGCCGAGGTTGGATACCAAGAGTATAAAAGCTCAAAACTTCTTCAGGAAACCTTAGAAAAAGAAGGTTTCAAAATCGAAACGGGCGTTGCCGAAATTCCAACGGCGTTTACCGCAACCTTTGGTTCGGGGAAACCTGTTATCGGTATTTTAGGAGAATTTGACGCACTGCCGGGGCTTTCGCAAGATGCCGTTCCCGAAAAGAAATCACTCGGCGGAAAAGCCGGACACGCCTGCGGTCACCATTTATTTGGCGTTGGCTCGGCGGCGGCGGCAATTGCGGTGAAAGATTGGATGAAACAAACTGGACAAAAAGGAACGATTCGTTTTTACGGCACTCCCGCTGAAGAAGGCGGTTCGGGGAAAGTTTACATGGTTCGTGCCGGATTATTTAATGACGCCGACGTGGTATTACATTGGCATCCGGGAGCTTCAAATAGTGCAAATGCGAGTAGTTCGTTGGCAAATATTTCTGCTAAATTCCGGTTCAGCGGCGTTTCTGCCCACGCTGCCGGAGCACCCGATAAAGGGCGTTCGGCACTTGACGGCGTTGAAGCGTTGAATTATATGGTAAATATGATGCGGGAACATGTGCCGTCTGATACCCGCATCCATTATGTAATCACCGATGGTGGTAAAGCTCCAAACGTAGTTCCTGATTTTGCTGAAGTTTACTATTACACTCGAAGCCCCCGAAGAACAGATTTGGTAGATATTTGGGACAGAATCAAAAAAGCCTCCGAAGGTGCAGCGATGGGAACGGGTACCACGGTTACGCACGAAATCATTGGCGGCGTTTACGAAATTCTACCTAACGAAACCCTCGCCCGAATCATGCACGCTAACTTAGAAAAGGTAGGCGGCGTAACGTACAACGCCGAAGAGAAAGCGTTTGCCGATAAGATTTCTGCTACATTGACAACCAATCCTTACGACAATATTGACCCAAACGCCATCGAACCGTTTGAAGTAAAAATGCGAGGCGGCGGTGGCTCAACCGACGTTGCGGATATTAGCTGGGTTGTACCAACGGTTGGGCTCAGAACCGCTACTTGGGTTCCGTTTACGCCCGCTCACAGTTGGCAAGCAGTTGCCGCCGGAGGAACGAGTATCGGGAAGAAAGGAATGATGGTTGCCGCCAAAACAATGGCTTTGACCGCTATCGAGCTTTTTCAACAACCCGCAGTTATTGAAAAAGCAAAAACAGAGTTCATTCAAAAGCGTGGCGGTGAGGCATTCGAGTACAAAGCCCTTATCGGAGATAGAAAGCCTGCGTTAGATTATCGGAATTGAGGTTTTATAACATTAGTTTGATTTATTTGGCAGTAGGCAACGCGAGTTCAAAAGCTCCGTAGGAGCTATATATTTGTAGAAAAAGAGATAAGAAAGAGTAAGGAGTGCCATCGGTACGAAACGTATTAAGAGCTTATGAATGAAAGTGTTGTGTTGAAAAACTACATTGAAAGTCTGCCCGATTTCCAATTTGTGGAGATTGAAATATTCGATCACATGGGAGCCATAATAATCGATGGAATTTTACAAGCTGGTTTGAACTATAATTCTGTCGTAAAACCAAGAATTGAGAGGGTTTTAAACGAGTTTCCAGAATTAAAAACTACCACTTCTTTCTTGACGGAAATACAGAAGGGCAATTTAGAGAATATTGCTAATTGGCAACATCATGAAAAGTTAGACCGAATTAAGGCTGTTACTATATTTTTTAAAGAGGAAGAAATTGAGACCGCACCCGAACTACATGCTTGGTTAGAAAATAAGAAAAATGTCGTTTACTTTAAATCTGTCAGAGGAATTGGAGACAAAACAGCAGACTATTTTAAAATCTTGTCTGGTAGAAGTTCGGTAGCTGTTGATAGACATCTCTTCAATTTTATACTGTCAGCAGATGTCTCAATTACTAATAACGAGTACGACCGAGCTAAAGAGATTATAACAAATACTGCGATATTTTTAGAGAAACCAGTTGAATTATTAGATCATTCGATTTGGGCTTATATGACTTCAAACAAACAGGAGTATGGGGCGACTTGCTAATCGTGATGATTTCAGTGTTTCATGAAGTCAGGTGTCTTTCTGAATTGGATAAATCTCCGTAAATCAAACTATAAATTATTTGTCGTCGTTTAATATAATTCTAAACACAGATTTTTGAAAAACTATATACTTCTCGTTTTTACGTTACTTCTCTTGGGGAGTGTTTCCGCAACTGCCCAAAAGAAAAAACGCTTTTCGTTGGATTCGCTAACGCAAGGGCATTTGAATGTCATTCCCATTCCCATTATTCAGGTAACTCCCGAAACGGGTTTGCGGGCGGGAGTTTCACTTGATTATTTCTTTAACACTGATAAAGAAGATTCGTTAAAACGTACCCGTGATTCTTTTGCGTGGATTCAGGCGGTTTACAGCGTAAGAAAGCAATTGATTATTGAACCTGCTTGGCAAATATTCACAAAAAATGAATCTTGGTTTTTTCGGGGACGAGCGGGTTACACTGATTTCTCCGAATATTATTGGGGGCTGGGCAGTCACGAAATTCCGAAAGACGACGGTACGAACGTTTTTTATAATCGAACGTACTTTGTGGGCGTTACTACAAAAAAGGTAGCAGACAAAACATTTGTAGGACTTGGATTTGATTGGGGACATACTAAAGATGTTGATTACACGCCCGAAGATGGCTCAACTATAAACCACGATTTAATTGACGATAGTCAAATTGCGGGAATTGGCCCGGTCTTGTTATTAGATCACCGCGACAATCCGTTTAGTGCGTTTGAAGGTTGGTATTTAGAAGTTGCTCCGGTATTGTACGGTAACTTTTTAGGCGGAAAACACATCTATCAAAAACTTACCGTTGATGCCCGAAAATTCAATTTAATTACCCCGAAAGATTTCCTCGGTTTTCAGTTTTTTTCAACGCTATCCAGCGGCGATGTGCCATTTCGGGAAATTCCGAGACTTGGTGGCTCAAATCAAATGCGTGGTTATGTAGAAGGGCGTTTTCGGGACAGACAATACTATACAGTTCAGGCTGAATACCGCCGTAAAATCAATAAATACTTTTGGGGAGCGGCTTTTGTTAATGGTGGGCAAGTGGCACCAACGATTTCAGAATTTAAAAATGAGCAATTTTACGCTGCTGGAGGTTTGGGAATTCGGTTTAATTTCAACCGTGAAAAGAATCTTTTCACCCGAATTGATGCAGCTGTAAATCAATTTGGTAACTTCTCCTTTTACTTTCGGATAATGGATGCGTTTTAAATACGGACCCATTCTCTGTTAATCGTACTTTTAAATTCGTAAATCAGAAATGCTTCGCTACCAATTTTACCCAACGCTTTTAAACGAATACCACCGCTATCTTGCCAACCCGTCGAAAGATGCGTTTGACAAGTTGCTGAATCGTATTAATCGAGTACCGATAACTGACCCCGAATTGCTGAAAAAGTTTGGGAAAGGGATTTCGTTTGAATCTGCCGTATTGAAGGATAAACCACACCGATTTGCTTCCGAATTGGTAGAAGGAGCGAAAGAAATGCTTCCCAAACGGCTGAAGAGCCAACAATTTATTCAGTTTATCCATAAAGATATTCGCTTTTATGGCTACGCCGATGTGGTGGGAGACGGGCGGGTCAT
>JBLHXN010000231.1:0-3831 GCA_047630355.1 Spirosomataceae bacterium | reverse complement strand
AGCAGGTTTAGGGGGAAACATAAAAATTACGATAAAAACTGGGGAAATATAAGTGCAATTGTAAACCTTAAAAAAGCCACAAACCACATGAAGTACACCGAGTTTTAATTAGGAAAGAAGTCTAATAAAGAAAAGTGGTAATATTTTATTCATTCGGCCAGCAATTTATACGCGAAATACCAGCAAAAATCATACCTTGTTCTTTGTCGGAGGTATTTTCTCTAACTCAACAAATCCAACACGTCAGTTTTAGAAAGTGACTTCACAAAGGTATCTTCTGTAGTAATTAATTCATTAAACAATCGCTTTTTGGAACGCTGCAACGCCAGAATTTTCTCCTCCACGGTATTTCGGGTGATGAACTTGTAGGTAAAAACGGTCTTTTCCTGACCAATCCGGTGGGCACGGTCAATCGCTTGGGCTTCAACGGCGGGGTTCCACCACGGGTCAAGAATAAAGACGTATTCGGCAGCGGTCAGGTTGAGCCCTACCCCACCCGCTTTGAGTGAAATCAGGAATACTTTTGTTGACTCATCGGTTTGGAATCTATCAACTATCTCCTGACGCTTCTTTGTACTGCCATCTAAATAACAATACGCAATTTCATTTGTATCTAAGTAGTTCTTAAATAATTGCAAATGCTTTACGTACTGACTGAATATCAACACCTTATGTCCATTTTTGACAATATTTAGCAATTGATGCAGTACATCCTCGCCTTTACCGGAACTGCCTTGGTAATCGGCGTCAATCATTCGGGGATCGTTGGCGAGTTGACGCAATTTGGTGAGTCCTTGCAAAACCATAAATTGTGCTTTCCCAATGCCTTTTTGCTCGATTTGTTCAAGTAGTAAATTACGGTAATAAGACTTCGTTTCTTCGTAAACGTGAGCTTGTTCTTCCGTCATATCGGAATAAAAAACATTCTCCACTTTTTCGGGAAGTTCCGTTGCCACTTGTGATTTTTGTCGCCGCAGCATAAACGGCTTTATCTTGGCGTACAGCTTTCGAATAGCGTCTTCGTCCTGTTTTTTCTCGATTGGATACTGATAATTTTCTTTAAAATAAACCTGCGATCCAAGCAATCCCGGATTGGTGAACGTCATCTGACTCCATAAGTCAAGCGTACTATTTTCAAGCGGCGTTCCGGTTAGAATCAGCCGGTAATTTACATTCAGTTCTCGTACTGCCTGCGAGATGTTAGCAGAGGGGTTTTTTATTACCTGAGATTCGTCAAGAATGGCGTACGTAAACCGATGTTGTTTAATAAATTCGATGTCAATTCTCAGAATTCCGTATGACATCAATACTAAATCATAATCGTCAAAGTGTGTTGTATTCTTCTCCCGATTCGAACCCACATGAATCAATATTTTCAGTTCGGGTGTAAACTTTTCGGCTTCCTTTTGCCAGTTATAAATTAAAGAAGTAGGCATCACGAGCAGCGTTGGCTTTTGCATTTCGCCGCTTTCTTTTAAAGATTGCAAAAAAGCCAAGGTCATCACGGTTTTTCCCAAACCCATGTCATCGGCAAGGCAACCGCCAAATTTATACTTTTTCAAGAAGTGCAACCAATCGTACCCCGCTTTTTGGTAAGGTCGCAGCTCGCCCTTAAATCCACTCGGCAACTCAACCGGCTCTATTTTATCGAAGTCTCGCAATTGCTCTAATTTACGACTGATTATGGTAGTAGCTAAACCATCTTGTTCGAGTCTTTGTACCGTTGCGATGTGGTGTTTTTGCAACCGAAATTCGTCATCGTCGCCTTCGTCCACAAAGGTCAGTAAATCAGCGTAGCGGGCAAACCACTCTTCAGGAATCACGGCGATTTGACCGTTTGGCAACCTAAACTCGGTTTGTCCAGCTAAAATATATTTTCTGAGTTGCACAAACGGAATTTCGTATTCACCAAAAACTACTTTCGCTTTAATATCGAACCAGTCATTTTTCTCTTCAATACGAATATCCAGCGAAGAATAACCGACAAAGTACTTCTTATCTGTTTCGGAAGATTGTTCTATTTTTATTCCGTGCTTTTCGAGGTCATCGTGATGCTGTTGCAACCACGAAAAAGCGGCCTGTTTTTTAACCCGAACAGTGCCCGAACTAATGTCTAAGCCATTTTTTGTCAACCAATTAATCACTCCGTTTTCCCGTGACCAGTCACGCATTATTTTTTCAAAAATCCAGCTTTCTCCTTCTTGTATCACGTTAACATAAGAATTAGCCATTCCAGTATCGTAGTCATAATTTACACCATTATACGAGAATTGCAGAGAAATCACAATAGTATCAGACACTTCATCTGTGGTGACCAATTCTTTAAGTTGGAGTACGGGAAATGCTTCGAATTCTTTCTTTATTATTTCAAAACCCTTGGCGTACACATTGAATTGAGCGATGAGCGGAGCCACAAATTTCTTGAAATAGGTTTTCTCAATAGCTCGTTTTATAATAATATTTGGTTTGTCGAGAAAAGGCTTCAGCTTGTTGGCATCGACCCGTTTATCAAAGGCATAAATTTTATGTTCGACCAATAAATAAGCCGGGGAGTTACTTAGGATTATCCCGTTCTTAAATTGAAACTTCACCTTCTCTGCTCCGCTTTTCACAATCGGATAATAGTAGGTTTCCTCCTCCCGACGATCGAAATGAAAATATACTTTGGCGGGAATTTCTTTTACTTCAATGCGAGTTCCGGCGGGGAAGCCATCGTCCCGCATTTCAAATACCTGCTGCCTACCGTCTAATCGTCTCAATACTTTTGAGCGACACTTCTCAACCTGAGCTTCGATAGACAGCACCAAATTTCGGTCGCCCTTTTCAGGACCGTAGTTTTTCAAAAAAAAGTCAACCGACGATAACCTTTTCGTATTGTACTGTTGCAAGATACCGTCTTGCGTCATATCATCAATGATTTCTACTAATTCAAAATCGACCGGGTCTAACCTTTCAGCAAATTCTTCAATATTTTTCGCCGAAACGTTTTGGTACGAATAGGTAAATTCCCCTTTATCGTTGAGTTGAATCACAAACGTTTCAAACAACAATCCTAAATACTGATGCTGGAAAATTGAGTAAACGAGTTGAAACGGTTGTTTTGTGGAGACAATCATGGCGTAAGATAGATTTGAAAAGGGTAAAACGTTAGAAATGGCTTTCGTACGCTTGTCACCCAACCTCAAATATAGTGGACGCTGATTGAACTGAAAAAGAAAACTCGTTAGAACAATGAACTTTCAAAAAAATAGTGCCCACTACACGGCACTTCCCGCACATAGTTGGCACTTATAAATTAGCCGCTACTTTTTAACTCAGAATCGTATTTTCAGCCAAATTTCGCCTCGGTATATTTCTTAAAGTTGTCTAAAATGGATTGCCAGCCAGCACGCTGCATTTCCACTTCATTATCTTCTTCTGTTTCGAAAACTTGCTTGAGGTGGGTTTTCTCACCATCTGTTTTTGAGAATCTGACCGTAACCTTTCTTCCGTCTTCCACATCATAAGCAAGTAATTCGTTTTCTTTTACTTCGGTGAACGTTCCTTTGAAATCAAAGCCCGCACTACCATCTTTGGCTTCCATGCGGTAGTTGAATTTTCCGCCTTCTTTCACATCAGTTTCAACATTTGTGGTGTGCCAATCATCAGAGGCGGCGTTCCATTCTTTAATATGTTCGGGCGATGTCCAGGATTTCCAAACGTTTTCTACCGGACAATCTATTGTACTTTCAATTTCTATCTTTTTTGCGTTTTGCATAGTTTTCATGTGTTATGAGTAAATACCATGACACGTTTAAAAATTTGTTCCGCATTAAACAGCATTCATTCGGA
>JBLHXN010000230.1:0-3837 GCA_047630355.1 Spirosomataceae bacterium | reverse complement strand
CCACGTTTCCATAAAGAGGGTTATAAACTACGCGTAACGCAGAATCAAGTTTTCTCTTCGTATAGTCCGTTTAGATATACATATGAATATCTGAAGCAACTGCTAATTCTCGCCTTCAAACTAAAAACAGACGAAAGGGTATTTGGTAATGATCAAAATATGGAGGAGCAGGTTAGCACTTTTTATACCCATTTACAAAGCATCCGGAAATTCTACAACGGAAATATTATTGTCATTAGTCAATCAAACAGTTCAACACGGTTAGACCCATTGTTTATTAATACTTGCCGTGAACTATCTGAGAAGGACAACGCGGAAAAAGTCTATTTCGTGGATACGAACAGTATGCTTAGAAGCGACGATAATTATTACTTCGACGAACATTTAAAACCATCGGGACATAGAAAGGTGGCGGATGTATTAACAGATTTTATCCGTAGCTACTAAAATATATGCTGTGCTAAAAACACGACGAATTTTGCCATTGGCACAAGTAGTAAAAAACTAAGTCCTGAACCTACTAATCTTGCCACGACTACCAACCCTAAGTACCTTCTAAAATACCCCTCGTCCATCCCCTGAAAAGCTACCTTGTCACCCAAAATACTCAAATGTGGTTCGGTGATGAGCATGGATAAAATTACCGATAACCCAACGATAAACCCGTTCATTGACAAGCAGGTTGTTCTTAATTCTGGATTCAGATATCCAGCATATAAACAGGCCAATACGCTTACTGTAAGCAATGCAGTTATGATAAGGTTCATACTGATGATACCTATGGGTAGGTCGCTTATCCGAATCAACCTTCTGAAATTATCTACGTTCGGCAATTTCAGGGATTGACGAAGGTGCTTCAGGGTCGACTTCTTATATATACCAGTCAGAAGTTGATAAATAGCATTCTTAGCATGAGCTTTCTCTACTGCTTTTGCCATAAACCGTTGCATGGTTGGTATGGAAAAAGCACCAGCAACACCGCCTAAGAATGAGAAAAAAATCAAAGAGTAGAATAGATAATAATCTATGGGTTCGTTTTGTATAATGGACAGCTCCACCCGTTTCGATAAAAGCGGAGCCTGAAGCGTATTGGCAAACCTTGCCATCAAAAAAATGATATTGTAAACCGAATAAGTTGCCGCCATCTTCTTGGTTCTGATGCCCACTATCCTCACCGAAAGGCTCAGCGTATTTAGGTAGTAGATGAAGAACGTTAACGTGAAAACAATAATAATACTGCTACTCATAATATCCGTTTACGTTTATCAAACTCTTGTCTAAACCGTTGTGTATACCAACGAAACAAGTAATGCCATACGGTAGGATAAGCATCTGACAAGAACATTTTATAATATATACCACGTCGCTTTGTTCCGTAAAATAGTAAACTAACCAAGCCTTTATTTCTGATATTCATTGAAATAGAGTTGTAATACTTCTCTTCAAATATCGTTACGGAAGCCTGCTCGATAGTATGCATCACTTCATTAGGTATCTGCGGGCAAAAGTGTTCTTTTAAGTAAGGCAATGCCCGTTTTACGAATGGCTTATAGCTAAATTGTTCATTTAACCTTTCAAATTCTCTCCAGTCGATGTTTTCTTTTCTTAATATCAACGTGCAATCTGCTACCCACCTGATTGGCGGAACCGGATCGAATCCACGGCCGTGAACCAGAGAAATAAAGAATTCATGGGTTGGGTCAAGGTCTTGAGTTTGTCCTCCTTTTAAATTAGTGTTAGTAGCTTTACTCAATATAAAGTCACTTACTTTTCTCTGAAGTCCGTATTCCGAAAATACACCCCAGTGTAAATCTATATCAACGCTTTCCTGATAAATAAGATGAACAGCGTGACAGAACTCAGTCATAAGGTCGTCAGCATTTCTTAGCTTCAGATTAAGTTGTCCGGTATTCAAAAGTTCTAAAAATCGTTCTTTGTATTCAAACGGAATAAGTAAGTCCCCGTCAAACATTGGTCGACTTGCCACGTTTGGATAATACTTTGTCACAAGCCTAATACCCTTAAAGGTTATTGTTGGAATCCCAACCTCTTGGAGTTCTTTAGCGAGTTGAGCAGTTGTCAGTATAATCCGTTGATTCCTGACCCAGGAGTTTTTGATGTAGCCACGTAAAGGTTTGAAATAAGGATGTGCATCTTCTCCGATATTTTCAATTACTAAGGGCATCAGTCGCTGGCATCCCATATCTACCCTATCCATAAAACCCGTAAGAAAGGCAGGAGAATGAGCCAAAAGTGTATTTAACTGCATTGTATCAAGCCAAGCATTAAACGCATCGAGTGCCTCACCTTTTTCTTTCAAGGCTGCCTTTAATAATAGCGTATGCTGCTCGTCGGGGAAGTGCCCTCCACCATTAAATAATGCATTACCTTTTAATAGTTTCATGTATAATTTCCTTTATAGCTATCGGGATAGTAATTAATTCGCTTCCGGTTTCGAGTTGGTAATTGGGAACTGCTTCCGCAATTTTACGCAACAAATGAAAATAATCCGGCTCTTCGTTCATCAACGCAATAGTTGACGGGCTCAATGCCATAACTCCTTTTGCCACTGTTGTCTGCTCCCAACTACTTTTTTTATTTCCGTTGAACTTTGGTATGATAAGAGCCTTCAGAGGCATTTCTTTTATTATATACTCGGGATAATGATCCTGCAAAAATACCTGTGCCTTGCAGTCATCCCCGGTATTTTCATTGAAAATGAAAGATTTTAAAATAGGAAACCGTTCTGCTTGGTCGAAGTTCAGTTTAGCAACGTTGTATAAACTATAAATTATTTTTTCCTGCAAATCCACCAATATAAGATCATCGCCGGCGTACTTTAATTCACTCCCAATACACGCTAAAGCCGAAGTTGATTTTCCCGAACCGCTTTTCCCGACGATAATCACCCCACCGTCTGCCGTACCAACCGCAGCCGCGTGTAAAATAAAAAACCGGGCTTCTTTTCTAAACCAGTTATGAAGAATATCACGAAACGGAAAACTCCGCTCCCATTCGGGCAGTTCCTCCACGGTTTTTGTCCAGTAGAATGCTTCGCTTTGTGCATGATTTACCAAAAAAAAAGTATTCTGCCAGTTCATAAACCGGGCCGTGATATTCTCTTTCTCAGTCGGGATTTCACCCTTATTTTCTACGTCGTTCCAGTTCCACGTTGGTTTCGGCAATTTTGTCTTGGAATCTGCTACGTGAATAGTAAAGTCCGGCTTTTCTACATTCTTAATCTCCAAATGGCTGATTGCCTTCGTGAATATTTCGGTTGCTGCAATATCATAAAAGCAAATTTCTACGTCAAAAATCCCAATCTTGTAATTTTTAATGTGGCAGTTCTTTGCCGATGAGTAATTTGAACTTAATAAGTTTAAAAAGTCAGAATTGAGCATTAAATTGGTTAGTAGATTCCGAGAAAACGTAAATCTCTAAAATTGAGTTAATAAACAAATGATAAAACTTTAATTAATTTCACACATGTTTACTGAGTAACCATTTGACATAGGCCATGATTCTCTTAAAAAACGTCAAGCTTCCTAAGATTAGCGGCATCGCGTTATGGCCGTTTGTCATTGTACGAAGTAAATCGCCGGGAAAAGTAATTCTAAACCACGAACGCATTCACCTACGGCAGCAAATTGAAATGTTAATTATCTTCTTCTACGTTTGGTACGTAATAGAATGGACAGTTCATTACCTGAGATTAGGCAATTGGTGGACGGCGTATTACGCCATAAGTTTTGAGAAAGAAGCCTACGCGAACGAAAAAGATTTAACCTATCTGAAACGACGAAAGTTTTGGGCATTTTTAAAATACAGATGATCTGG
>JBLHXN010000229.1:0-3876 GCA_047630355.1 Spirosomataceae bacterium | reverse complement strand
TGCTTCAAATTAAACAGGCTTACTAATTCAGGCTCATTACTTGAAGCAAAACGGGCAAACCCACGAAGACCTTGACAACCACTTAAAATTGCCATAATTACGATAGTCAAAATGTTTTCCAAACTATGCCGTTGACCTTGAGGGCGGCGAGGGTCTTTGAGTAACTTAAAATAAGACCTTAAATCATAATCCATACTTCGTTTTTAAAAACAAAATAAACCATTTTTACAGAACCAATCAACCCTGCCCTGTGGGGGGAAGGCTGGGATGGGGGTTTCTTATATCACCTCAAAACTTTAAAGACTAATACAAAGCACATTCTATAATGCTCAAAAACCTATTCTATGTCTTCCTACTACTTACCTCTTTCACCGCAACCGCTCAGGATGTAATTTATGGGGTGTCCAGCTTCGGTGGTTCAGAAGGCAATGGCTCTATCTGGAAAGTAAACGAAGACGGATCTGAGTTTGAAGTTTTGGAGAGTTATAGTGGAAAAAATTGGGGAAACTCAAAACAAATACTGACTCGAGAGCCTATCTATTCTGAAAACGGTGAAGAAATGTTTTTCGTTACTTTAAGAAAAAATCGAGAGTTTTATCTCGAAGCAATTAACCTTAAAACCAATACGTCTTCTATTGTAGCGAAAATCGAATCGGATACACTTAGAATCAAAGTAGCAAAAGCTACCAAAAATATAGTACTGTTGTCAACAAACGATGAAGTACTGCTTATTAATCGAAGAGATTCTACACTAAGACGAATTCATCGGTTGCAACAAAAAGAGGATGTTTACGGAGTCAATAAGAAGTATATCCAAATCATAAATGAGGAAATTATTGTCTTAGATCAAAATAAATTTTACAGATACTCCGAAACTGGTGTTTCGTTAGGCATTTTTTATGAATACCGAGATGGTAAAGAAACTCTTTATAATCAATTCGTTGCCGATAAAAACAATATTTATTGTTTAACTGAATCTGGTAATAAACTAATTCGTTTTCCTCTAAATACTCCTCAAAACTATAAAGAGACTGATATTTCAAAACACGCAAACACGTTAAAGGGTACTTATCAATTATTAATAGTAGGGGAGTCCGAAATTGTCATAAGCAGTTATTCTTCAAGTAAAATTATTGTATTGTCCAAACAAACTAACGAGGTAAATATTATTCCAAATAGTTTTCCAGTCTTTGGCTTATACGGGTTTTACAAGGGTAGGTTAAGGTTTAATACCCCGTCCTCAATAGTAAGTATGTCAGTGAGTGGTAACTACTCTCAATCCAAGTACACCTATACAAAAAAGAATATATGGCCTAACTTCTTTATTAGCGTAATAGACGATAAATTTATTTATGGTACACTGGATAAAGTAGCTGTAGTTGATATGCAATCTAATCTAACTAACTTTAGGTATCTCATAAATAAGTATTCTTCATCTGCCCCTTCTGAAATATTAGCTTCGAATAATACGCATTTATTGTATCGTAGAGAAAAGGGTGGTGAATTTGATGAAGGTGATTTTGTACTATGGGATATTGAAAAGAAAGAGAGTGAAACCTTCCTCTTAGCAGGTGATACCACTTACATCAAGAAAGTATTTCAAGTTTCAGATAAATTATTCAAGGTGCTTGAACAACAACCGTTTGAAGTAGCAACAGTACGAGATAGTGTTTTGAATAAAGAGCCTAAAAAATTTGACACTTTTGGAAGAAGTGACTTAAAAATTTATGAAGGGAAAAACGTGTTATTTTACGTTGCTACGGGGACGTACACGTACGTCAATTCAAGCGGTACAAGCATTGCGGTAGAAGATAGTGTATATATTGCGAGCGAAGGAAAGCTGAAGTTTGTTGGGAATGTACCGATGTTCAGCAACTATACAACCTTTGAAGCTAAGTTATTTGCACTTAACAGGAGTTCAGAAATCAGATATAGCGACGGTAATCATAATATTGAACTTTACGAAATTGGTACTCAAGGAGTAGAAAAGAATAATATTGCAGTTAATGGAGATTCCTTTCGAGGTGTAGAGGTACTATTTTATAATAACAATAATTTCTTTCTTATTGATTCTCTTTTGTATTTACCTGCTTTTACGTTCAATAATGACGGTACTTTTCACTCCGTATTGGGACTGAATCCTAAAACGAAACGTGGCAAAGTTATTACGTCGGGAAATTTGCTAAGGTACATAAATTCATCAAACAAGATATTTACAAGCATTGGTAATGACTTTTATAACCCCGCAGATACCGCTTTTGCATTTAAGTTTAGAAGTTACAACACGCTTACCGATGAAGTGAAGAACTACGAACAATCACTACCTCAATTTATGACAATATCAGACGTAGTTTCTTTCAAAACTTCCGCCACCCTCCAACTCAAACCCCCAGATAAATCAATTGATTTCACAAAACCTGTTTCATTTGATAACCGCTCGGGTGAAAACGAGCAATTGAGTTTTTATCTCAAAAACGAAGGCGTTGGGCGTAGTCTCAATGTTTCTACAAGACAACTATACATTTCAGGAAAAGACTCCGCCAGTTTCAAACTCAATTTGCCAGAAAACCTGACCCTGAAACCAAACGACAGCGTCAAAGTGCAGCTTGATCTTGTTCCGGTTTCAAAAGGGATAAAAGAAGCAAAGCTAATTTTTAATCCAAGTATCAAAAATGCTCGAACTACGAGTGCAACCGCTGATAATTCGTTGGAAATAGTATTAGTCGGAACAGCAAAAGATAAGCAGTCAATTTTGCTCGACTTACCATCAGAAGTATCATTCGCAACAACTCAAAGTATCACATTGCCCAAAACCGCTTCGTCGGGTTTACCGATAACGTACAGCATTTCAAATCCGAATATTGCATCGATTGAAAACTACATACTTACTATCAAAAACGGAGGAGAAATAACTATAACCGCAAAGCAAAACGGTAATACCGACTTTTGGTCTGCCGATAGCGTAACCCGTACATTGAACGTACTTTTACCTTTGTCGGTAGAACCAATTTCAGAAGATAAGGCGTACCCAAACCCCGCCACGAGTTGGGTTAAAATACCACTTGAAAGTAAAACTTATCAACAGGGAACAATAAAGGTTTCTGACATTAATGGTAGAGTTTTTAATTTAAAAATTGAGATTAAAACATCAGAACTTGAAGTTGACATTAGTTCTTTGTCTGCGGGGAAATACTTTATTAAACTACTGAATAGTAGTTACGTTTTCGTGAAACAGTAAATGAAAAATATAACATCAGCTAACCATATCGAAATGCTCCAATCTTTTGAGAAGATGACAATTTTAATGGGAGATAATCTGGAGTTACAGACTAAAGCAAAAGCTTTGGCTGAACAGATTGAATAATACGAATGCGAGCAAATTCATTTTGCAACAAATAAAAACCCAACAACGCAATAACCCAACAACTTACTTCACCCCAACGGCAAATAAATCTTATCCACCATTTCCTGATATTCCTTTTTTGCATCGCTGCGGGTGGTGATGCCGCCTCCGCTTTTGAAAAAGTATTGTCCGTTGCGTTTTTCGATGAACCGGATCATCACGCCGGAGTTTAAGCGTTCGCCGTCAAAAATTCCAAAAATGCCCGTGTAGAAACCTCGTTTTCCGTTGATATAAGTTAGCTTTTCGGCTTCTTGAATAATGCTTAAGGTTTTACCTTTCGGTGCTCCCGAAATTGAACCTGCTGGAAGTAATTTGCCGAAAATATCTCCGATATGATCCTGCCAATCGGCGGGTAATTGTCCACAAACTTCGGAACTGACTTGGAGTAATTCCCGTCCGTCATCTTTCGTAATTTTATCCAAATACCGAAATCGCTCAACCCACACTTTCTCACAAACCCGACTCAAATCATT
>JBLHXN010000228.1:0-4084 GCA_047630355.1 Spirosomataceae bacterium | reverse complement strand
TAAATCCCGTTAACGATTGAAAACTTTGACGGTGGTTCTTTTTAGTACCGAATCAATAATGGAAGATTAACCCACTCCGTCTTTCAGTCTGATTTCATCAGAACTACAACCCACCTCTCCGAAGAGAGGATTACCAGCTCGTCGATTTTATTCAACTAACTTCCCATTCACAATAACGTATTTTACTTTGTTTTTGTGTATTAAAATTAGATTAGCAGTATTTCCTAATGTAATTTTTGTTGATTTAGCTCCGTATTTTTTCATTAATTCCGGAAATTTATCAAACGTAAAAACAGTCATATCGGTCGCATCTATTTCTTTTAATCCAAAGAAAATAGACAAATCACCGAGGTCATCAATTTCGCTGCGAAGCGTAAAGTCCGTAGCAGTTTTGTTATTTCGTTCGTCGAGATTTATACCGATATCTTTCGTTAATTTCTTTCCGTTTTCGGTGAAAATAGCATTACGAATCAGGAGGTCAAAAATGTACTTATCGTTATTCGGGATGGCTTGGTAGGTTTCGAGTTTATAACCTGTATAATCCCGTTTGGCGATGCTTTCCAACGCCGTCAGAATCGCCATAAAATTCAGTTGGCGAATAAACTGTTTTTCACGGTCCCCTTTATAACCACCCGACTCAATGAGAACTAAGCTACTGCCCCATTTTTGCACGTTATCACCAAATGCCCGTGGTTCGAAGTCATCGCTCCAACGTCCTAAATATCCGGGAATAATCGGTTGTAAGGCTTCCGCCATGCGGCAAATTACCTGCATGGATTTCGTGCGGGTTTCATTCCAGTCTTTTGCCTGATTATAAGCCGTGGCAAGAAACGAAACGGTTGCTTGTTTTCCGCTTGCTCCGGCACTGTAACGCGTTCCTTTGTCATGTAAATTAAACGAAAACTCAGGTTTGAGTTCGTCCACCAAAGCTTTCAGCAACCGTCCTTCGGGGGTTTGTAAAGCCAACGCATCGCGGTTCATGTCAATACCCGTTGAAGTGCGGCGTTGGAAACGCTCCGCTCCGTCGGGGTTGAGCATCGGCACAAAATGAAGCGTCAGGTTTTCCGTAATTGTTTTTCGCAACTCATCGAAACCGTCGTTTTTCGCTTGAAAAAAACGAAAAATGTCAAAGATTGCCATCGTGGCGGTGGCTTCGTCGCCGTGCATCTGCGACCACAATAAAACCGTCGTTTTACCACTTCCAATTTTGATTTTGTAAAGCTCCCGACTTTCAAACGATGCTCCCGCTACTTCCTTTTCAAAAGGCAGGTGCTCAATAATCGTCTGCATATCGTGATGCTTAAAACGCCGCTTTATGAGCGACGTTTCTTTAAAATCAGCATATTTTTCGAAAAGTTCGTTTGGCATAATATGAAAGGTTAGATGCGAAGCAAGAGAAAAACTCTTGCTTCGCATCGGCTAAATTATTTTCGGTGAACCTATTCTGCGTAAAACCCACTGAGCGTCGGTCGCCTCGTCCGAGGGGGAGATATAATACTAAACTCTACTCAATAGAATCAATAATTTTGTTTAACGTTTGGCTTGGACGCATAACGGCGGTTACGAGTTCAGTTTTGGGTTCGTAATAACCTCCAATATCCACAGTTTTGCCTTGCACTTCCGTTAATTCCTTCATGATCTGCTCTTCGTTTTCGGCAAGTTCTTTAGCTACCGGAGCGAAAGTTTCCTGCAAATCAGCATCACCCGATTGACCTTTGAGCATTTCTGCCCAGTACATCGCTAAGTAATAATGACTTCCACGGTTATCAATTTCACCCGACTTTCGCGATGGCGATTTATTTTCCTGTAAATACTTCGTGTTGGCGTCGTCTAATGTATCGGCCAATGTCAAAGCTCTTGGGTTATCAAACGTTTCTCCCAAATGACGAAGTGACTCCGCTAAAGCAAGAAATTCTCCCAACGAATCCCAGCGTAAGTGGTTTTCATTTACCAATTGCTCTACGTGTTTCGGAGCTGAACCACCCGCACCGGTTTCAAACAAACCGCCGCCGTTCATCAACGGAACAATAGAAAGCATTTTGGCACTCGTTCCAACTTCTAAAATCGGGAACAAATCAGTTAGGTAATCACGTAATACGTTTCCAGTTACTGAAATTGTGTCCTCACCTTTTATGATGCGTTCCAACGAAAACTTCGTGGCTTCCACCGGAGATTTGATTAGTATTTCGAGGCCTTTGGTGTCGTATTCTTTCAAGTAGGTTTTTACTTTCTTGATAAGCTCGGCATCGTGGGCACGGTTTTCATCCAACCAAAATACAGCGGGATCGCCCGTAGCAGTTGCTCTTTTTACGGCCAGCTTTACCCAATCCTGAACGGGAGCATCTTTTACCTGACACATCCGCCAAATATCGCCCGTGGCGACTTCGTGTTCCATCAAGACAGTTCCTGCATCGTCTATAACCTGCACTTTCCCGTCGGCGGGAATTTGGAAAGTTTTATCGTGCGAACCGTATTCTTCGGCTTTTTGGGCCATCAAACCTACGTTCGAGACGCTCCCCATGGTGGTTGGATCAAACGCTCCGTGCTTTTTACAGAACTCAATCGTTTCTTCGTAGACGCCCGCGTAACTGCTATCAGGAATTGTCACTTTAGTATCTTGTAACTTTCCAGCTTTGTTCCACATTTGACCCGAAGTACGAATCATTGCCGGAACAGACGCATCAATAATAATATCACTTGGCACGTGCAGGTTGGTAATCCCTTTATCAGAGTTTACCATTGCCAAATCCGTATTAGATTCGTAAACGGCTTTAATATCTGCTTCGATTTCAGTCTTTTTATCGGCAGGGAGCTCTTGAATTTTCGCTACTAAATCTCCGAAACCGTTGTTAACATCTACGCCAAGCTTTTCAAGTATAGCGGCGTGTTTTGCAAAAACATCTTTATAGTAAACCCGCACGGCTGTTCCGAAAATGATGGGGTCAGAAACCTTCATCATGGTGGCTTTCATGTGCAACGAGAACAATACGCCTTTGTCTTTGGCATCTTTGATTTGCTCTTCCAGAAAGGATTTCAATGCCGCGTGATTCATCACAGTAGTATCAATTATTTCACTTTCTAATACTTCAACCTTTGGTTTCAAAACCGTTATGTCGCCGTTTGTTCCTACGTGTTGAACCTTTACACTTCCAGCTTTCTTTATCGTGACAGATTTTTCGTTGGCAAAGAAATCTCCGCTTTGCATTGTGGCAACGTGCGTTTTTGAATCGCTGCTCCACGCTCCCATTGAATGCGGATTCTGACGAGCGTATTGTTTTACCGCCTTTGGTGCTCGGCGGTCAGAGTTTCCTTCCCGCAAAACCGGATTTACGGCACTTCCTTTTACTTTGTTATAACGAGCAATAATATCTTTCTGCTCATCAGTTTCGGCGTCATCAGGATAATTTGGCAAGCTGTAGCCTTTCTCCTGCAATTCTTTAATCACCGACTTTAACTGCGGAACCGAAGCACTGATATTAGGCAATTTAATAATATTTGCTTCCGGCGTTTTCGCCAAAGCACCCAACTCTGCTAGATCATCGCTTACCCTTTGGTCTTCGGGAAGTTTATCCGCAAAGGCGGATAAAATACGAGCGGCAAGCGAAATATCGCGGGTTTCAAGAACTACATCGGCGGGTTTTGTGAACGCTTGAACAATGGGTAAAAATGAATACGTAGCCAAAGCCGGGGCTTCGTCAGTTATAGTATAGATGATTTTCGATTTGTTATCTGTCATGGAAGAGGTATTAAGAATTTATGGGTTTGACGACGAACTTTTCAGGCAATCGCAAACAATACAAAAGTGAGAAATTTAGGTTTTGAAGAACACAAAGCTAATAAATTTGCGGCGAATTCGTAATAAACTACGAAGGTTTAGACTTAACTACAGTACAATATTTCATCAATATTCTGAGGCTAATTTGACGCTAATTTTTAACCTTCGCATCCTTTTTTGCCCCGCCAAATGAAGATTTTCTGCTTCTAAAAAAGGAATCGGTTTAAAACAAATCAGCTGCCCCGGGCCACTTTGTGCCAATGCGGGCAGGTCTGTTGAGATTATCGTTCCGATATTTGGATAACCACC
>JBLHXN010000227.1:0-4086 GCA_047630355.1 Spirosomataceae bacterium | reverse complement strand
CGAGTAATCGCGTCTCCGCTTGCTAAAAGATTGGCAGAAGAAAAAGGAATTGACATTCAGGCGGTTTCGGGTTCAGGACCGAGCGGTCGGATTATTAAAATTGACATTGATAACTTTGTTCCGGCTGCTGCACCGCAAGCCGCTACTCCGGCTGCGAGCAACGTAACAATTGCTGCTCCTGTGGGCGAAGAGAGTTTCACGAAAATGAACATTTCACAGATGCGGAAAGCAATTTCCCGTGGCTTCAATCCCGAATTACCCGCTCCTGAGTTCTTCGTTACCATGGAAATCAACATGGACAAGGCAATCAGTGCCCGTAAGACGATGAACGAAATGTCGCCTGTTAAAATATCATTCAACGATATGATCATCAAAGCGTCTGCGGTTGCGTTGAGTAAGCACCCAATGGTTAATTCATCGTGGCGGGGAGATCATATTCGTCAAAACCAACACGTGCACATAGGAATGGCAGTTGCGGTTGAAGAAGGATTACTGATGCCCGTAATCCGCTTTGCAAACACCTTACAGTTATCACAACTTGCGGCAACTACCAAAGACCTTGGCGGAAAAGCAAAAAACAAGCAACTACAACCGAAAGACTGGGAAGGTAATACGTTTACTGTTAGTAATTTGGGAATGTTTGGCGTTGACCAATTCACTTCTATCATTAACAATCGAAATAACGAAAGTTGCATTCTTGCCGTTGGCGGAATCAAAGAAACTGTAGCGGTAAAAGACGGTAATTTCTACGCAACTAATATCATGAAAGTCACCTTGACCTGCGATCACCGAGTGGTGGACGGAGCAACGGGAGCGGCGTTTTTGGTAACGCTTAGAGAATTACTCGAAGAGCCTTACAAATTATTAGTTTAAACAGGCTGTAATTTTATTTGACGGGAAAGATTTAAAAAGTCTTTCCCGTTTTTTTTGAGGTTGAAGTCCTTGTCAGTTTGAACAGACAAGATAATTGCTATTCGTCATTGATTATTAGTGATTTGTATGTAAAGTAACGTAATGTCACATCGCTTCCAGAAAGCCAATCGCTGATAAATATTTTAAAGTTTTGGGTTATCCCACAAACATTATTGTGGATCAAAACGGCGTGGTGCAGCACGTTAAAATCGGTGGTTTGCCGCAATCAGCAGATGATATCGAATACGAAATGAAAGTGCTGCTGAAAAACAATTGATTCGAAAATGCGTTAAATTAAGAATCAACTTCAACAACTATGAACGAACAAACAATTACAAAAACTTCAAAAACCATGGATCGTAAAGATTTCATGAAGCACGTCGGCATGTCTGTTGGCGGAATATTATTAATGAACTGCATTCAGGCGTGTACTGCAACAGAAATACCTGATCCGATGGCTCCCGGTAACAGTAATAAGGTTGACTTTACGCTTGATTTGAATACGACCGGGAACAGCTCGTTAAATAACGGAGGCGGCTCAGTAGTGAATGCTTCCAATAAGGTAATCGTTGCAAGATCGCTTGACAAAGCAACTTTCTTTGCTGTACAATCAAATTGTACGCATCTAGGTACAACGGTTGAATGGCAAGGAAATAATAATGTATTTTTCTGCCCCAATCACAGTTCTCGTTTTCAATCAACCGGAGCGGTTGTAAACGGTCCGGCTACCAGCTCGTTAAAGAAATACAATACATCTTTTGATGCAACCGCAAATACGATTCGTATTTTTGAATGATCCAATTATACTTTGTTGATTCAACAGGAAATTTAACATCAGAACCGGCCGAGAATGAATATTTTCGGTCGGTTATTTCTTTTTTGGAGGAATTCAGAAATTCTGATGAATTGATTGTAAAAACATCCGGTTCGACGGGAAAGCCAAAAGAAATTCCGTTGGCAAAAAATCAAATAATCGCATCGGTAAGTCAAACTAAAACTGCATTTAGATTAACACCGGACGATATCGCTATTTGCTCGTTACCAATAAGTTACATCGCGGGGAAATTAATGCTGTTACGAGCCGAAATTCTTGGAATGCGGGCGGTTATTATCGAACCGTCGTCAAATCCGCTCCACAATTTAAGTAGTTCAACAAAATTATTTTTTGAGAAAAATTCTGGCAAGTTATTCTATGCGTTTGTGCCACTGCAACTTCAGAAAATCTCAGAAAATCCAGATGACACAAAACTGTTATCATACGCTAAAGTAATATTATCTGGCGGAACAGCATTATCCATTTCTCTGGCAACGAAACTTTCAAATCTTCAACTTAACGTTTACGAAACTTATGGAATGACCGAAACGGTAACGCACGTAGCCATCAGAAAAATATCGGACGAAAAAGTGCCGCTACCCTTCAGGTTCCTTGAAGGAGTAGAATACGGGTTAAATCACAATAACTGCTTGAAGTTAAAAGGTATGACCACGAATAACCAATGGGTTCAGACGAATGATATCATTGAATATACCAGTCAAAACGAATTTCGTTTATTAGGTCGATTAGATAACGTTGTCAATTCGGGTGGCGTGAAACTACATCCTGAGCAAATTGAACGAAAAATCAGCATAGTCTTCGACGATAAAACTATTTCCAATGCGTTCTTCTGCTACGGAAAAACCGACGCTCAACTCGGACAAAAATTAGTACTTTTTGTGGAAGGAGTGGTTTCCGTCGATTTAAAATCGCTACTTACGAATGAACTTGCTAAATTTGAAGTTCCAAAAGAAATAATCTACGTCGAGCAACTTGTTCGTACGAGCTCTAATAAAATTAACCGAAAAAAAACCGCACAATCAGTCCTATGAAAATACTCTTCCAAACCGCCGAAAGCATTCCCCCACCCTACGCCAATCAGGTAGAAATTGACAGTAAACCAAACGGTGAGAACGTTCATGTAAAGTTCAGACAAACGTATCTGCAACGCGACGAAATGGAGGAAGAAGATATACTTGACGAAGGTTTTTCTTTAGACGATGATATAGAATGGGAAGGTGAGTTGAACGAAGCTTGGAAAGCTGAATTTCAAAAAGTTGCTGAATCTACAAAAGAATACACGGAGACTTCGAACACGGCTCACGACGAAATTTCGGTTGAAGTTGAAGACGAGAAGTTGTCACCGAAAAATATTGACCCCTTAAAAAGATTTATTGAGCAGCTTCAACAAGCCATCTTTGAACATGAGAAACACGAAGCTCCGTTAAATGTAGTCATTACAGAGATTTCAAATTCGGATGAGAGAACTACAAAATTGAACGCTTCATTTTTGGAGAGAACGTATGTGCAAACTATCAACGGGCAACAAGTACCACAACATTGGAATCAACTTGACGAGCAGCTAAAGCTAATTTTTGCCGGAGATTACGTGTACGAAAAAGCAAGCAATAAACTTCCTACTAAGAGAGGACTCTACGTCAATTTAGGAAACGAATGGTGGTTTGAAGTTGGAAAATCATTGATAATTCAACCAACAAAAATTCAAGGGTTTTTGGTTTAATTTATCCGGCTTTTCAGATTCTCTAATTCCTTCGCAGCATCAGTAATATAACGTTCAATTTTTTCTAACGACGGGTTTGGGCGTGGTAAAATAGTGGAGTAATAACCAACTACTTCCCATAATTCCAAAATATCGTTTTCCAGTATTTCCTGACTCAGAATATTGTGAATATCCGAACTAAGAAGCAGTTTGTTCTTTATTTTCAACTGATTATAAACCCGTCGGTAGATAATTCCGCTGCTTTTTGTCACCAGAATGTACGCCGTACCATCTACAACATCGTTAATATCACCGAACCGTTGCCCAATCACAACAGAATTTTTTATCGGAAAATCATTTCCCAACTCAAATCCACGCAGCGAGTTACCGCTGATTTGCGGAAGCCGGTACGTTTCCAACCGATCAATAAAACTCCTGTTATCAATATTATTAATGTACGGCACCTGCTGATGCAGATTGATAACCACAAACTCGTCTGGTTTGGCTGCTTGAACCTTCACCGGTAACGGTTCGGCTTGCTTGAATCGCTCGTTTTGTGTAGGTTCAGTCCGGTTATAAGTCGCGGGGTCCGCACGGTTACCCTCAAACACAGAAGGTCGTGGTCGGGGAGCTTGTATAG
>JBLHXN010000226.1:0-4100 GCA_047630355.1 Spirosomataceae bacterium | reverse complement strand
TTCAATCAAGTGAGTTTCTACTTCTTTGTAGCGGGATGAATAATGCCCAATAATGAGTTGTTTGACGTTGGCTTGTTTCGCAATTAGTCCGGCTTGACGAGCGGTTGAATGGTGCGTAAAAGTGGCTCGTTCTTCGTTAGAATTATTGAAAGTGGCTTCGTGAAATAGCAAGTCTGCTCCCGCAATTATTGGGATAACTGACTCGCTATAAGCAGTATCTGAGCAATAAGCTATTTTCTTGGCGGGTTTTCCCGGCTTCGTATAATCCTTTGACTTATAAACTCGTCCTCTCAATTCATCCATTACGTCTTCGCCGTTTTTAAGCTTCACAATATACGGTACCGGGAAGTTTTCGGGCATCATTTCCTTCCGCATTTTTCGCGGACTTGGCTTTGTGGTAATCACGTAACCATTGCAGGGAACACGGTGAACCAACGGAACGGTCGTTACGGAAAAGAGCGGGTGCTCGTAAACCAATTGCGAAACTGACGGATCGGTTTCTATAAAGTTTAAATCAAAGAAAAGAGATGTATTTGAGTGCTTGAATTGCAGGGTTAAAATTTCACCTAATCCCGGCGGTCCGATAAGCGTTAGCGGCTCAGTTCTGCGGTTTAAGTTGAGACTTGAAATCAACCCAATGAGTCCGAAATAATGATCTCCGTGCAAGTGACTGATTAAAATATGCCGTAAGCGGGTATGCTTTATGTGCTGCTCAAGCAACCGATATTGCGTTCCTTCTCCGCAGTCAATCAGGACATACTCATTGTCAATGCTGATTAAGTACGCAGACGGGTTTCGATCAAGTTGCGGATTGGCGGAGCCGGTTCCTAAAACGGTAAATTCGATATTCAAGAGGGTGGATTTAGTGATATATAAAAAAGCTCCGACAACTATCGGGAGATATGAGACACAAAATTGCGTAGAAATTTCGCACCTTTTATTTAACTCACATCAACTATCCAAACATCGAATGAAAGATAGTTGTTCAGAAGCAGGTGTTTACAATTCTTCCGCTTCGCCAAAGCCAAACATATCTTCTTCGTCTTCCTCACCTTTGAGTTCGTTTTCAAGATCGTGCATAAACACAGCCTCGGTGGCTTCGTGTGCCGTGGGCAAACAAACCACGCCGTCTTCTAACAAAGATGCGACAGCGTCCATTACTTCGTCGGCTTTTGAAACCAAGAGCAGAATTCCGCTTTCACGCTGACAGACTCGATTTATTTTGGCCAATAAGTTAATAGCAGATTCTTCCAAACTATCAACTTTCGTCAAGTCAAAAATATAATTCGGAATACCCGCATTGAATTGTTTGATCACCTCTTTCTCTGCGTTTTTCTGTTCCTTTTCGAGAAACGTTTTGCTATCCAAAGTGAATATTACGTACTGTTCGCTAACCTCAACGTTAAGTGCCATTTGATGTTTCTTTATTTAAAATTAAACCGTAATCTGCGATTATTACCAATGAAGCTACAAAGGTAAAAAGTTCTTTACTAAATTTATAATTTACTCGTTATTCCAAAAAACTCATGCCACTATCTCCCACAATTGTCGCTGCACCACCCTGGACACTCACCGGAGAGGGTTATATTTTCACTTTTTGGTTCACGAAAAAATGGGCGAAAGCATTCGGACATTTACTCGGATTTCAATCCGAAAATGCCTTGGGAGGATTGGGAACGGCAATGCTCGTGAATTATCACTCCTCTGATGTAGGACCATATCAGGAATTATTGATTGTACCGGGTAGGTTTGATCTGGGCGGCAAAAAACAGTTTTCCATTTCTAAAATTTACGTTTCTACTTACGAAAGCGTCTGGAATGGAATAAATAATTGGGGAATTCCGAAAGAACTCGCAGACTTTGAGTTCAATCTGATTTCTGAGAATAAAGAGCAAATCAAGGTTTCGGTGAATGGCGAAGTCTTTTTCGAAGCAAAATTGACCAAAAAAAGCCTTTATATTCCAATTTCAACCCTCTTTTTCCCGCTTCGTCTTGCTCAGGAGAAAGGAGACAAACTACTGATCACCAGTTCATCCGCAAAAGGAAAAGCAACGCTGGCGAAAGTATCCGGTTTAAAAATTAATCAATCATGCTTTCCTGATATTTCAGAATTAAAACCTTTAATCACTTTAGCAGTCAAAGATTTTGAAATGATATTTCCGGTGCCAAGTATTGCCTAATTTTATTTAGAGTCAAGCGGCTATTTCCTATCTATACTTACGATAGTATCTTCGTAATTCGTTAACTTGCAGCTAAGTTTATTAGCCAGACAAAACTAAGTCGCCTTTTCATGAATAAATTTCTCCTTATATTTCTAAGCTTCTTTACACTCGTAACCGTTGCACAAACACCGGATGGTTTCAAACGAAAGAAGCAATCAAATTCGGTAAAAGACGCAAACATTCCGGGTTTTGAAACGATAGATGGTTCAAAGCTAAACGCTCCAAATCGGTTCCAATCCATTGACAATAATCTCAGAAGCTTCGGTAATATTAACGTCATTCGCGACACGACAAATCAGGTCATTTTCATTGAAAACCTCGCTCCTCGCGTAGCCGGCAAGCAATTACGGGTTTCGGCAACTGATATGGCGATGAATTTCGTAGAAAAAAACAAGTCGCTTCTTCAATTAAAAAGTCCTGCGGAAGAACTTTCACTCGTTTCCTCAGAAACCGACGAAAGCGGAACTACCCACCTCCGAATGGAGCAAAACTATCGAGGCGTTTCAGTTTACGGTGGCGAATTACGGGTTCACATCAAAGACAATCAAGTTACTTCTCTAAACGGAAATACTTTTAAAACCCCAAATATCTCAACAGCTCCGGCTTTTGACGGAGCTAAAGCGGTCGAAATTGCTCTTCGCGACCTTTCTAAAATAGCGAAAGTTGAAATCAACACACCTCAGCAATCAGGCTTGTTGCCAATACAAAAAAACACCGCTAAACTTCAGGTGTATTTTCAGAATAAAAAACCCGTTCTGGCGTACGAACTGACTGTTCGACCTAATTTAATAGAACGCTGGATTTATTTTGTGAACGCTAAAACGGGCGAAATTATTAACAAATTCAACCACACGTGCACCGTTGATGGAATCTTCAAAACAACCGCTCGTGACCTGAACGGACGTAATCAAGAATTCCGCATTTACGAAAAAGATGGTACGTATTTTATGCTCGATGCATCGCGGGAAATGTTTTCTCCGCAGCGTTCAACCTTGCCAGATGAACCATCAGGAGCGATCTGGACAATCGACGCTAAAAATTCACGAATTGGCGGAAACATGGAGTTTGCCCACGTTACTTCCAGTGACGGGTTGTCGTGGTCACCGGTGGCGGTTTCGGCTCACCATAATGCCGCACTTTGTTACAATTATTATAAAGATACGCACAACAGAAACTCACTTAACGGCAGCGGTGGCAATATTACGTCTGTTATTAACATCCAAGACGAAGACGGAGAAGGATTAGACAACGCCTACTGGAACGGTGAATTCATGGGTTATGGAAACGGAAACCAGGGTTTCAAGCCGCTCGCGGGTGCTCTGGATGTAGCAGGACACGAAATGACGCACGGTGTTATTGAAAATACGGCTCGTTTAGAATATCGGAATCAGTCGGGAGCGTTGAATGAATCTTTTGCTGATGTGTTCGGAGTTTTGATTGACCGTGACGATTGGACACTGGGTGAAGACATCGTTAAACCGGGAGCTTTTCCGTCTGGTGCGTTGCGGAGTTTACAGAATCCAAATCAAGGCGGAAGATCATTACGTGATCGTGGTTACCAACCGAAAAATATGTCGCAATACGTTTTTTTACGCGACACACCGGATGAAGACAACGGTGGTGTACACGTTAATAGCGGCATTCCGAATCACGCATTTTACCTTTTTGCGAGTAATAATAGTGTAGGGCTTTTACGTGCCGAAAAAGTATATTACCAAGTAATTACGAATTACCTGACCCGTACTTCCAAGTTTATTGACTTGCGTTTGGCGGTAATAGATGCTTCCAAAAACCTGTATGGGGAATCGGTAGCTAACGCCGCCCGCCAAGCTTTTGACGAAGTGGGCATTGTAGAAAACTCTTCTACACCACAGCAAC
>JBLHXN010000225.1:0-4104 GCA_047630355.1 Spirosomataceae bacterium | reverse complement strand
TGGAACCGACCATCGGAGCGGCAAATTCACCGCTAATGTACACAGGGAATCCGTGGATTTGCGGCTACGTTCACCCCGAATCTTTGGCACGTATTTCGTCTTCGGCAGCGGTGAATGTTGCGAGCGTTGGGCAAGGAAGAGTTATTCTTTTTGCCCAAAACCCGAACTTTCGTGCCACATGGTACGGTACTAATAAATTATTTTTGAACGCTCTACTTTTTGGTGGGATGTTATGATGGTCAAATCGTAATTTCCACCCGATTTTTTCTGAATCGAGGATAACACTTTCGTAGTAGCCGTCGCCGGTCCAGCGGCATTCACCGATGACTTCGTGACCGTCGGTGCGGAGCTTTTCGGTCAATTCGTTTACTTTCGTTTCGCTTCCAACCAACATCGCGAAGTGAATCAATCCGGCAGCTTCTGTGTAAACGTCATTTTCAGAAACGAGGACGCCCGTCTTCTGCATTAATTCGAGGGAAGTTTCGTCCTCAAATTTCAGGAAATACGATTCAAATTGCTTCTTTTCGTTTTGGTATTTTTCGTTTGAAATCGCTCCGAAATACGTTTCGTAAAACAAACGCATTTTCTCAATATCAGAGCAGTAAATGGCGATATGGAGCATTTTGTTTTAAGTTTCGCTTTTATACTCCCGCAGATTTCGCTCCCGATAGCTATCGGGATGCAGGTTTTTTAGACAGAGATTCCATTTTCCTAAAAATCGTTGATCATTGGTCAGTGAACAAAAAGTCACTCTTTCCGCCTCGTTTTTCAATCAAACGGGTTTCTTTAATAACGATATCGTGCGACATTGCCTTGCACATATCATATATGGTAAGTGCCGCAATACTCGCCCCCATCAGAGCTTCCATTTCAATACCGGTCTTGCCAGTCAATGAAGCGGTGCAAATGATCTCAATTTCTTTCTTTTTGTTCACCAAAATATCTACCTGGCAATTTTCTAAACCAAGTGGGTGGCAAAGTGGAATTAACTCACCCGTACGTTTTGCTGCCATGATTCCAGCAATTATCGCCGTTTGGAAAACGGGGCCTTTTTTAGACAGAATTTCGTTACCATTTAGTAGGTTTAGTATTTCATCCGAAACAACTACGACACTCCGGGCTTTGGCGATTCTGCTCGTCACTTTTTTTTCACCGACATCTACCATTGTCGGGTTGTTTTGAGAATTCAAATGAGTGAAATTTTTCATTGATAAAGTGCTATTGAAAATAACGAAAGTATTTTTTTTGAATGGTTTTTGACTATTCTCCCCATCGGTTTCGGGTTTTATCATATATTTACGGAACGAACATAAACCTTTCTGATTCTATTATGCCTACTCCAAAAAGCGTTCTAATTGCCGAAGATAGCTCTGTTATACAAAATCTCGCCAAAAAAATCCTTGAATTTCAGAATTTTGAAATTACAGCGGTAAAAAATGGTGAACAAGTACTTCAATTGCTTCTAAAAGAAAATTTTGACATTATATTATTAGATATTAACATGCCCGTGATGGATGGCATGGAATGCGTAAAAGCGATTCGCAACATGGACGGTGATAAATCTGATATTCCGGTGGTGGCTATTACCGGGAACGCCCGTAATTATACCGAAGCCGAATTTAAAGAAGCTGGCTTCAATGACGTATTGATGAAACCACTCAACTTTGATAAGTTAGTGATGGTAGTTAAAGGTCTTACTGAATAGGTAGAACCGTAAGTTACGTATTTTAATTTTAAATGAGTTGCTCAAAAGACAGCAACTCACGCCCATAATTTGATATGCAAGTAACGCTTTTAGGTACAGGAACCTCGGGCGGCGTGCCGGTTCTTACGTGTCGTTGTGCAGTTTGCACATCGCTTGATTACCGCGATAAACGCCTTCGTACATCCGTTCACTTAAACGTTGACGGAAAAAGCATCGTGATTGACACGGGGCCGGATTTCAGACAGCAAGCTTTGCGGGCTCGCATTGATAGTTTGGACGCCGTGGTATTTACCCACGAGCACAAAGACCACACCGCTGGTCTTGACGATATTCGTCCATATAACTATTTGCAGGGCGTAAAAGAACTGGCTATCTACGCTCACCCAAGAGTACTGGATCAACTCAGTCGTGAATTTCAGTACGCTTTTACGGAGAATCGATATCCGGGAATCCCGATACTGGTAACCAATGAAATTGGCAAAGAACAACCTTTTGACATTGCAGGAGTAACATTTACTCCTATTGAAGTAATTCACTATAAACTTCCCGTATTAGGTTTCAGAGTTCGTGACTTTACCTACCTGACTGATTGCAACTATATAGCTCCAGAAGAGCTGGAAAAGGCAAAAGGAACCAGAATTTTAATACTTGATGCACTTCAGCAGTCTCCTCATCTTTCACACTTTACACTTGAGCAAGCAATAGAAGTTGCAAAGGAAGTGGGAGCTGAAAAGACCTACTTCACCCACATAAGTCATAAGATGGGATTACACCGCGAAGTGGAGAAAATACTTCCCCCGAGTATGTTCTTAGCCTATGATGGCCTAAGTTTCGATCTTTAAGTTTATAACGTATATATACATACGTAAAAAGAAAACACTCAACTAGTCTACTAACAACGTTCTAAACCATTAGCACTTTACTCTCAGCTAATTTAGTAGCTATATCATTGCTTATTTTTCGTAAATTCGTGGATATCTACAAACAATTCACTTTAACGTTCTCTGCGTCCTGTTTCTATGAAAAAAAACGAATGGCCGATATCTGCAAAGAAAGCAAAAAAGGAAGGTAAGCCTGTTTCTAAAAAGGAACTGAAGACCTACACCAAGAATTTTCAAAAAGCCATAAAAAGCGACGAACTATCTAAAAGTTTCAAAACCGGATTTGGGAAACGTGAAGGCGAGTTTTTTGGCTGCGATCGTATCGAGGAATTAATGAAAGCAGCTAACAAAGCGGCATCAGTTGAAGGAAATGAGTGCGTAGGTATTCGTTTTTATTATGGCTTAGCGTACGAAGAAATAAACGTTGAGAAGGGCACAACTAAAATATCTCCTAAGCCCATCAAAGATAAGAACATGAGGCCTCGCTTATTCATGGTTGGCGTTGACCAAAAAGGTAATGATATTGAAATTGACAAAACACAGTTGAAAGATCCTAATGGTAACGGTGTAGGCGACGGATATCCAAAGCCGCCATATAATGGTAACTAATAGGGAGGAAAGCAATGGAGTTAGCTATAAAGTTTTTTATTACGTTCACGGAAATCGCACTGTTATTCCCGTTATTTGTAGCGTACAGAAACAGGGCTTTTTGGCCAAACAACCTAACATTGAAACTGTTAGCGTATTTCCTACTTGTTTCGTTCATCCAGATTTGTATTGTTACACCGCATGATATAATTAACTACAACGGATATGACTCTCCCAACACAGTTTTTTATTATAACTGGCAATACGTAATCACTGCTTATCTTAAATTAGGAATATACTATACACTACTAACCAGTAAGCATAAGAAGTTCCTGATTTTATCTTTTGCGGTCATACTGACCGGGTTCGTAGTTGCTGAATTTCGTCAAGATAGTTTGACATTTTATAATACTAGTTCCTTCATTACGAATACATATTTAGTTGTCAACCTCCTCGTCATTACTTTATCTTTGATATATGCTTACCAACAACTTCAAGATTTAAGCGTAGAAAATATCACCAAGTATTCTTTTTTTTGGTTGAATGCTGGTTTTTTGGTGTATCATTTCGGGAGTATTTTCGTTTATTCATTTGTGGGCAATGGTGCTAACACAGAAGATGCCACAATAGCGTGGATTGTTAACGGACTATTGTTGTTTATTCTGTATATAACCATATCATTTGCGTATTATTACAGCTACAGCCCAAATCTTACGCAAGATTCATGAATACGCTCGGTACGATACTTATACTCTCCTTGACTGCTATAGTCATTGCCATATTTATAGTCTTGTTTGTAGCTTACTACAACAAGAAGCAAAGTAAGCAAAAAATGGAATTACAGGCAAAAGAAGTCGAATTACAGCAAAGTTTACTCCTAAACTCACTTGAAGTTCAGGAAGCTGAGCAAAAACGAATCGCTCGTGATTT
>JBLHXN010000224.1:0-4264 GCA_047630355.1 Spirosomataceae bacterium | reverse complement strand
ATCCTACTTTTTGCTACCGGTAACAAGTAAACCAAAAAATGCAAAACCTCCTCAACCAACTCAAACAAGAAACCCTCAAAGCGGAGACGCGGCGGCATTTTCTGAAACAGTGCACTACGGGTTTGGGTATGATGGCAATGGGTTCGTTTTTGAACTCCTGCACAAAGCCAACACCCAAGCAGGTTGCCAATACGCTGAATAATCCGTTGTATCCGCAGTCGCCGCACTTTATGGGAAAAGCGAAATCCGTGATTTACATTCACATGGCAGGTTCGCCGTCGCAATTGGAATTATTCGATTATAAACCCGAATTAGCAAAAGTTGACGGGCAGGATTGTCCGCCGTCGTTTTTGGAGGGAAAGAAATTTGCCTTCATTCGGGGCGTTCCGAAAATGCTCGGGCCGAAGGCGAATTTCGGACAACACGGAGATTCGCGGGCGTGGATTTCGGATAATTTGCCTCATTTACAAACCGTAGCGGACGATGTTTCTTTCCTGAAAGCCATGTACACCGATCAGTTCAACCACGCTCCCGCTCAACTGCTGATGCACACGGGTTCAGCCCGATTGGGAAGACCAAGTATCGGCTCGTGGGTGACTTACGGCTTAGGTTCGGAGAATCAGAATTTACCGGGATTTGTGGTGTTGGCTTCGGGCGGAAATAACCCCGATGCCGGAAAATCGGTTTGGGGAAGTGGCTTTTTACCGTCGGTTTATCAAGGCGTGCAGTGCCGCAGCGAAGGCGACCCCGTACTTTACCTTTCTGATCCCGACGGAATGAATCGCAATCTCCGCAAGAAAACAATCGATGCCATTACGGATATCAACCAACAGCATTACGAAGAATACAAAGACCCCGAAACTATTTCCCGGATCTCGCAATACGAAATGGCTTTTCGGATGCAAATGACCGTACCGGAAGTGATGGATATTTCTAAAGAACCAAAGTACATTCACGAAATGTACGGTACGGAAGTGGGAAAAGCATCATTCGCTAACAATTGCTTGTTAGCTCGTAAATTAGTCGAAAACGGCGTGCGTTTTGTGCAGCTTTTTGATTGGGGATGGGACAACCACGGCGGACAGGACAACAATTCTATCACCAATGGTTTGCAACGTAAATGCGGCGAAACTGATCGACCCGTAGCAGCATTACTGAAAGACTTAAAACAACGCGGTTTGCTTGAAGAAACACTCATTGTTTGGGGCGGAGAATTCGGTAGAACACCGATGTCTGAAAACCGTGAAGGAAAAGAAACTGAATTCAAAGGTCGCGATCATCATACGGAAGCATTTACCGTTTGGATGGCGGGCGGCGGTATGAAGAGCGGCTTTTCCATGGGTGAAACCGACGAAATGGGTTATACCGGAGTTAAGGACCGTACATCCGTTTACGATTTACAAGCAACCATTTTACACGCTTTAGGTTTTAATCACGAGGAGTTTACGTATCCGTTTCAGGGACGTGACTTTAGGTTGACAGATGTTGGCGGAAACGTTATTAGTCAAGTTTTTGCGTAGAGATTAGTGACATACTTTGTTGATTTTTATTACCTTTGATAGTATCAAATGATACTATCACGTGAAACCACCTTATCAGATTACTTCAAAAATACTTCAACTTACTTCTTCTATTTCGGAGAAAATAGGGAAAGTAAATGCGACGTTTTTAACAGTCCCACCAACTAATTTACGAAAGCAGAACCGAATTAAAACAATTCATGCTTCACTACAAATTGAAGGAAATACACTTTCAGAAGAGCAGATTACCGCTCTCTTAGAAAATAAGCGAGTTATAGGACCAGAGAAAGATATTCAGGAAGTACTGAACGCCGTTGAGGTTTATGATAGACTTGCAACGTATAAAGCTCATTCCGAAAAGTCATTTTTATCCGCCCATAAACAGTTACTTAATAAGTTGATTGAAGATTCAGGTATGTATCGAAAAAAAGACGTGGGCGTAATACATGGCTCACAGGTTACACATCTTGCACCTCCGCCAAGTTCTGTGCCGCAGGCAATGAAGGAATTGTTTGCCTATCTCAAAAATGACGACGATTTGATATTAATAAAGAGCTGCGTTTTTCATTACGAAATGGAATTCATTCATCCATTTATGGACGGGAACGGCAGAATGGGAAGATTATGGCAGACAGTTATTTTACTTAATAAGTATCCGGTTTTCGCGTATCTGCCCTTTGAGATACTGGTTAGTAAAACACAAAAAGAGTATTATAAGGCACTCAGTATCAGCGATAAAACCGGGCAATCAACTATTTTCATAGAATACATACTAAATGTTATTGACGAATCGTTGAAAGAATTATTAGAATCAGAAAATATTCCTAACACACCTGTAACTCGTTTAGAAAATTTCCTAAGTATTCGTAAATTTGAATTTAGTCGAAAAGATTATTTAGCTCATTTCAAAACCATTTCCTCCGCTACCGCAAGTCGGGATTTAAAAATGGGTGTTGAGAATGGGAAATTGACAAAGACGGGAGATAAAAATAATACACTTTATCATTCAACATAAAATTAAAAACTTATGGAAACTTACGCTCAAATATTGCTCATTGCCATGCCCGTTTTCTTCCTGTTTGTGCTCGGAGAACAAGCTTATGGTTATTTTGCTAAGAAACACCCGTTCAAAAACATGGATACTATTTCAAGTTTGAGTTCAGGATTTACTAATTCTCTCAAAGACGTTTTGGGTCTGAGCATCGCCATTATTACTTACGCTTGGTTTGTGGACAAAGTGGCCATTTTCGACATTAAATCGACTATTGCCGTCGGCGTTGTTGCTTTTATAGCACTTGACTTTGCGGGATACTGGATACACCGCATGAGCCATCAGATTAATTTCTTTTGGAACAAACACGCCATTCACCACTCTTCTGAAGAGTTTAACCTTGCCTGTGCGTTGCGTCAATCCATTTCGACATTCATTAATTTGTTTACAGTTTTTCTCCTTCCAGCAGCTTTATTAGGCGTTCCGGCTACAATTATTGCCATCATCGCTCCAATTCACTTATTTGCTCAGTTTTGGTATCATACCATTTACATAAAGAAAATGGGTTTTCTGGAAAAATTCCTCGTTACGCCGTCGCACCATAGGGTACACCACGCTATCAACCCAGAGTACTTAGACCGTAACCACGGACAGATTTTTATTATCTGGGATAAGCTTTTCGGCACATTTCAGGTAGAACTTGAAGACGTACCGCCCGTTTACGGAATCACCCGCCCCGTCAGAACGTGGAATCCATTCAAGATAAATTTCCAGCATTTATGGTTGTTGATGAAAGACGCATGGCGTGCCGATAGCTGGAAAGACAAATTCCGCATTTGGTTCATGCCCACGGGCTGGAGACCGGAAGGTTTCGAAGAAAAATACCCCGTGGAGAAAATTCAAGACCCGTATAATTTTCAGAAATATGCTCCCGAATCTACCAGAGCAACCATTACCTGGTCTTGGGTTCAGTTCCTTTTCACCTTCTTTCTGCTTTGCGTTCTGTACGCCAGCGTCGGTACGCTTGCTTTGCCGCAACTGATTGGCTTTGGAGCTTTTATCTTCTTAGGCATTTACGCCTACACCGAATTTATGGACAGAAATCCCTTCTCTATTGGTTGGGAAATAGCCCGAAACCTGATTGGGATGGTTATTCTATTTAAAACGGGTTGGTTCGGAATGGTTGACACGATGCCGTGGTTATTCGCCGTATTGGTTGCTTATTTCGTGATTTCCAGCGTGGTAACTTTTGTATTTGTGCGGTCGTTTGCTAAAGATGCTGATAATTCACCGATAGCGTTTGGTTGAAGTATTTCTTCCTAACAAAAAGTTGATTTCTACTTCCGTTAAACTCTCAAACAATCACTTCGGTTATCTATTTGACCACTTATCCAAAAAATCGGTTTAACGAAACCGTCTTTTCGTAAGTTTGAATCGTAAACAAAACAACTAAACTTAAAAACCGAATGAAAAAGACATTAACCGCAATTATGTTTGTTGCCACGGCGGTATTTACCGTACAAGCCCAAACCGCCGACGAAGTAATAGATAAGTACTTTGATGTTATTGGAGGAAAAGATGCCATTGCTGCTGTTAAAAACACCACCATGACTGCTACCATCAAAACGCAAGGGATGGAACTTCCCGCAACTATGGTAAATACCGCTGACGGCAAAATGAAAGTTTCTATCAATTTTCAAGGAATGGAGTTTGTTCAACCTGCCTTCAACGGCGAAACAGGATGGCAAACCAA
>JBLHXN010000223.1:0-4266 GCA_047630355.1 Spirosomataceae bacterium | reverse complement strand
TCTATATCAAATTACTAAAAAAAACGTTCAGTAAATATTTAATAAAAAATTAAACTAAATTTAGTCTTAGCTAAAACGGGCATAGTTTTTGTCCTTATTTGGATAGAACCACCCATGTTGATACCAACAACAATATAACTGAAGGATTGATGAACTTGATTGAATTTTTGCGAGAAAAACTAACTGCTTCTGTCACCGAAAAGGTTAGTAACTTTCTTGGCGAACCCCAGCAAAATGTTGAAACTGCCATGCAAGCGGTATTGCCAACAATTTTGGGTGGCTTGGTTCAGCAAGGTACAAGTGATGAAGGTGCTAAAAAGATAATGGATATCATAAAGGATGGTGGTCATACTGGTGATATTCTCAATAACCTATCAGGTTTGTTGGATAACTTTGACAAGTCTCAACTGCTTGTAACCATCGGTACGAATATTTTCAATCACTTTTTTGGTAATACGTCTTCCATCCTTATTGATAAAGTAGCGAATTTGGGTGATATTAAAAACTCGTCTGCTGCTTCTTTGTTAGGTCTCACCGCACCAATGGTATTGGGTGTGATTGGCTACGTGGTTCAAAAAGAGAATTTAGGTATCAGTGGATTAAAAAGCTTGTTGGATGAACAGCGAGACGTTGTCAGCAAAGCTCTTCCTCCGGTTATTGCTCCACATTTACCACTCCGTTCAATTTCTCCCGTGCAGGAAGAAGAACGGGTTATTCCTCCTTCTAAAGTGGAGAAAACAGTTCAAGCAAAAAAGGTAGAAAGTAAAACTCCGGATAAAAGTAAGTCATTTGTAAACAACCTGCTTCCGTGGGTATTTTTGGTCATTTTAGCCTTATTGTCTGCCTATTATTTACGCAGTTGTCAGGTTGACTCTGATGATGTGAACTCATCCGTTATGTTAGAAGGCGATTCGTTAGTGAATGGTGAAACGTCAGGAATTATTGATGACTCCGCAGATATAGCTTATGATGACGACGATGTGATTCTGGATACACCGTCGGAACGTTCAACCTCAACGTCGCCAAGTCAACCTCAAAGAAGAAATAGCGAGCCGACGGCGAGTGAAAGAAATTCTGTAAGTAGAAGGACCTCTTCTTCGCCAAACCGAAGTATCGATTCTTCAGGTTCAACATTAAGTGCCTGGGCACTTCGTAATTCACGTTCTTGGATGAACGTTTCGTCAGGCACTTTCAGCTCTAATAATGCTGAAGTCAAAAACTTTGGTGAAATAAATACAATAGCTTCTTATTTACAGCAAAATTCAACTGCCACTGTTTCTATTGCTCCGGCAGGAAGTGGGCGAGTGGCGGAAGATCGTGCTTATGCCGTTCGGGAGCAGCTTTATCAAAAAGGTGTTGCCATTTCCCGAATCATTATAGAGCCTCAACGTCGAAGTGGCGGTGGCGTTTCGATTAAGCTGAATCGCTAATTTGTTATTTTTGACAGACGAAATGCTTATTTTTGTGGAAACAACTTTTCCATGCAACTAAGAATATCCGCTTTTCTGATTTTAATTACCATCTCTTCATTTGCCCAACGTGCTGATTCTACGGCTGTTACTTCGTTAGATGAAGTGACCGTAATGGCTTATGAGTCTGAGCGTCCGCTGCTCGAAATCTCCGCTCCGGTTAATATTATTTCTCCCAAAGCCATTCGTCGCTTTGATAATACTACTTTTTTACCTGCTTTAAATGCTTTTCCTGGAATCAGAATGGAAGAACGTTCCCCGGGAAGCTATCGCCTATCCATTCGGGGAAGCTCCGTTCGGTCGCCTTTTGGAGTACGAAACGTAAAGGTGTACTGGAATAATATCCCGCTTTCTGATGCCAACGGCATTACCTACTTTAATTTGTTAGATATGAGCACCATTGGTTCGATGGAAGTCATTAAAGGCCCCGCCGGAAGTATGTACGGAGCCACCACGGGTGGAGTGATTCTATTGAAAAGCCGTACGGCAGATGCGAGTCAAACGCAAGGAAATGGGCTGCGTGTTGGTGTGCTGACCGGTGCATTCGGAACAATGAATTTTAACATTGCCCACACCATAGCAACTGATAAAATAAACTCAGTTTTAACCTACGGACGACAAAAAAACGACGGCTACCGAGAACATACCAATATGGAACGGGACGTGCTCAATTGGCGATCGAGCTTTTTTTATGACACGAATAAAACGCTCAATATTAACGTACTGTATGCTGATTTGAGTTATCAAACTCCAGGAGGTTTGACCGCTGATCAGGTTGCCGAAAACCCGCAACAATCCCGTCCCGCTACTCGCTTCACTAAAAGCTCGATCGAGCAACAAGCGGCAATTAGTCAACGCTTTTTTACGACCGGAATCTCGCACGAACAACGTTGGGATTCGGGAATGTCTTGGAATACTTCGGTGTTCGGAAATATCTCGCATTTGGAGAATCCTTTCATTACCAATTACGAAATTCGAGACGAAAATTCGATTGGCGGAAGAACACAATTTGTTTACAAAAAAGAGTTTGATAATATTCGTTCAAAAACGGTAGTGGGTGGAGAATTAATCCGGACTTATTCTACGTTTGATGTGTATGATAATGAGGGCGGTACAATCGGCAATCGGCAATCGGAAGAAGAAGTGAATGCTTTACAAAGTAGCGTATTTTTACAGGAAGAACTGACCTTTAATAATGGCTTTATTTTAACACTTGGCGGAAGTCTGAACGAACAGCGTTACCGCTATTTTCGCCGCTCGGATGCTCCCAATACTACACCCATTGAAGACTTATCAGGCGTGCCATTTTCACCCAGAATTGCTCTGTTGAAAAAATTTGGAAATGACTTCTCTGTTTACGGAAGTCTGAGTCAGGGCTTTTCTCCACCAACGGTTCAGGAATTTGTAACGGGTTATCGGTCAACGAATTCGTTCGTCCCGCTTGCCGCCGAAGTTGGACGAAATATTGAAATAGGCAGTCGTGGAAAAGTGTGGAATAACAGATTGAGTTACGATGTTTCAGTTTATACGATGGAACTTTCAAACACAATTGTACGACGCATTGGAGCTGACGAGCGGGAGCGTTTTGTCAATTCGGGAAACACCCGGCAAAACGGTTTAGAAGTTATGTTGAATGCCGAGCTTTTACCCAAGAAACTAAACGTTTTTAGCAGTTATACTTTCAACGATTATACCTACCTAAATTACCAACGGGACGAAACCAATTTCTCAGGAAAAAAAATCCCGAGCGTACCGCAAAACGTCTGGGTAACGGGAGCAGACTTGACACTGGATAATGGTTTTTATACGTCGGCTCAACTCAACTTTACTGATAAGATTTTTCTGAATGATGCTAATACCGTTTCCGCTGATTCGTATTTGCTACTCAACGCCCGAGCGGGGTGGAAGGGAACGGTACAAAACGCCACGTTTAATTTCTTTGTGGACGGTGATAACCTGCTAAATCAATTGTACAGCTTGGGAAACGATAACAACGCTTTCGGAAGTCGCTACTTTAATCCCGCTCCGCCACGGAATTTTAGAATTGGGGCGACGTTTGGGATTTGATTACGTCGTTTTGAAAAACTTATAAGTTCTGCTCCATTCAGTAGTTTCATTTGGTTTAAGGGAAATTTTAAAAAATAGCTCGGAGCTAATTACGTGTTTCCAACCCCATAAGTTTACCTTTTCGGTGTTAAAATTTCCCGTTTCACTGATACCAATTTTGTGCCTATGATTCAATAATTCCCAATGTGCCGGGACGTCGACTTTTCCGTTCATTGAGCTGAAAAAGAATTGTTCAGTCGGATTTTTATTAAAAAATATTGAATTCGGGCGACACTCAACACTATTTTCAGGATTGACGCTTTCTTCAAACTTATCGGGCTGTAACTCGAAGGGAAAACGTAACTCGTACGAACTTCCCACTAATTCGTTATTTATAGCAACAAAATTATGATTGTATTCTGTTGTATAAATATTTTTGACTCCCGTATTTTCTAAGAAGTAACTAATTTTTAAACCACTTTCTTGTATTTTGATTTCCTTCCGCAAATAATACGAATATCCATTTACCAATTCTGATTTACAGCTTATGATGACTTTGTGTTGTTCGGTTTGAACGTTGAAATCTGCTAATTTGATTTCATAGTTTTTGTTGAATTGATAGATATTGTCATCCTTTCGCAATAACCCAACGCCAACTTTATGAAACCACTCGTCTTTGGCTGCTTCGTTGTAACCCAAGGCGGAGTCAATGCCAAACTCGTTGTATAATCCTTTGCCTAAATAATCTTCG
>JBLHXN010000222.1:0-4288 GCA_047630355.1 Spirosomataceae bacterium | reverse complement strand
AGCCGGCTTGCCCGCCGTGCTTCTTCGCCCACCAGCCAGAATTTTGCTGTTCTTTTCGGCTAAATTCGTCGAGTACAAATTGTCCGTAGAAAGAGAAAGTCCGCAGGAAGTTCCACTTAATATCCGCTCCGACCATCACATTATCCGAACTACCGAGTAATCCCTCCACGAACCGATAAAAAATAATCGGATTTAGATAATTCGGGTCAAAACCAACTTGCCGTTTCCCAAATATTACTGACTCAAAGATGCCGATGTTCAGGTTTTTCAGAACATTGAAATTCAAATGATGAAATGCCATGTACTTCGGTTGAACCGGAAGACTACCCGTAATCGGTCGGGCGAGTTGATTATTCAGTAATTGACCGAAAATGGTCATGTACTGCATTTTCCCAACTTGCACGTTGGCTTTTAGCTGTAAATAAGGAGCCGAAAAATCGCTCAAAATCATAGAACGAATTCCCGAACCAATGAAATTACGGTCGTGCCCGAATTGTAGTTGTAAATTCTTTATTGGTCGGAAAATGAGGTAGCCGCGTGCTGAGAAATAATCGGTCATCATGCGGGTAGAATCATCGTCCGTTATTTTGGTGAATCCCTCGTACGGAAAGCCTTCACTTTTTAAAATAAAATCCTTAACGTAATCGGGTTGAAGAACCTGATTTTCCGTCACAACGGTATAAAAACCGAGTTTTTGATTCAGTACTCCCCGCATTTCTACTCCCCGCGTATTGATAAACGGGCGGTTTTCTGATATCTCACTGTTCACCAGCTCAACACCGGTCCCGTAATGAAATATGGGCGTAACATGAAAGTCGATTTCACTATTACTCGTGTGGAAAAAGTCTGATTTTTTACGGTAAATGTATTTTAGAATTGGCTTTTTATTGTTGCTCCGACTCATCTGATTGGGCTTCAGCCATTCCCAACTGTCGTTTTGGAGATAGTATAAATTGAATTCATCAACCCGTGAAAGCCTCAGACTGACGTCGCTTTCGACGCGTTCGGTAAGTTTGATTACGCCGAGCCGCTCGAAGGGTTTGACATTACTATGGAAGTCGTCAGAAAGCTCACCGGACTTTATTTCAAATCGCTCCACTAGGTGACTATAATCTTGATTTAACGGGACAAAGACGCTTTGTCCAAAAGAATATAGAGCTGTAGAGTATACTATAAATAAAGAAAAAAGCGATTTTTTAACGAACATTTATGGGCGTAAAATAATATCTAAACGGAGCACGAAATTAGCTAATAAAATGATAAAATACGGTTTTTGTAAATCTTAATAGTTAAAATCGTGTTTTGACAAAAGAGATTCGTAACAATGCCGAATTGAAAGGTGTTAAAACATAGAAAAAGAACGCTGAATCATCGGTATAATCATTAAGATGAAGAGCGAAGATAATCTTACTTCCCATATTTATAACCTCACTTTGTAAAGATGAAATCATTTGAAATTCCCGAAATATATAAAAGTAGTATCATTGGCAAAATTAAAGAAACCCGCCGTCAGCGTGACCGCCTGAAAAAAGACACTTCACCGACGGTACTTGACTTTGGCAGCGTAAAATTTTTACTCGCCCGGCATTTTGGGTTTTGTTACGGAGTGGAAAACGCCGTTGAGATTGCCTACAAAACTATTAATGAGAACGTTGGTAAACGGATTTTCTTTTTAAGTGAAATGATTCATAATCCTGACGTAAATGCTGATTTGCAATCTCGGGGTGTGAAATTTTTGATGGATACCGAAGGAAACCAATTGGTAGACTGGGGTACACTGACAACTGAAGATATTGTGGTTGTTCCGGCGTTTGGCACGACCATCGAAATTCAAAATAAGTTAACCAACTTGGGTATTGACCCGTATAAATACGATACAACCTGCCCGTTTGTGGAGAAGGTTTGGAAACGTGCGGATCAAATCGGAAACCGAGGTTATAGTGTGGTGGTACACGGCAAGCCAAAGCACGAAGAAACCCGTGCTACGTTCAGCCATAGTCGTGAAAATGCCCCAACGGTCATTGTGCGGGATATGAGTGAAGCTGAACACTTGGCAAAATACATCAGAAAGGAATATTCTACCAAACAATTTTATATTGATTTCGCGGGACAATTCTCCGAAAATTTTAACCCCGAAACTGATTTGGAACGCATTGGGGTAGTAAATCAAACTACCATGCTTGCTTCTGAAACACAAGGGATTTCGGATTACCTCAAATCGGTAATTGTTGACTTTTATAAATTGTCTGCTACCGAGTCAGAACGGAACTTTGCGAATACCCGCGACACGCTTTGTTACGCTACAAATGATAATCAGGATGCTACGCACGCACTGCTTGAAAAGCCCGCTGACTTCGCGATAGTGGTGGGCGGATATAATAGTTCAAATACAATGCACCTTGTAGAACTTTGTGAGCATAAATTGCCCACATATTTTGTGGAATCTCACCACAAAATACTATCTGATAAGTTGATAAAACACTTTAATATTCACAAAAAAGAAGAAACTGTTGCCGAAGGTTTTATTCCTGATAATAAACCAGTTACAGTTATGCTTACGTGCGGAGCTTCTTGTCCGGACGCTGTTGTGGAAGAAGTATTGTTAAAGATGGTTTCGTTTTTTGAAGAGACCAGTGCACTAAGCGAAGTAATGGCTTCGTTATAAAATAAGGAACGAATTACGTATAGTCATAAATGTTTTCTCCCATACCTTGACAAGTACCAGTAATTCTTGGTATATTTACATAGTGTTTTATTCAACTTAAAATTTATAATACCATGACGATGTTAGCTTATGTTAAATTGATTCTGGAAAAAGTTAGTTTCGATAAATCCTTATTTGAAAAAGAATTAAGGAAAGGGTTGAGTTTATTGCTCCCCGAAGAAGTAAAGTATTTGAAAAATTGGTGCTACGCTCAGTTTGGTGATATGTACCGGGCCGTACTTAATAAAATATTCAAAAAGCAGCAGCCAATTTTAGCTTAATAATAAAGCCACTTTTTGCTGAGAAAGCGGATCTTTCAAAAATGAAAGATTTGCCTTTTTTGCTAGAAACAATTTTACTTAAATTCTAACGATAGTACATTTTTAGCAATCTGCCGACCATTTCTTACGCCTTCCTCGCACCCTTGTCTGAAATGAATACCACCATAAAGCCGCGAGTTAGAGGTCTCATCGGCATAAGCTGTGAAATTAGAATAGCTTCGGTTGGGATAAACTCCAGCGTAAGTATTATCAATAAACGTAGTATTCTCCCCAAATTGTGCTTTCAAGATTTCCGCCGCCGCACCAGCACCCGAAGAATGCCCCGAAGTGTATTCGGGAAAAGGTGGAGTGCCAACAATCGGAGTCCAGTTGTTGTCAATCGTCTCTCTAATGTACGTAATCGGTCGAATGGTGTTAAAGCGGTATTTACATCGCCAGCACGCAATAAAGGCATCATTAATTGCCAAACCCATTTTTACGTACGTTTCGGAAGCAACGCTCAAAGAAGATTCTTTCAGTTTTAGCACTTCGGTAGCTACGTTCATGTGGTGACCCGGCGGCGTGACTGAGCCAGCTCCATCGGCAAAAAATAAGGCGATTGCCCGCTGCTCGGCGGTCAGCTTTTTACTCATGTCATACACCTCTCTTGCCTCCTTAAAAAACGCCGAACTTGAATTATACGAGAACGGAATCGGTTTCGGTGGGTCAGTTGTAGAGTTGCCTTTTACAAACGAAGTATTACGGGACCAGTAAGGTAACAATGCTTTTTGGGTTCCAACGGGTTTCCAGATTCCTAAACCTTCGGGCAATGCATACGTGGGAAATACATTCTTAAACGCTTCGTGCCCATTATCAGTTTTTGAATAATTCCAAACGGCTTCGGCAACTTCGGTGCCGTATTTTACCGATCGTTCAATGGTTTCTGTTGAGCCCGAACTTTTCAAAGAGACTTCGTATGTGGCACGAAGTGTTTCTATCTTTTGAAAATTAGCGATTGAAGTGCCCGAAAAGAGATTTTTGACTAAGTAATACGTGGCGGCGTTTCCCGCCAAACCCCAGTTATATTCGAGCTTTATGTCAGGAATAGGCAGCGTTTCAATGTGGGTCAATTGTCCCGCCAACGATTTGTTGGCTGTTCCGTACACGGTGCTTTCGTAAAGACCAAGGTTTATGTACGCCAATGCCCGTGCCGCAACGGGTGGTACGTAGCCATTGGTTGATTTGATAAGTTGGAGGCTTAGGTCTTGCCAGTCAGTTGCCAAGCTGGCGGGATAGGTATTTAAAGCCGCCGAGGGCGAAACTT
>JBLHXN010000221.1:0-4294 GCA_047630355.1 Spirosomataceae bacterium | reverse complement strand
ATTCCCGAAGCGGAGAAAATAGGTGTGCAACTGGCAATTCATCCCGATGATCCACCGTTTTCGGTTTTCGGAATCCCGAGGATTGCTTCGACATACGAAGACCTTAAGTTTATTTTTGAAAGCTACCTTTCGCTCAGTAATGGACTGACGTTTTGTTCGGGTTCGTTGGGAGCTACGGTAGAAAATGATTTGCCGAAAATTATTCAGGATTTCGGTGATAAAATTCATTTCATCCATTTACGAAGTGTTCAGCGTGAATCCGACGGCAGTTTCTACGAAGCGGCTCATTTACAAGGCTCTATAAATATGATCGAAGTAATGAAAGCTTTGATAAACGAGCAGAGAACGCGATTCGCCAACGGCAGGAGCGATGTAAGTATTCCGCTTCGCCCTGATCACGGACACCTTTTTTTAGCGGACAGGTACAAATCAGACTTGTTTTATCCGGGCTATTCGTTTGTCGGTCGGGCAATTGGCCTCGCCGAGTTGACGGGTTTAGAAATGGGCGTACGAAGTACTTTTTAAATTTTGCTCGGAAATGGTACTTTTCTGCTCATTTTGATTTATTGTGGAGCATTAGACTTGTAAAATCCAACCTTTAGGGATAAATTCGCTTACTATTCAATCTATAAAATCTACTATTTATTCATGGCAAAATCTTACGTTCGTCTGTTGATGAAGCTGTTTGTCGTTCCTTGGCTTTTACTCGGATTCACTTCGTGTTCCGAAATCAAAGATCAGAAAATTCTTTATTTTGCTCATTCGTTACCCATTACGCATCCCGTTCATAAGGGTATTCTGGCGTTTCAAACGTCGTTAAACGAAAAGTCGGGCGGAAAACTTCAACTCAAAATTTTTCCCGATGCTCAATTGGGAAGCGAGCGGGAAGTGCTTGAATTACTCCAAATAGGCAGCGTTGCGATGACTAAAGTTAGTGCCGCCTCCATGTCGAGTTTTGCTCCCGAATATCAATTATTGGGTGTACCGTACCTTTTCCGCGACAGAGAGCACTTGTTCAATGTGTTGGAAGGCGATATCGGAAAAGAAATCTTGCTGGGCGGGAGTGAATTCCTGCTTCGTGGCCTGTGCTATTACGACGCCGGAAGCCGCAGTTTTTATTCCAAAGAAAAACCCATCGAATCGCCGGAAGATTTGAACGGAATGAAAATCAGGGTCATGAATGATAAAATGGCGGTTGATATGGTGGGCGTACTTGGGGGTTCGGCAACTCCAATGGCGTACGGAGAATTATATACGGCGTTACAGCAAAAAGTTGTTGACGGTGCGGAAAATAACATTCCATCTTTTGTAACATCCAACCATTACGAAATCTGTAAATATTATACGTTTGACGAACACACAATGATACCAGATGTGGTTGTAATCGGAACTAAATTCTGGGATAACCTGAGTGAAATTGAAAAAGAATGGGTGCAGGCAGCCGCCAATGAAAGCGTGACGGCAGAAAAGCGATTTTGGAAGGAAACCGTGGAAGAAAACATGGTAGTTTTGAAAGAAGCAAACGTGAATTTTATTTACCCCGACAAAACGCAATTCTCAAATAAAACGGATGTGTTAACTCAAAAAATGATGGCGAATCCGAAATTGAAAACATTTATCGAACGAATAAAAGCCGTTGAATAGGTTTCAAATCCGCACAACTCAAACATAAAAGAAGGATGCACAAAACTTACACATTTCTGAATAAAGCCATTGAGAATTTCTTGGTAATCATCTTCGGAGCCTTGGTGCTTGACGTGGTTTGGCAGGTGGCTTCGCGTTATCTTATCGGGCAGTCCAGTTCGTTCACTGAAGAATTTGCCCGTTTTGCCCTGATTTGGTTAGCAATTCTTGGAGCGGCGTACATAAATGGTCAGCCCAGCGGACACCTTTCCATGGATTTTTTGGTGGAAAAACTCTCTCCAAAAAAGCAAAAGACCCGCCGTCGGAATATTCAATATTTTATGATATTGTTTGCCGTAGTGGTCATGATTATCGGAGGTGGAAATTTGGTTTACACAACGTTAAAACTCGGACAAACCTCTCCGGCATTGCACGTTCCACTCGGATACGTTTATGCCATCGTTCCGGTGAGCGGTTTGCTGATTGTGTATTTCTGTATTTACCGAATCCAGACGTTGAGTACTACTATTGAGTAATTGCTGATATTTGACAAGGAGAGAACTTTTGACCTACGGACTAATTGACTAATAAAAAATGAGCATCGAAACCATCAGTATTATTTTGCTTTTCGTTACGTTTTTCGGGCTATTGGCGTACGGCGTTCCGGTGGCTTATTCCATCGGGATTTCAACCACGCTCGTACTTTTACTCAATATTGCCTTCATGCCCGGCGTAACTACCGCTTGTCAACGCATGACTACGGGAATTGATAATTTTGCTTTGCTCGCCATTCCGTTTTTTATACTTGCGGGAGAGGTCATGAATCGAGGGGGAATTGCGAATCGGTTGATTGCTTTCGCGAAGTCTTTGGTCGGAAGTTTACCGGGTGGAATGTCTTACGTGAATGTATTGGCGGCAATGCTCTTCGGGGCTATTTCTGGATCGGCGATTGCGGCAGCATCAGCAATAGGAAGTACGTTGACCGAGAAAATGGCGAAAGATGGTTATCCACGAGATTTTAGTGCGGCGGTAAACATTACTTCTTCCACCACGGGTTTGCTCATTCCTCCGAGTAATACGTTTATCATTTTTGCGTTGGCGAGCGGTGGGACAGCATCGGTGGCGGCGTTATTTGTGGCGGGTTATATTCCGGGTTTATTGGTCGGTTTGTCCATCATGCTGATGGTTTACATCTACGCAAAACGCAAGGGTTTACCAATGGGTGAGCGGGTAAGTTTTAAACAACTGCTGATTGATTTTAAAAACTCTTTTCTGAGTCTTTCTTTACTCGTTATCGTTGTGGGCGGAATTGTGGGCGGAATTTTTACGGCTACCGAAGCGGCGGCAATCGCCGTAGTTTACGCCGTTATTTTAGGATTTATTAACCGTGAACTCAAATTTTCAGATTTCAAACCAATATTACTCACAAGTGCTAAAACCACCGCTGTGGTGATGTTTTTGATTTGTACGTCCATGGCGATGTCGTGGTTGTTTTCGTTCGAAAGTATTCCACAAATGTTGACAGCTTTTCTACTTGATTCAGTCAAAAACCCGTTTTTGGTTTTACTGTTCATCAATATCACACTTTTGGTAGTGGGAACATTTATGGACATGACTCCCGCCGTGTTGATTTTTACGCCGATTTTTCTACCCGTGGTAATGGCGTTGGGAATGCATCCCGTTCAATTTGGAATGGTAATGGTACTCAATCTTTGCATCGGTGTTTGTACGCCGCCCGTCGGGACGTTGCTATTTGTGGGAAGTGGCGTAGCGAAAGTTCCGGTCACGAAAGTGATTGGTAAACTAATGCCAATGCTCGGAGCAATGACGGTGGTTTTACTGATTATAACGTACGTACCCGCTATTTCACTTTGGTTACCACGCTTTTTTGGGTTGATTGATTAAGGGTAGATTCAGTCGATTCCTAAGTTTTTAATTTCATCTCGAAGAGTTGGAAGATGTCTCTTGATTATTACCCAGATGATGGTATCATCAACATTATCATAAGAATGAATCAGACGGTTTCTAAAATCGACAATCTGCCTTGCGTGCGTTAATTCAATTTCTTTTTCTATACATATTAACCGCTTCTCCAACTATTCCAAGTTATCGTTCAACCGCATTTTTAGTTTTAATATCTTTCTGATACTTGTAGAAGTCAGTTATTTCAAGCGAAAATCTCTTGATTAATTCAATTGCCTGAAGAATATCAAGCAAGTACTTCTTCGCCTATTCCGTCATAAATCAGTTGCTTAGTACTGTCGATACTTGATTTTAAATATGTGTTCCGAATAGGTTGGTCAGTCAATAAATCTACTTTTCTTTCAAATAAGTTTTCGAGTTCTTCCCACAATGAGATAAGGTTTTCTCCACGCTGTAAAGGGGGCATTTCTTCTAGTTCTACATAGAGATCTATCATCGCTCGTTTCGGGATTAAAAGATCCTTTTGCTAACGACCCAAAAACGTACAATATTTTAACTCCGAATAATTCGCACAATGCACTCAACTTATTAAGGTGCAAAGTAATTAGTTGCGGTAAATTCATTTTTTATGCAGTTTGTATATGTAAAGACAACCTTTTCTGTAGCTTTAAAAAAACTACTCTAACTCATCCAACCGCTTCTCATACAATTTCTTACTTTCTACCACGGCTACATTTAGTTCGCTCAT
>JBLHXN010000220.1:0-4311 GCA_047630355.1 Spirosomataceae bacterium | reverse complement strand
CTAAGCCTTTTTAGCCTCGGGTCGTCTGGGGTAAAAATCACGATTTCGATTAAAGAAGTACCCACTAAGCCACTCAAAATCAACTTCTTATCTCACAAATTATTTACGGAAGCAGATACACTTTATACACTAACGCTTGCCGATACTGAGACGAAGACAGTTACTTTATTACTTTCTACGCCTCAGTTCATAGATATTAAGTCGCCACAAATATACGCTCAAGGGTTGTTCTACATTGACCCATCTCAGGAATACGAATTCGTTTATGACCAACGGCAAGACAATTGGGAAATGACCGCCGGAAATGTTGACTTAAATAAACAGCTAAAATCAGACTATAAAGCTATAGCATCCAGATTAGGTGTTCGTCAGTCAGACTCTGCTTCTTTCGTTATTGAGTTTTTACATTTAACCGATTCCTTAAAATTATACAACAATAAAGTGGTTGATGACTCAGAAAAAATGAGGTACAATTACAACCGCCGTGTTGCTTTTTCTAAATTTGTTAATAACTCAAACGCATTCAATCACTTCAGATTTGACGCAAGCAAATCTGACTCCGTAACCAGAAAAATAGCGTCATTGATTAACCTTGACGAAATTGATTTGTCAGTTCATTCATGGACGGACTTCAATGCATTACGTTTGTATCATTTAGCATACGCTTACGAGATTTTCCGCGAAGATGAAACTTCACCCGATAAAATGGATTGTGCGGAAGCCTACAGGCGAATCACAAAGTGGACTTCCAGCCTATCTGCTCCAGACGAAATAAAGGTATTTTTGATTGGTGATTTTATGGAGTTTTACTCGATGATAGGCGAATATGAATTTACCGAAGAGGCATTGGTTTATCTGGAAGAATACCTGAAGAAATATCCAAATGCACTACATAGAGCGTGGATAGAAAAGGAATACAAAAAGCGTTACGATCAGCTATCTAAATCTTCTATCTTAGTGCTTGACTGTGAAGACGTAGAAGGTAAAAAGTTTAAAGCTTTTGCCTACAATGAAGAGCTACTTTTTATTGACTTTTGGGCAACTTGGTGCGGTCCGTGTATCGCCGAAAACCCCTACATAGATAAACTCAAAAAAGAGTACGCTGGAAAGGTCCGGTTCATCAAAATATCGGTGGATGATCTTGAAAATGGTTGGCGGTTGTTTCTCGGAAAAGACCCAAAGAACACCGAAGATTCATATCTGTTAAGTAAAAATAACCGAACCGAAACCATGAACTATTATAACCTAAATGCGATACCAAAGTTTATGATAATTGACCGTAACGGACAAGTACTTGATTTTGCACCGCCCCGTCCTTCTGACCCAAAAATTCGGGAAGTATTAGATAGAATGATTGAGTGAAAAATTGCTAAACTTAAATGATTAAAAACGTTTCTAAAAATACATCTCCATATGAAAAAATACTATATCTGGCTTGTGCTTCTACTTATCATCAAAAGCAGTAATGCTTTTTCTCAAAGAACTTTAAAAGTAAACTTTTCCGATAATACTGAAAAAGTACTACTTGAGAAAATGTTCAGCCCCGACTCTATAATTGTAGTTGATAGTTTCGGGGTCAATAGAGACCAAATAAAAACCCAAGATTCAACTCCTTATTTTTATCGTTTGAGATACGCTTCAGCAAACTTTGCCTCAGAAAATTTTATATGGGAGGAAGATTTAACAATAAATATTTCTCCTGATTACATGCTTTCTTATTCGTCAAGCCCGCTGAACGATAAATACAAATCTTTCACAGAAAACTTGTTAAATCCGTACAGGATGACGTTAGTGCAATTAACTACAACTTGGATACATCTCAGCAAAAACAACGATAGTTCCGGGATAAAGTCATTAATTTCTTTACAAAATGAAGTGTCAAAGTTTTATGCAACTTTGATCAATCAATTCAATCAGGAAAATAGCAACACATTAATAGGTTTGTATAATTTGATGTATCGTAAAAGAGAGCTTTCATTGGATAAGCGTAACACCCTAATTAAAGAATTTGACCCACAACTTCAAAAGCATGAATACGCCACTTTTGTCTTGGGGAATAACGCTGTTGACAAGAGAAATGAACCGCTACCAATTGGTCAAAAAATTGTAGTTAATGATCTCAAAGACATTAATGGAGATAAAATGCTTTTTAGCAATTTTAACACACCATATATTTTAATAGATTTTTGGGGGACCTGGTGCGGTCCGTGTATCAAAGCACTGCCAATGTTAAGGGATATTAATAAAAGGTATCATAATCAAATTACAATAGTTAGTGTAGCCTGCCGTGAAGAAGATGATCTTGGTGAGAGGTTTCTGAAATTGATAGAAAAAGAGAAAATGAACTGGAAACACGTCTATTATTCTTTTGATTCATTAGAAGATGAGAGGAGTTCATTACCAGCAGTAGCTAATATTTCTTCTTACCCGACTGTAATAGTTATCAATAAAGAAGGAGAAATCCTGTATAACGAAAGCGGTTACAGCGAAGAAAAAGAAGACAAGTTGAATTCCTTCTTAAAAAACTTAACGAACTGAAATTCGACACTAATTCACCCTTCCTCCGAAAACATATAACCAACTCCTTTCAAGGTTTTGATGTAATCATTTCCAATTTTTTCCCGCACTTTTCGAACGTGTACATCCACCGTGCGTTCAACCACGAAGACATCCGTTCCCCATATTTTTTGGAGAAGTTCGTCGCGGCTGCAAACTTTGTTGGAGCGTTGGGCTAAGTAGTAAAGGAGTTCGAATTCTTTCTTCGGCAATACCATCGGGGCTTCGGTTCCTTTGGTAACCGTGTAGTTTTCCCGGTTAATTTGCAAATCAACAATTTCGATTAAAGTGCTGGGTTCGGAACGTTCGGCTTCCCTTCTGAAGAACGCGTTTATTCGGCTTATTAACGCCCGTGGCTTGATGGGTTTTGTGAGGTAATCATCTGCCCCCACATCAAATGCCGCTACTTCAGAATATTCTTCACTGCGGGCAGTCAGGTAAAGTAAGTACGCTTTTTTGAGCGGTTCAATTTCCCGCAATTGCCGCCCCGTTTCGATGCCATCAAGTTCGGGCATCATGATATCAAGGATGATGAGTTCGGGTTCAAATTCTTTCGCTACCTCAATGGCCGACTTACCGTCGTTAGCGGTTCGAACGTCGTAATTTTCCTTTTTGAGGTTGTAACTTAACAGTTCAGTAATATCCGGATCATCGTCGACAACTAAAATGCGGTGTAAGGTAGATGTTTTGCTACTCATTTGATTATTCCGGTAATTCTTCCGCAAAGGTAAGTTTAAATTGAACGTCTATATATTACCTGAATGTTAAATTTGTGGAGGCTTTTTATTTGTATGAAATTTGATAAATGCTACGCTGCTCGTTACTGAATATCAACTCCCTGTCGTTTTTATAAATAATCGCTTCCGTCTGTTTACGGCGGGTTTTGAAACAAGTTCTCGGACTTGAAAAGTCAATTTTGTCGTTCACAATATTGAAAATCAATACTTTGCCGTAGGTCAACAACGCAAATTCTTTTCCGTTAGGACTAATGTCCGCCGCCGTTACCATCGTTTCGATTTCCCAACTTCCTTTCGGTGAAATTTCGTAATCTCCAGCTTTATCAGGCAAGGCGTACAATTGCGTTACGTGGTTTTTCTTCGTGTAGTTTTTGGTAAAAAGGTACAAACTATCCTGATGCCAAAACATAGCTTCACAGTCGAATTTCGGAGGATTGGCGGGAAATGCCGTTTGATCGGCGTAACGAAAAGTAATGCGTTCGGTTTTGTTTCCGTTGATTTTATAAATCGTCAAATCCTTTCGACTTTGACGATTATTCCCAAAATCCCCAACGTACAAATTCCCTTTATCATCCTGCGTAACTTCTTCCCAGTCCACATTTTTAGCTCCGTCAACTTCAAGCGAATCCAATAACTTTCCTTCACTCGTAATTTTGTACAATTTCGCTTCGCCGCCGCTGTCGTTGTGCGTCCAGAATTCGTTTTCCCCCGCCGTTTCCAACCCTGAACTTTCATCGACTTGAATTGGCATTTTACCAATTTTAGAAATCTTGTATTTCGTTTTTTCAAAACCGTTTTTGTGTTCGTCAGAACAACTGCAAGTTGCGGTTTGCAGTGCGAAAAGTAGGTAGTAGAGTTTGAGCATGGGAGAGTGAAAGACGTTTGAGTAACACTTAGTTAATTAGCTTCAAAAAGACGTACGTCCTCAATAAACTTAAAGTCTTTTTTATTAAGTGTGTAAAGAAGTTTCCCTTCGTAAATCGCAGTAGCTGCGATGAGGGCATCTGGCAAATTTAGA
>JBLHXN010000219.1:0-4320 GCA_047630355.1 Spirosomataceae bacterium | reverse complement strand
CTCCAATTATCAAATTCATCGTGCATAGGCTTTCCTATTTTACGTAAACGTACTTTTTCTTTTGCGTAAGCATTCACAATACTGTGTATTAGAATAACTGTTAGTCCATTTATAAACTTATTAACAGCTTTGTGAGATTTGTTAGGGTTTGCACTATTTTCTGCACCAAACCTTAATTCAAATACGGTTATTTCGGAAATGAAACAGTTATGACGACCCTTTCCCAGTATTAATTCATTCAAATCAAGTTTACCACGAAGAAAAAATACGGCGATACTTGCATCAAGTAAATATGTCATGTAATGCCCAAGTCTTTACTCCTAAATTTACGACTTGCTTTAATAGTTTTTATCATTTCCTCAGCCGAAGCTTCGTCAACGAATGCTCCAAATGAACTATAAAATTCTTTATCAACTAAAGATTCATTTTTTGTATTTGATTCGGATAACCTCTCGATCAATTGAGCCTTGCTATCTTTACTCATTCCTGAAAGCAAATCAGCGTAAGCATCGACTATTTTCTTATCTATGTATGTCATAACATTGAAATTAGATTTTAAATACAAGGTACAAAAATTGGAACAATACAAAACGTAATTCAATTGGTTTATCCTCAGCTTTCTATCAAATGATTTTTCAACTGTGTAGTTTGTCTTATGTTTGTAAAAAAAGATCCGGTATGAAACATGTTACAATTGGCATTCCGGAAGGACACTACGCTTTTTTATGAAACTTATTCGTTCTCTTACGTTTCCGGTAATAATCAAACAACCAGAAAAAAAGCCATTCTAAAAAATATTGAAACTGGCTTGAACCAAATGAAGGGGATAAAAGCGGGTACACGAAAGGCACGTCCGGTTTCTGAATTATTACGAGAAATGGCTGATGACAAAGGTTGAAATATTAGTCATCGACAACTTTGATAAAGAGTTTAAAAGCTGTCGAAGAAGTACCGTTCCCTCAGATTAGATTTATCAAATTTAATAGCCGGAATTACTAAAAACCCTACAATTGGTCAACCATTAGGCAAAAATGTATTCAAAGTTCGGATGGCAATTTCGTCGGAAAATAAAGGTAAAAGTGGTGGAGCACGAGTAATTACTTACTTTTTAAATGACGAAAACGAAGTTCATCTACTATCGATTTACGATAAATCTGAACAAGTTACTGTTTCTGACCAAAGAATAATTGACTTAGTTAGTGAAGTTTATTAGGTGTCACCCATCAAATCTCCTTCGGCAGTTTCAACTCCCGAGCGTAATATTCAGCAACGCCCCCGTGGACGTGATTAAGCATTCGGTTAATATCTCGTTCAAATTCAATGCGGTAATCGTCGTGCAAGGCATTTAATTTCTTCAAAATTGTTTCCGCCCGTTTTGCCACGTATTGAGCCAGTTTATCGGCTCGGCTGGTGTAGTTGTTCATAAAATTGGGTTGATGTTCAAAAAAGGCAAGTAGCAAAAACAACTGCATTTCCACCTCACCGTATTTATCACGGGTAACTTTGATATAGTGGTTAATCAACCCGCTCATATCCCGCATGTCCATCATCATCCACCCCGGGGTTGAATGTGTCATTTTTGAAACGGCAATGATTCGTTTTTTGATTTCATCTTTCCGTTCTCGTAAATCAAAGTCATCCTCCAACAATTTTACCCGCAATTGTTCAATAAGTATTTCGTCTTTGGCAATCAAGCGGAGCAAGAATTTATCTTTTTCGGTCTGAGGTAACTCAAGAATTGCATTTTCTAAGGGCTTATCTATATTTTTTGGCATATTTTTATCGTTTAATCAGTTACAAAGTTACTACTTGATACGCTATTTTGTAAACAACCTTATTTTTTCACATAATTCACCCTTTGATGAAACGCATTTTCATTGCACTCTTACTACTTCTGAACATTGCTCCCGCAATTGCTCAAAACCAATATCATATTATACCGAAGCCCAAGCAATTACAACCGCAATCGGGCAGTTTTACAATTACTGAAGAATCACGGATTATCGTACCCGCTAATGACATTGAACGTCTCAATATCGGTGAGATGCTTTCGTATCAATTATTGACCACGATGGGCAAGAAAATCGAAGTTTCGTCTAAAAATGCGGCGAATAGCATCTACTTCACCACGGTTCCCAACTTGCCCGAAGAAGCGTACAGCATCTCGGTAACTCCAAAGCGAGTGTTGGTTTCGGCGAGTTCTGCGAAAGGACATTTCTACGGTCTTCAAACGCTGATGCAACTTTTACCGACTCAAATTTACAGTTCGTCCCGTCAAGGTTCTGATGTAAAGTGGGAAATTCCGGCTTGTACCATTTATGACGAACCCCGCTACGAATACCGTGGTGGAATGCTTGACGTAGGTCGTCATTTTATGCCCGTTGCTTTCGTAAAAAAGTATATCGACTTACTAGCTATGCACAAAATGAACAAGTTTCACTGGCACCTGACAGAAGATCAAGGCTGGAGAATTGAAATAAAGAAATACCCGAAATTAACCGAAGTTGGTTCTAAGCGGAAAGAAACGATGAAAGGGCACTATACCGATAATGCTTACGATGCTACGCCCTACGGCGGATTTTATACGCAAGACGAAGTTCGTGATATTGTGAAATATGCGGCGTCTAAGTACATCGAAGTCATTCCCGAAATTGAAATGCCCGGTCACGCTTTGGCGGCAATTTCTGCTTATCCCGAATTAGGTTGCGGTGGAAAAACCTACGAAGTAGGGACACGCTGGGGAGTTTACGAAGACATTTTTTGTCCGACGGAAAAAACATTTACATTTCTGGAAGATGTTTTAACCGAAGTGATGGATCTTTTCCCCGGACAATACATCCACATCGGTGGTGACGAAGCACCCAAGACCGTTTGGGAAAACAGCAAATTTGTGCAGAAGTTGAAGAAAGAAAAAAAGCTAAAAGACGAACACGAAGTACAAAGTTATTTCATCAAGCGAATCGACAAATTTGTTACCTCAAAAGGTAAAAAGATGATTGGTTGGGATGAGATTTTAGAAGGCGGACTTTCACCGAATGCTATCATCATGTCATGGCGGGGTGAAGAAGGCGGAATTGCTGCCGCAAAAGCTGGCCATTACGCCATTATGACTCCAACATCAAACGTTTACCTCGATTATTACCAAGGCGACCCGGCAACTGAGCCGTTAGCAATTGGTGGTTTTTTACCATTAGAAAACGTTTACAAATACAATCCAACATCGGATAAGCTTCCGGAAGAAGCTAAAAAGTACGTTTTGGGAACGCAAGCGAACCTTTGGACGGAGTACATCAAGACCCCCGAAAAAGCTGAATACATGTTATTCCCCCGCCTGACAGCAGTGGCTGAAATTGCCTGGACGCAAAACGAGTTAAAGAATTATGATGATTTTACAAATCGTTTAGAAACGCATTTTGAACGCTTGAAGAACAAAGCCGTAAATTACGCCAAAACTTATTATAACGTAGATTTCAAAGCTGGCGTACTAACCCGCGGACAACCCGTAGTTATGCTCAGTACTGCTGATAAGGAAGCTACCGTTCGGTACACGATTGACGGTTCACAGCCAAATGAGAAATCTTTGGTTTACAAAGAAGGTGGAATTCCGCTAACGGAAGATGCTACGATAACAACCGCAGCTTATGGTCGGGACGGAGAGCAATTGGGCAATGCCGTTTCTAAGTACTTCAATATCTCAAAATCAACCGGACGACCTTACACGTTAACTGAGCAACCGCAAGGTTACACGGGCGGCGAAACGTACGCTCTTTCCAACGGGATAAAAGGAATTGCGGGAAATACTTCCACGTGGGTAGGTTTTAACGGAAAAGATATGAACACCACCTTCGATTTCGGTCGTTCAAATAATTTCCGAAACGTGACTTTAGCTTTTTACAACGCTCCAGACTTATGGATTGTATCACCAAAGTCCGTAGAGGTTTTTATCTCAGAAGATGGAAAAACGTTTAAAAGCGTAAAGCAACTTGACGTGACTCCAATGATATCAAAAGACGTTGCAGTTCGTCAGGTAAGCCTCAATTTACCCGCTAACGTGAACGGACGCTACATAAGAGTAGTTGCCAAAAATTTCGGTGATTTGCCAAAAAATAGCCCCGGACACGGAAACAAAGCGTGGTTATTTGTGGACGAAATTGGAATTGAGTAAGTATTAAATAACCCAAAATATCCGTTCGATGTCAGTTCGAGCGGAGTCGAGAATAGTCTATATTGAGCATCTCGACTCCGCTCGAACTGACAAAATATTTACCAAACTTTCAACTCTCCAGCTGCCTTCTGTACATCTGAATGGTGTTTTCTAAT
>JBLHXN010000218.1:0-4422 GCA_047630355.1 Spirosomataceae bacterium | reverse complement strand
CCAATCATTTTCTGACGAGAAGTAGCTTGTTTCGATTTAGCAACGTTGGCAGAGAAGCGACGGATAAATTCCTCCAATTCTTTCTTTTTATCTTCAGCTTTCTTGTTTTGATCGGCTTTTTGACGAGCAGCTAATTGGCTCGATTCGTACCAGAAAGAGTAATTTCCACCATAAACCTGAATTTTCTTAAAGTCAAGGTCAGCAATGTAAGTACAAACGTTATCTAAGAAGTGACGGTCGTGAGAAACTACGATGACCGTATTCTTGAAATTCATTAAAAAGTTCTCCAACCACAAGATCGACTCAATGTCAAGGTTGTTGGTCGGCTCATCTAAAAGAAGTACCTCGGGGTCTCCAAAAAGAGCCTGAGCGAGCAAAACCTTCACTTTTTCGGAAGGATTCATGTCTATCATCAACGTTTGATGGTAAGATTCTTTAATCCCAAGACCCGAAAGCAGCGAGCCTGCATCAGATTCTGCTTCCCAGCCGTTCATTTCCGCAAACTCAGCTTCGAGTTCGGCGGCACGGTTACCATCTTCTTCTGAGAAGTCAGGTTTCATGTAAACGGCATCCTTCTCCTGCATTACCTCATACATGCGTTCATTTCCTCGCATGACGGTGTCCAGAACGGTATGTGCGTCAAACGCACTTTGATCCTGCTTTAGAACAGACATGCGTTCGCCGGCATCCAGACTGATAGTCCCGGTAGTTTGCTCAATATCTCCCGCTAAAATTTTAACGAATGTTGATTTTCCCGCTCCGTTTGCCCCGATTAGGCCGTAAACATTACCGGGTATAAACTTCAGGTTTACGTCTTCAAAAAGTACTCGCTTACCAAATTGAAGCGAAATATTATTTACACTAAGCATAATTTTCTTATTTTCTATAATACAAAACGGGTGCAAAGGTATGAAAAGTTACCCTACAACCGAACATTGAGTAACTCAAACTCGTTTCTAAATTTGAAATCAAAGTTTTGAAACTTCGTTTTTAAGTTTTGACTAACAATAAGTAACTTTGTGACTTAGAGATGGTTGTGAGCATTTGACTCGCAGCTATTAGCTTTACACTTGTAAAGTTTACTAATTTAAGTGAATGTATTGATTCTAAACAAGTTGGGTGTTGCTTTTAATTCCTGACATCCAACATCTAAAACTAATATTGAATAAATGGCAACGAAAAAGAAAGCAGCGTCGAAAACGAAGTACGATCAGAAAACGTATATGTATTGGTACGAATCAATGCAACTTCAAAGAAGATTTGAAGAAAAAGCAGGTCAACTTTACGGTCAGCAAAAAATTCGTGGATTTTGTCACTTATACATCGGGCAGGAAGCTTGTTCTTCAGGTTCGGTTTCGGCACTCGAAAAAGACGACAAATACATCACCGCTTACCGCGACCACGGACAGCCACTTGCATTAGGAACCAGTCCGAACGCCATTATGGCAGAGCTATTCGGAAAAGAAACTGGAACCACGAAAGGTAAAGGTGGCTCAATGCATATTTTTGATAAAGAAGTTAATTTCATCGGTGGACACGGAATTGTGGGTGCACAAATTCCGATGGGAGCCGGAATCGGTTTCGCCGAACAATACAAAGGCACGAAAAACGTCTGTATCTGTATGATGGGAGACGGAGCCGTACGTCAGGGAGCTTTTCACGAAGCATTCAATATGGCAATGACTTGGAAAATTCCGACTATTTTTGTGGTGGAAAACAACGGTTACGCCATGGGAACCTCCGTTGAGCGATCTTCAAATGTAAAAGAACTTTATACACTTGCCGAGGCTTATGATATGCCCGCCGAGCCAGTTGATGCAATGGATGTGGAAGCCGTTCACGAAGCCGTAAGCCGTGCTGCTGACCGAGCAAGAAAAGGTGATGGTCCGACTTTCTTAGAATTTAAAACGTACCGTTTCCGTGGGCACTCAATGTCTGACCCGCAGAAATACCGGACGAAAGAAGAAGTAGCTGATTGGAAATCCCGCGATCCAATTGCGATGGTTAAAGACCGGATTTTGAAAAACGAAATGGCTACCGAAGAAGAACTGGATGCAATTGACAAGGCAATTAAGAAAACAGTTGCTGATGCAGTAAAATTCGCCGAAGAATCAGATTACCCTGACGCAAGCGAGGCATTTAAAGACGTTTACGTTGATACTGATTATCCGTTTTTACGGGAATAAAAACTCCATGAAACTTTAAGAAAATACCCGTTAGTGAAAACTGACGGGTATTTTTGTTAAGAGGTTACATAAGTTTCGATTGCCTTTCGAACCAATTGGTTGAGCGACTTTCCTTCTAAGGTTGCCTTTTCAAATGCTTTGGAATGCAAAGACGGTTTAATTCGCACGTTGAACGAACCCTTAAAAGATTTCAATGGATTTTTCTTGCTTCCTTACATAGTGAAATATAGTCTTCAATGGCTTTTTCGAAGTCATTTTTTAGTTCATATTGTCTCACCTTCAAACGTAATCAAATCGTTTATTCCTTCTGTTTTTCAAAAAATACGTTGTCTTCGGCTGAGTAATGAACGGTTCCGATGCAACCATTGTGCACAAATTTATCTTTCATAATAAGTTAATTCTTTTGAGTTCTTGAATTATTTGTCACTTTACGTAATGTTTTATTTCATTACCTGAGTGCGGTTTATGAACTCTGATAACATGCTTACTACTTTCGTTAATATACCTTTTTCTCGAACCGGATGTCTTACCCGTTTTCTTTTCAACGTAGCCGAATTTCCCTAATCTCAACTATTTTTTTGTAACTAAAAAGTAGTTGTAAAAAGGGGTTTTATAACTGCTTTAATGAAAGGTGGATGCCGTTCCGTATTTTTAAGAAATAATTCAACCTATCATATGAAAAAATATCTCGGACTTTTGTTGATTTGCGTAAGCAGCTACACTTACGCCCAATCCTTCTCAAGCGGCTATAATTTTAATATTCCGTTCGATGATGCTTCGATGAGTCCGTTTTTGCCAAAATTCAAGACTTCGCCCATTACGGTAAATGATAAAGTTTCGGTGAGTGGAAAGCATTTTATCGTGAATAATCAATCGTACCGTTTTTGGGGAGTGAATATGGTTGCGGCTTCGGCATTTCCGGCAAAAACTGTTGCTCCGAAAATAGCCGCTCACGCTGCTAAAATGGGAATAAATCTCGTGCGGTTTCACCACTTGGATAACCCATGGGCAGGGAACGATGGTAGTATTTTTGTGAATGGTCAACCGACTCGTCAGTTAAATGCGACAACGCTTGACCGTATGGAATTTCTAATAAATGAGTTGAAGAAAAACGGAATTTATACCAATATGAACCTGAACGTTTCCCGCACGTTCAACAACCTCGACGGCGTACTTCATGCTGATTCACTCACGGACTTCGGAAAAGTGGCGACTATTATCGATCCGCAATTGATAACGCTGCAAAAAGAATACGCTTCGCAAATCCTGACGCACGTAAATTCCTACACGGGTTTGGCGTTGAAAGACGATCCGGCGTTGGCAATGGTAGAAATCATTAACGAAAACTCGCTTTATGGTTATTGGCGGGACGATGATTTAGAAACCAAACAGCAAGGCGGAAATTTGCTCGTTCGTCACGTGCAACGATTGAATACACTTTGGAATGCCTTTCTAACTACCAAATACGGAACGCAAGCTGCACTTATATTTGCTTGGCAAAGTGGGAGAGGGGTGAACCCTGAGCTTATTCAGGAGGGTAGTTTTGAAGGTGCAGCGGTTAATTCAAATTGGCAAATTGAACAAAATAACGGAGCAACGGCTTCCTTTTCGCAAGCCTCTAATACGGCAAATACCGGAACGAAATCTGCCAAAGTTGCAATTTCCAACGCTACCGGAACGAATTGGCACATTCAGTTCAAGCACACGGGCTTTGACTTGAAAAAGGACACAACTTACGTGCTGAAGTTTGCGGCAAAAGCCGCCCAAAACCGTAATATTGATGTTAGTTTGATACGAAATAATTCTCCTTTCACTTATTACGGTGGACAGAGATTTAGCCTAACGCCTAACTGGCAAATGCTTCAGTTTACCGTTACGCCTTCTGAAAGTAATTCAGGCGAAGGCCGGTTCTCGTTTAACTTGGGAACAAACGCAGCGGATGTCTGGATTGACGACGTTTCTCTCCAAAAACCAACAAAAATAGGTTTGATTTCGGGTGAAAACTTGGCTCAAAATAATATTAACCGAATAAAATATAGCGATCGAGATTTTTACGCTTCGCAACGTATTGCTGATCAAGCTGAGTTTTATATCAAGCTCCAACAGGATTTCATGGAAGAAATGAAACTCTTTTTGGTGAATACCATCGGAGTGACTGCTCCAATTACTGGAACAAATGCCTTGGCGGGAATTCAGGAAGCGATGCAACACGAGAACATGGACTTCTACGATGACC
>JBLHXN010000217.1:0-4450 GCA_047630355.1 Spirosomataceae bacterium | reverse complement strand
CGGAATTTTCGTGAACAAACAAAACATGACGGGTGGGTTGAGTGAATCTCAGTTGTCAGGAATGGACAAATACAACCGCGTTGCCGGGTTGGAATTCAACTACTATACGCCTGATAATCGGTTTGACATGGAAACGTACGTCCACAAGTCGTTTTCGCCAGACGGTAAAAGAGACGAAACGAGTATTGCTCATTATATGGGTTATCACCACCCCAATATTGATTTGAATTTGGGTGTTTCGCGAGTTGGAGAAAACTTCAACGCCGAGACTGGCTTTGTTCCACGTCGTGGAGTTATCAGCATTTTCCGACCAATCAAGTTAACGCTCAATCCTAAAAGCGAACGGATAAATAAAATTATCAACAGTTACGGACTTGAAGTAGAAGGCGAAGACATATTTAACTTAGAGGGGGAACGATTGGACACCGAGCAGCTATTTTCCTTATTTGTGCAAACCCAAGACCGTAGCCAATTTTACATCGGTTATTATATGGGTTACACGAACTTGTTCTTTCCTTTTGACCCAACCAACGCCTCCGATAACCCCAATCCGGATTTGTACCGAAACGTGTTAGAATTACCCGTTGGAGTTTACCGCTACCAAGCACCATTCATTGGTTTTGAAACGAGTAACCGTTATGATTTACAAGGTGAATTCAATATTTGGAATGGTGAATATTTCAACGGAAAGGGCACAGGTGTCGAATCGAGTTTATCGTATCGTCTGCAACCTTACGGGGTTTTTACTGTAAACGCAAGTCATACAAACCTGCGTTTGCCAGAACCTTACAACAGTGCGTCTTACTGGCTCATTGGTTCAAGAGCGGAGCTATCATTCACGCGAAAATTATTTTTTAGTACGTTCTTTCAATACAATACTCAAACCAACAACACGAATATAAATAGCCGTTTGCAATGGCGATTCAAACCCGTAAGTGATTTGTTTATTGTTTATACCGATAATTATTTCGCCGAAAATATCCCACGCTATCAAATTAATTCCTGGACTCCAAAAAATAGAGCGTTGATAATTAAGTTAACGTACTGGTTGAATGTGTAAAACGGACAACGGGGAAGTGAAGGGGTGGAATTTGGCTGATTGTTTTTACTCATTATAAAGAGCACTCAACTACCACGACCTTTAGGTGGATGAAAAATAAAAAAAGATAAAAAAGGCTTTAGCCAAAACCATTGTTTATTAACTTGTCCTACACTCATCAAAAATCACAATACAAATAATGTTCTATTCAAAACGTGACCTAAAATTTAACCTTTACGAACTCCTCAACGTCGGAGAGTTGAATAAATATTCCTATTACGAAGACCATTCTTCCGAAACTTTCGATTTGGTACTCGAGTCTGCCGGGCAAATTGCCGAAAAAATGCTTTTGCCACTTCTCACCGAGATGGATAGGGACGAGCCGCAATTAGTTGACGGTAAGATAAAAGTGCACGAAGGCATGAAAGCAATCGTTCAGAAATTCGGCGATGACGGCTGGATAAACGCCACTTTTTCTTACGATGATGGCGGACAACAGCTGCCCGCATTAGTGCATAACGCCGCCGCTTTTGTTTTTCAATCGGCGAATTATTCGGCATCAGTTTTTCCTTTTTTAACAACCGGAGCTTCTAATCTGATTCGTACTTTCGGTTCGGATAAGTTGAAAGCTACTTATCTTGAAACCATGTTTTCGGGTAAATGGCAAGGCACTATGGCGTTGACTGAGCCGGATGCCGGAAGTTCACTTTCGGATATTTCAACTTCTGCAACGCCAACCGATGAAGAAGGCGTTTACAAAATAAAAGGGCAGAAAATATACATTTCCTGCGGTGACCACGATGCCTGTGAAAATGTTATTCACCTGATGCTTGCCAAAATACCTGGTGGTCCGGCGGGAGCAAAAGGCATTTCATTGTTCGTAGTGCCGCAACAAAAAGTTACCGAAAACGGACTCGAACCAAACGACGTCGCTACGGCAGGTATTTACCACAAAATGGGTTATAAAGGTGCACCCATTGCTCACTTGATGATGGGTGCGGAAGATAACTGCACGGGATACTTAGTCGGCGAACCGCACAAAGGTTTATCGTACATGTTTCAGATGATGAACGAAGCCCGCGTTGGCGTCGGCATGAACGCCGCAGCTATCGGCACAGCGGCTTACTACGCTTCGTTACAGTACGCCAAAGAACGTCCGCAAGGAAGAAGTATCACGGATAAAAATCATGCAAACCCGCAAATAAGCATCATTCATCACGCTGATGTAAAGCGGATGTTATTGTTTCAAAAATCGGTGGTTGAAGGATCGCTGGCGTTACTTTTATATTGCAGTAAACTGGCGGACATTGCTCACGTTAGCACGGGCGAAGAGCAATCTGAAGCCGCTTTGTTACTCGACTTCCTTACGCCAATTGCTAAATCTTATCCTTCCGAAATGTGCTGTTTGACTACTTCAACGGCGGTGCAGATTCTGGGCGGAGCGGGTTATACGACAGATTTTCCCGTGGAACAATTTTATCGTGAAGCTCGGATTCACCCCATTCACGAAGGAACAACCGGAATTCACGGAATGGATTTACTCGGACGAAAAATTACGATGGCAAACGGACGTGCCGCTGTTCTTTTCTTCAACGCTTGCGGAAAAACCATTCACGATGCAAAGGAAAATTCAACGTTAGAAAGTAAAGCAACTGAATTAGAAAGTAGCTTACGTACATTGCAGCAAGTCACAAACCACTTATTGGGAATTGCTAAATCAGGCGATACCGAAGCGTACTTGTCAGACGCGACGTTATTCTTAGAAATGACGGGAATTATTGCCATCGCGTGGCAATGGTTGAAAATGGGAGTTGTGGCTCAAAAAGCATTGGATAGTGAAAATATTCATGAAACAGATAAAAACTTTTACAATGGGAAATTAGCAGCGATGAAATACTTCTTCGCCTACGAGTTAATCAAAGTAGAAGGCTTGGCGAAGCGTTTACAAGAAGATAACAAAGTCACCATCGAAACGGAGGCGGATTGGTTATAAACGTTGTCAGTGTAAAAGTCAATGAGTAATTTCGCATTCGGAAGAACAAAAAGGTACAAATATTATAAATAAGTAGATATCGATGGGAAGAGCATTTGAATTTCGTAAAGCCCGAAAAATGAAGCGTTGGAGCTCCATGGCGAAAACGTTTACCCGTATTGGCAAAGACATCGTGATGGCAGTAAAGGAAGGCGGACCAGATCCGGCAACTAACTCGCGTTTACGTGCCGTTATCCAAAACTCGAAATCGGCAAATATGCCGAAAGCAAACGTAGAATCGGCAATAAAACGGGCGTCATCCAATGATCAGGAAGATTACAAAGAGGTTATTTTGGAAGGCTATGCTCAACACGGAATTGCCGTTTTGGTAGAATGCACCACCGATAATAATAACCGCACCGTGGCGAACTTAAGAAGTTATTTCACGAAAACTGACGGTAGCCTCGGAACAAACGGAATGCTTGATTTCATCTTCGATCGAAAGTGCATTTTCAAAGTTGAGCCTAAAGAAGGACTTGACTTAGAAGAACTGGAATTCGAAATGATTGATCACGGAGCCGAGGAAGTCTTTTTGGACGAAGAAGCTAACCAAATCAATATTTACGGCGAGTTTACTGCCTATGGTAGCATTCAAAGTTTCTTAGAAGAAAACAATCACGAAATTGTAGAATCGAACTTCGAACGCATTCCAACAGATACCAAAACGTTATCGGAGGAAGACGCCGCCGACGTAGAAAAACTAATCGAAAAACTCGAAGAGGACGATGATGTCCAGAATATTTATCACAACATGTTAACCGCTTAGAACCCAATGAGAAAAAAGTACGCTGCTGGAAACTGGAAAATGAATACTACGTTTGACGAAGGAAAAAAACTCCTTTCGGAAGTAGTAAATATGGTTAAAGACGAAGTAACCGACGCTAATGTAATGGTAGTAGTTGGAGTACCGTTTCCGTACCTCGGAACATTCGGACAACTAATTGACACTGATAAGGTAGCCCTTGCGGCTCAAAATTGCTACCCGAAATCATCGGGAGCATTCACAGGTGAAACCTCCGTGCCGATGCTAAAGTCGGTTGGTGTGAAATACGTCATTATCGGACACAGTGAGCGTCGGGAAATCTTTGGCGAAGACGATGTATTCGTTGCCGCTAAAGTAGATGCCACTTTGGCTGAAGACCTCACTCCTATCTTTTGTTGCGGCGAAACCCTCGCCCAACGCGAAGCCGGAGATCACTTCGATTTCGTGAGAAGTCAGTTCACAAACGGGCTTTTCCATTTAGACGCTGATGCTTTAAAAAAAGTAGTTATCGCCTACGAACCCATCTGGGCAATCGGAACGGGTGTAACCGCAAGTAGCGAGCAAGCTCAGGAAATGCACAAAATGTTGCGTGACCACCTTGCCTCAAAATACGGAC
>JBLHXN010000216.1:0-4470 GCA_047630355.1 Spirosomataceae bacterium | reverse complement strand
AGCAAGCCAGAATAAGCCACCGCAGCAGTCTTTGACGTTTCAGAGTAAGTACTGACCATACTGATTAGCGGACTCTTGAAAGCCGGGAAAACCTGACTTAACATCTTATTTCCTTCGTTAGTAGTGGTTTCAAAGAGTTGTTCGCTCTTCAAGACCAGTTCGAGGTTGTCTACTAACTCACCCTTTTTACCACTTCGTTGAATCTGATTATAGAGCATATTTGCACTCATCGTGCTATTTCCTCTCCTAATTAACCCTGCCACTAAAGTATAGAAAATGCCCTTTAATGATTTGTGACTATTATTACTCGTATCGTTTACCAATTCCGAGATTTTATCTACTAATTTGTCAGTCACTAATTCGTCAAACTGCTCAAATAAATTCATGATATAACTTGTTTGCGTTCTGCTTTGGATTTCTTTTAAAATACAAAACAACAAAAAAGTGACGATAATGAGTATATTGGTGTACGTATTTATTCTCTAAACCCTCAATCAACGACTATTTCATGAGCGAAGAAAACCACGAAAAACTTAGAAGCCAAGATTGGTTCGGAAAAGAAGGAAAAGACGGATTCATTTACCGCAGTTGGATGAAAAATCAAGGTTGGCCGCACCACCAGTTTAAAAACAAGCCAGTAATTGGCATTTGCAACACGTGGTCTGAGGTAACTCCCTGCAACGGTCATTTTCGGGAAATTGCCCAATTTGTAAAAAATGGCGTTTACGAAGCCGGAGGGTTTCCGCTGGAATTTCCAGTAATGTCTTTGGGCGAAACCGTGATTCGTCCAACGGCGATGCTTTACCGTAACCTTGCCGCCATGACGGTAGAAGAAAGTATTCGGGGGAATCCGTTTGACGCCATTGTACTGCTTACAGGTTGCGACAAAACTACGCCTTCGCTAGTTATGGGGGCATCAAGCGTAGATTTACCAACAATCGTTGTACCCGGTGGTCCGATGCTCAATGGGCGTTTTCAAGGAAAAACGATTGGTTCCGGAACAGACGTTTGGCGATTGAGCGACGACCTCAAAACCGGAAAAATAACCCCTGAAGAATTTGAAGAAGCAGAAAGTTGCATGAACCGTAGTATCGGGCATTGTTCTACCATGGGAACTGCCTCCACAATGGCGTGCATGGTGGAAGCATTAGGTTTGACCCTACCGGGGATGTCGGCAATTCCGGCGGCGGATGCCAACAAGAAACGCCTTGCCCACATGAGCGGAATGCGGGCAGTAGAAATGGTAAAAGAAAACCTGACGCTTTCAAAAGTATTGACTCGGGAAGCCTTTGAAAACGCCATTATGATTAATGCCGCCGTAGGTGGCTCAACCAATTTGGTATTACATTTACTCGCAATTGCCCGTCGGATTGGAGTAGATTTAACGCTTGACGATATTGATACCATAGGAAGTAAGATTCCGTTATTAGTTAATCTCATGCCATCAGGCAGTTATTTGATGGAAGATTTCTACTACGCCGGCGGCCTGCCCGTGGTTATCAAAGAAATTGCCAACCATTTACGAAGCAATTCCGTTTCGGTGAATGGAAGCAGCATAATTGAAAACTCAGAGAAAGCCCGTAACTGGAATCCCGAAGTAATTTATCCGGCAAGTAAACCGATAATTGATGAAGGCGGAATCACGGTTGTTAAAGGAAATATCTGCCAAGACGGAGCGGTTATCAAAGTATCAGCAGCATCTCCCCATTTGCTCAAACACAGAGGACGAGCGGTGGTTTTTGAAACCATCGAAGATTATCACGACCGCATTGACGACCCTGATTTAGATATTGACGAAAACTGCGTTATGGTGCTCAAAAACGTAGGGCCAAAAGGTTATCCCGGAATGCCCGAAGTGGGTAATATGGCGTTACCCCGCAAAATTCTCGATAAAGGTGTAACGGATATGGTCCGCATTTCTGACGGCCGTATGAGTGGTACGGCGTTTGGTACAGTTTTCCTCCACGCTTCACCCGAATCTGCTATCGGCGGAAATCTTGGTTTAGTCCAAAACGGCGACATGATTACCACTGATGTCCTGAATAAATCCATTCACTTAGAAGTGAGTGACGAAGAACTTGACATACGGCGAAAGACTTTTGAACCTCTTGATTTGGGCTATGATCGCGGTTACAGCAAACTATACATACAAACCGTCACTCAGGCACATCTGGGAGCAGACCTTGATTTTCTTGCCGGAAAGTCTGGCAGTAAAGTAATGCGGGAATCTCATTAAGTCAATAAACTGACTGTGAATTAGTTAACAGTTGAATTTATTTGCAATTTCATCAAAACCTAAATAACTTTGTAGTAGTCCCTGTACCCTTAGCTGAAAAACCTTTAATGAAATTTAGAACTGAAATCGAACCCGTTGACTCAGGTTTTAAAATAAATCTTCGTGATAATATAATAACCGTTGGATCCTGTTTTTCCGAAGTAATTGGAAGTAGATTGAGCGAAAACAAGTTAGATTGCCTTTGTAACCCTTTCGGTACTGTCTTTAATCCTTCTTCGATATTCAAATTACTCCGCCACAGCCTTTCAAAGCAGCCCGTTCACCGACACCTTTTTACTGAAAATACCGATGGTTATTGGAATCACTTTGACTTTCATTCCAAGTTTACGGCTGATTCAAGAGAAAAACTCGAAAGTGAGCTATTAGCCATTTATGACAATGTTTTTAAAGCATTGCGTTCGTGCAAAGTGTTGGTTATTACACTCGGAACAGCCAATATTTACGAACTAAGATCAAACAATCAGGTGGTGGCAAATTGCCACAAGCAGCCGCAGAAAATGTTTAACCATCGTTTGTTGACGTTGAAAGAAATCCAACGCGACTTCCAGCAGTTTTACGATTTACTGCGAATGGTAAATAGCAAAATAAAAATTGTCTTAACCGTCAGCCCAGTACGTCACACCCGCGATGGTCTGAAAACTAATTCAATCAGCAAAAGCCTTCTCCGGACGGCATGCCATTCGATTGAGCAAGAGAATCCGAACGTCAGCTATTTCCCCAGTTACGAAATTATGCTGGACGACCTCCGCGATTACCGTTTTTATAAATCTGACCTGATTCACCCAAGTGAAATGGCAGAACAATACATTTTCGAACATTTTACCGAAACTCACTTTTCTGACGAACTGAAAGAATTTATGCACGATTGGCAGCAAATAAAGAACTCTTTGCACCACAGACCGTTCCGTAAAGAGAGTCCTGCTCACCAGACTTTCCTCACGAAGCTGTTGGAAAAGCTGAATAATTACAACGAAAAAGTAAACATGAGTACCGAGATTGAAGAGGTTAGATCTCAACTGATTGCTGCCTAACCCAAACTATTTTGAAAATAGGCTTGTTGGTTAATGGAAATTTCATTGCTTAAACATACCCCTCGAAATAAATGGGAGAATTTACAATTAATAAAGAAAAAGTAACCGCCGCTCTCGGCACAGTCATAGAACCGGATTTAAAACAGGATTTGATAACCCTGAATATGATTCGAGATATTGAAATCGGAATCAATCAGGTCACATTCACCGTGGTTCTGACAACTCCGGCTTGCCCGTTAAAAGAACGCATTCGCAGAGAATGCACCGAAGCCATTCACGAACACCTTAGCCCTGATGTGGAGGTTATCGTAAAAATGACCGCCGATGTAACTTCCATTCGGTCAAATGCACCCGTTTTACCTAACGTAAAGAATATCATTGCCATTTCTTCCGGAAAAGGTGGTGTTGGAAAATCAACGGTGACGGCGAATCTTGCCATTTCCCTCAAAAACGCGGGGGCTAAAGTAGGCATCATTGATGCAGATATTTCCGGACCATCTATTCCCCTCATGTTTGGAGCGGAAGATATGAAGCCGCTTATTTCACAGAAAGACGGCAAAAACCTTATCAACCCAATCAGCCAGTTCGGAATCAAAATGATTTCTATCGGCTTCTTGACAGACGCTGATAGTGCTGTAGTTTGGCGTGGACCAATGGCAAGTCAGGCTTTGCGTCAGTTTTTTGGTGATGTAGATTGGGGAGAATTAGATTATTTATTGATTGACCTTCCTCCCGGCACAAGTGATATTCACCTGACACTTGTTCAGACCGTTCCGGTTACCGGAGCCGTGATTGTTACTACGCCACAAAAAGTTGCATTAGCAGATGCTAATAAGGGTTTAATGATGTTCAAACAGCCACAAATTAACGTGCCATTATTGGGTGTGGTTGAAAACATGGCGTACTTCACGCCCGATGAACTTCCTGATAATAAGTACTTTATATTTGGATCAGACGGAGGAAGCCAACTCGCCAAAAAACACAACGTTCCATTTTTAGGACAAATTCCGATTGTGCAAGGTATTCGTGAAGGTGGTGATGAAGGTCGCCCCGTAGCAATGGACGTTGACGGTGTAACCGCTAGTGCTTTCAAAACAGTAGCTGAGAACCTGGCTCGTCAGGTTGCCATCCGCAACGCCGAAG
>JBLHXN010000215.1:0-4476 GCA_047630355.1 Spirosomataceae bacterium | reverse complement strand
TTTGGATAACCACCTGTAGTTTGATGCGAAGCCATCAATACAATCAATTGTCCGCCGGGTAGTAATTGCATCGTTCCGAATGTTACGGCAGAAGATAGTAAACTGACATCCTTTGTAGTTTTTAAAGCTTCTCCTTCCAACCGATAACCCATGCGGTTGGCGTCTTTCGTGATTTGAAACATAGAACTTTGAAGCTTCTGCTTGGCTTCGTTGGTCAGGAAGTCATATTCAGGGCCGGGAAGGAAGCGAAGGTTCCATTTTAAAGAGGCGGTTACTGGCAGTCTGAGGGGGGCTTGCATTTCACGCCCCAACCAAATTTCTTTCCCAACTCGCTCACTCGTTTTCAATTCAACCGAAAGCCCTTTCTCAATTTTCAAATCCGGCAGTTTTACCGCCTGGTTATAACTCACCGAATCAAGCCATTTTTCTAAATCAAAACCGCCTTTCACGGCTAAGTATATGCGTTCCCCGCTTATTTTCTTGGGAAATTCTAACACATCACCCGTTGAAACATTCACAGTTTTAAATATCGGAACCGGTTGTTGATTTAACGTGGCGTTAAAATCTACACCACCAATACAAATCGTAGCATTCTCTTCAAATAAGAGCTTCGGAGCAGGGAAATTCATTTCCAGAACACCTTCGTTTTCATCGTTCTGTAAAAGAATATTGAGTAAACGAAGCGTATGAGCATCCATTATACCATCAGGATTTATACCAGATGACTGAGACCCAAAACGCCCCAAATCCTGAAAAGTAGGCTGTAATCCAACGGAGAAAAATTTCATAATTTTTTAATTTACTAATTACTGAAAGTGCAATAAGGACACTATTCGGCTGGAAAGTAAAACTAAGGCACAAAAAAAAGGAGATGCCGAAGCATCTCCTTTTCTGTAACGATGTTGTTTTAAATTATACTTTTAGCTCGTCGTTTTTATTCAACCAACGCTTGGTAAGTATATTGGCTGCTTCACGCCCGCCAAGACCGAATGCCAATATAACAGCAACCGCTCCTAAGATTAGACCAAAGGCAAGGTTAAGATTTCTTCGCCAACTCCGATAGTATCCATTGTGATGGCTAAGAATAGCCCCAAAACAGTGTAATAAACAATATTTGGAAGCCACTTATTACCCTGAGAATTTTTGACGGTACGAGATGCCAAAGTGGCAACACGATTAATCCGGTAACGAATTTACCAACGATATAAAATACAGTTAGGATGACCACTGCCGTAATGATTTTCGGAATGACAGCCATCATGTCATTCGACATGTTAGTAGCAGGAACCGCGATGCTTCTGATTTGTAATGTTTCAAGTGCGACAATCAAAACCGGAACAAAGATGAACGCGAAGGTTACTTTCTTCAATACGTTTGCAACGTCGAAGTTCATTCCCGACTTTTCCTTCAAAAATGTTGAAGTGTTACCCAAAAGTGCCGAAGCTCCTTCTGAAACTAATTTGGCAAATACGTAACCGATTGCACATAATACCCGCACCCAAAATATTAGGTAAGTAAGATAAAAATACGCTCAGTATATTTTACAATGGAGCCAAAATGCTATCAATACCTAATACAATAATCAGCACGTAAACGATGATAATGTAGTAACCAATACTACCTATAAATTTATCAAATCTAAAAGATAGCCCCATTTTCTCAGCGAGACGTTCGTCAATTTCTGTTTTGCGAAATCCGTAAATAATTAGCTTTTTCAAGCCCTTTGCCAGCAAGTAGCCAATTAGTAATATTACTAATGCCCCCACAAAGTCAGGCAGGAAATTACCTACTTTTAAATAAATTGTTTCTAATATAAGTTTAAGTAAGAGAAAATCCCTTTGTAATAGTAGTACGGTTTCATTGCCCCAGAGTAACATTATTTTTAAAAATATTTCTCTTTTTTAGCACAAAAACACCTAAAGTACGGTTGTAATAAGTTTAGATGGGTCGTACACTTTCACATTTGTACGGGCATTCGCAATCATTTACTCTACATTTTAATCATATAATATGGCCTTTGAATTAGTTTCTCCATTTCAACCCACTGGCGATCAACCGCAAGCCATTGAAAAATTGGTGAAAGGACTCAAAGAAAAAGACCCCGCCCAGGTATTACTCGGAGTTACGGGTTCGGGAAAGACGTTTACGGTGGCAAATGTTATTCAGCAAGTTGACCGCCCGACGCTGATTTTGAGTCATAATAAGACCTTAGCGGCTCAGTTATACGGCGAATTCAAGCAGTTTTTTCCAGAAAATGCCGTTGAGTATTTCATTTCGTACTACGATTATTATCAGCCCGAGGCCTACATTGCTACTACGGGAACGTACATCGAAAAAGATTTACAGATAAACGAAGAAATTGATAAACTACGACTCGCCACGGTAGCATCATTGATGTCGGGTCGGCGAGATGTTATTGTCGTGGCTTCGGTGTCTTGTATCTACGGTGCAGGAAACCCGAACGAATTCAAAGCAAGTATTATCAGTATAAAAACGGGTGAAAAAGTTAGTCGAAATCAACTACTTTTTCGTTTTGTAGAAATTCTATATTCCCGCACAAGTGCCGAGTTCGGACGGGGAACGTTCCGAGTGAAAGGCGACACCGTAGACGTTTATCCAAGTGCAGCCGACTTTGCGTACCGACTCATTTTTTGGGGGGACGAAATCGAAGAAATTCAGAAGATTGATCCGCAAAGCGGAAAGAAAATAAGCACGGAGAAATACATGGTACTTTATCCGGCAAACCTTTTCGTGACCGGGCGGGACGTGATGGCGAAAGCGATTCACGAAATTCAGGACGAAATGGTAAAGCAAATCAAGTACTTTGCCAACGAAGGCTATCCCGTAGAATCGCAGCGAATTCAGGAACGCACCGAATTTGACATGGAAATGATGAGGGAATTGGGGTATTGCTCTGGCATCGAAAATTACTCCCGCTTCTTTGACCGCCGCAAACCCGGCGACCGCCCGTTCTGTTTGTTAGATTATTTCCCCGAAGACTATTTAATGGTTGTGGACGAAAGCCACGCCTCCATTCCGCAGGTGCGTGCCATGTACGGCGGCGACCGCTCCCGTAAGGTTTCGCTCGTAGATAATGGCTTCCGCTTACCTTCCGCAATGGACAACCGACCGTTGAAATTTGAAGAATTTGAGGCAATGGCACCACAGACAATTTACGTCAGTGCCACGCCGTCTGACTACGAAATAAGACGAGCCGAAGGCGTTCTGGTGGAACAGGTTATTCGCCCAACCGGACTTCTTGATCCCAAAATTGATGTACGTCCATCGTTGAATCAAATTGACGATTTATTAGAAGAAATTGACGCTCGGATAAAGCAAAATGAACGCGTTTTGATCACCACGCTGACCAAACGGATGGCGGAAGAATTGAGTAAATATTTAGATAAAGTAGGTATAAAAGGACGCTACATTCACTCCGAAATTAAAACATTAGAACGGGTGGAGATTTTGCGAGAATTACGCCTCGGCGTATTCGATGTATTAGTTGGCGTAAACCTTTTGCGGGAAGGTCTGGACTTACCCGAAGTATCGCTCGTGGCAATTATGGATGCGGATAAAGAAGGTTTCCTACGGGATATTCGGTCGTTGATTCAGACGATTGGTCGTGCCGCCCGAAACTCAAACGGGCAAGTAATTATGTACGCCGATAGAATTACGGGTTCTATGGAACGTGCCATTGACGAAACCGCCCGCCGTCGTGCCATGCAGATGGAGTACAACGAAGCCCACGGCATTACGCCGACTACTATTCTGAAGAGTAAAGAAGCGATTATGGGTCAAACCAAAGTGGCGGACTCTAAATCAACGGCAAAAATGTACGACCTGCGACCGGAAGAAAATCGCCTCGCCGCCGACCCAATTGTGCAGTACATGAATAAGCCGCAACTAGAAGCCATGATTACCGAAACCCGCCGCAAAATGGAAAACGCCGCCCAAGACCTCGACTTCCTGCAAGCCGCCCGCTACCGTGACGAACTTGCTGAGTTAAAGATTAAAGTAGAGAAAATGGAGGCGGTATGAGAAATTTAAGGTTTCCGTTGTCCGTGTCCTCACGGACATTTCGTCGCGGCTATTAGTGGAAGTGTTAAGCGGTCTCCTGACCGCAATTAGTAAAATCATCAAGTCACCTGCGGTCAGGAGACCGCCTGTCGCCGCATCTTAGAACGGAGTCTAAGAAGAGCAAGAGTAAACGCTGCGTATGAGCTCGAAAGTTTACTACTATTCATTGCTTATTATGTCGCATGTCTCGTCAAGAACTGCTCTGATAGTAATAAAGTAGTGAGTGCTTTTACCTCCTGAATCTATAAAATTAGTAGATACATGTAATCTATAAAAATTTGAGTCATGTTTAGATAGAGTAATAGATTCTCCCTTAATTAGATCTCCAACTTTTTTCGATAGTATATTAGGTTCAACGTATATCGAAGCGTCATACCTAGAGATACACTGGATTTT
>JBLHXN010000214.1:0-4515 GCA_047630355.1 Spirosomataceae bacterium | reverse complement strand
TTGACAACTAATTACCGCAGTGCGTTTGAAATAGTTGAATTTAATAATAACTTTTTCCGACAAGCAACGGACGATAACAAGAATGTATTTCCATTATTAGCGGAAGCGTATCAGACTTTCGAACAAACCGCGAGAGAAAACGCACCAACGGGTGGCCACGTTGAAGTCGGTATTTTCCCTTACGAGGACAACGAAGAGTTAGTGTTGCAAGAAATCATAAAAACGGTCCGTAAATCATTGGATGACGGTTATGACTTACGTGACATTGCCATTTTGACTCGGCGGGTTTATCATTCATCGCTGATTGCTCAGTATTTGAACGACCATAATATTCGGGTCATTTCGCAAGATTCGCTGTTGCTAAATCATTCAGGAGCGATTCGGCTAATAGTTGCTTTCCTGAGGGTTATTGACCAACCAGATAATCAATTGGCGAAATACGAAGCGGCTTACTTATTCTATCAATTTCGTTTACGCAAAATTCCTGACGTAGTTGTTAACTCGCTCATTTCAGCGGCGGTTGAATCAACGGACGCGAATGATTTCTACAACTTTTTTTCTGAACGCGGCTTTCATTTTGATGCTTTCAAATTACAAAAGTCTGGTCTATACGCCATCACCGAACAGATTATCCGAACGCTGAATTTATTTGAACAAACTGCCGAGCTTCCTTACCTTTTTGCTTTTCTGGATTTAACGCTTGATTTTGGCACGAAACAAAGCAATCATTTGCACGATTTCCTTATTTATTGGGAAGAGAAAAAAGGCAAAAAATCTATTGCAACCGCGAGCGATGCCGACGCCATTACAATAACGACCATTCACCGTTCAAAAGGCTTGGAATACCCAATCGTGATTGTGCCGTTTGCGAACTGGCCAACCGGATTCAGAACGGGAAGTCGCTTATGGATAGATTTGGAAAAGGTTGATTACGAAGAACTTATCTCAGGTAAGAATAAAGAGCCATTGCGTTTGCGTGCTGCATCTGTCACCGTAAAAAGCAGTTTACTAAACACCGGAATAGCCGAGCAATATCAATCGGAAGAAGAGGCATTATTCATCGAAAATCTAAATATGCTGTACGTGGCATTTACCCGGCCAACCGATAAGTTGTACATTTACGCAAGTCGAAATCATTTCAAAAAGACAGCGGGCATTGCTAAGCTAATAGAGAATCATTTAGATGCTGTCGGCAAATCGCTGAATACACCCGAAGAAGTTGAACGAGCGGTATTGTACGAAGGGAAAACCCTTAAAAAGGCAACTAAAAAGATAGAAAAACCAACCATTATTCTACCAAAAGTAATCAGCGAAGACCGAGGCGACCGGCTACGCTTACGTCGTACTTCCGAAAAAATATTTGATCCGGAAACGCTTGAAAAGAATAAAGATCGCGGGAATAAAGTACACGCTGCTTTTGCGTTGATAAAGAGCCGCAACGATATAAGCGAAGCGATTCGTCAACTTGGTTTTGAAGGTGTTATCAATGGAGTAGAAGGAGAAGAAATAAAGGAGAGTATTGAGCGAGTGATTGATTTGCCCGAAATGAGTCCTTTATTCGCCGAAGGCGTAAAAGTTATTAATGAAAAAGATATTCTGATGCGTGGGCAGGATGTACTCCGTCCTGATCGAGTAGTCTTTACCAACGAAGCAGTCCATGTGCTTGATTTTAAAACCGGCACTCCGAAAGAATCTCACAAGCAACAAATAAAACGCTACGGAAAACTTTATCGCCAGATGGGTTACGATAAAGTCAGAACACAATTGGTATATCTTGAAAACACGGAGGTTGTTGAAGTGCCGGAATAGTCTAATAAACTAGTTCTGAGTTTTTAGCAGCCTTCGCTAATTCCTTTGCAAAGCTTTCCAGTTCGTGAGCCTGTTTTACAACACTCTTGGCACGCTCCAGAATAAGATTTCCCTTCTGGGTAGGAATAATAGGCAAACTACTACGATCAAAAACCTCAATGCCCAAGTAACTCTCAAGTGTGCGAATCTGCTGACTTAGCGTAGGTTGAGTAACGCAGCAATAATCTGCCGCTTTAGTAAAGCTTTGGAAGTGCTCAACCGCCAAAATATATTCTAATTGTCTGAGTAGCATAATTCTAAAAATTTTATGGTTGAGTAACGTGTTATATACACTGTAGTGTACTTAACATTATAGATGAAATCTCTAAACAAAACCCTATATACGTAAAATTTGTTCTATCTATGTACTTAAAATCACATTAGAATTGAAAATAAATCAATTTCTATTTTAAATTTATTGAAGGCTTTTTTATTCAGGAAACCCTCTTTTACTGATTTCTACAACCGAAGATAACATCGATTACTAATTAGTAATCAGGCTCCGGCTAAAATCACTATTTTTGTGCAAACCAAGCCGTTTACATTCTTGAACTTTATAGATAAACTTACCTCCCCCATATTTTCAGAAATATCCAAAGCTGCCGATAAACTTGGCGTAGAATGCTACGTTATTGGTGGGTACGTCCGGGATTTAATCATCGGACGGGAAAGCAAAGACATTGACGTCGTGTGCGTTGGCAGTGGAATTGCGTTGGCTCAAACATTGGCGGAAAGCCTCGGAGAAAACGTCCATGTAAATATTTTTAAAAATTTCGGAACCGCTCAGGTACGTTACGAAGATATTGAAATTGAATTCGTAGGTGCCCGTAAAGAATCTTACCGAAGTGATTCCCGCAAACCAATCGTGGAAGACGGCACGCTCGAAGACGACCAAAACCGTCGGGATTTTACGATAAACGCCCTCGGAATATCGCTGAATAGTAAAGCTTGCGGCGAATTGATTGACCCATTCGACGGCGTGAAAGATATCAAACGTAAAATTATTCGTACGCCACTTGAGCCAGGAATTACGTTCTCAGACGATCCGCTCCGCATGATGAGGGCTATTCGCTTTGCTTCGCAACTCAACTTCGACATTGCCCCTGATACATTCGATGCCATTTCTGATATGGCAAAACGCATCGAAATAGTTTCTCAGGAGCGGATTACTGATGAATTGAATAAGATAATTCTTTCTCCCGTCCCTTCTTACGGGTTCAATTTGCTATTTCAATCAGGTTTATTAAAAATCATTTTTCCCGAAATGGTGAAGCTTTACGGCGTGGAAGTTATTAAAGGAAAATCGCACAAAGATAACTTCTACCATACGCTTCAAGTGCTGGATAACGCCGCAAAAGTTTCGGATGACTTGTGGCTCCGTTGGGCGGCAATTCTGCATGATATTGCCAAGCCCGCCACGAAGCGTTTCTTTCCTAAAGTGGGTTGGACATTCCACGGGCACGAAGACCTCGGAGCACGATGGGTAAAAGGAATCTTCAAACGAATGAAATTGCCCTTAGATGCCAAAATGCGGTCGGTTACAAATCTCGTAAAATTGCACCTCCGCCCCATTGTCTTAGCAAAAGATGAAATCACGGACTCAGCACTACGCAGACTGTTGGTAGATGCCGGAGACGATTTAGAGCATTTGATGATGCTATGCCGGGCCGATATTACGTCAAAAGATCCGAATCGGGTTAAACGTTATTTAGGGAATTTTGACAAAGTAGAGCAGATGCTCATTGAATTGGAAGAACGCGACAAACTTCGTAACTTTCAACCAGTAATTTCGGGTGAAGTTATCATGGAAACCTTCGGGCTTCAACCCTCAAAAGAAGTTGGAGAATTGAAATTAGTTATCCGTGAAGCTATCCTCGATGGCATCATTTCAAACGAATATGAACCTGCTTTTAATTTTATGGTAAAAGCGGGGGAAGAAATGGGGTTAACGGTGGATGGATAATGAATGACAATTAAATAAAAAACTATGCAAACAACAGTCAAAGAAATAGAATTCAGAGAGCTAATCCAACTTGTGAAAAGTTTACCCAAAACGAAACTTAAAAAACTTCAAGCAGAAATTAATAACTTAACTGATAAACCCGTTGAAGCTCCCAAAACGAGTTTACGAGATTTACTTATGATCGGTTCAACGGGTACTGAGCAAGAACTGGAAATTATTAATCAGAACAGAAAAAATATCAATCAATGGCGAAGCAAGTAATTCTGCTTGATACGTCAATCTTGATTGATTATTACCGCAAAACGGATAAGTCAAATTCCGTTTGGATTAACTTGATTGATGAAGGTTTTGATTTCGCCATATCAGTAGTGACTAAATACGAACTATTCGCCGGAGCGAAACCAAAGCAAATTGAATTTTGGGAAACCGTTTTACAAAATATTTCAATCATTCCTTTTGACGAAGACTGCGTAGATACAGCTATTCGGGTAAATACTCTTTTGAAAAAGTCAAACAAGCAGATTGAAATTGCTGATTTGTTTATTGCATCCACGGCATTAAGTAATAATCTCTCCACTGCAACTTTAAATAAAAAGCATTTTGAAAGAGTTGATGAGCTTGAAATTGTAAAATAATTAGTCAATGCCGTTTATGGATAAGCTAAGAAAAGTATACATCTACTCTTTAGCACTAAGCTTTTTTTT
>JBLHXN010000213.1:0-4536 GCA_047630355.1 Spirosomataceae bacterium | reverse complement strand
GGACTCTGGGCAGTAACAGTGGCTATGTTTACAGGGACTACAACTTTAAGGGTAGTGGTTTTTCTGTGCGTTGTCTCAGGGATTGACTCCCGATAGCTATCGGGATTGTCTATTTGACTATTTAATATTACCGCGTCAGCGGTTGATTTTTAAAAAATAACATGGGCTTACACAATGAATTGCCTGTATACAAAGCGAGTTACGATTTATTGATTGAGATATTTGAGGGTCTCGTCGGGAACGCCCGCCGCTATGCTCGACCTGACATAATCACTGTCAGGTCGAGCGTAGTTCAACTGTCAGTTCGAGCGACAGTCGAGAACAGTCCAACCACGCCAAATGTTAGAGAGGGTCTGGCTAGGTACGCCCGCCGCTACAACTTGACTTCCCATTGTACATGATAGGAGGGTCTCGACTACGCTCGACCTGACAGGACTCCATTGTCCGTTCGATCGAACCGGGCCGCCGGGCGGTCGAGAACAGTCTCACCACGGCATATATTAGTTAATCTCGTTGACAACGCCCGCCTCTATGCTTGACCTGACAATTTAAATTGGACAATGTAACTTAACGCTCTGCCAATTTTACGAGCTCTTGGTTTATGAATGTTATAAACAAAAAAACCGCCACTTAATATTATTACAATACCCGCTAGGAGCAATGCCAAAGGCAGAGTCCATAAAACTAGGAAACTATTTAATTTAGCTTTTTCAGGTGTTTCTTCTAAATATCTTGCGGTTAGATTTTGGCGTTGAATTAACCTTCGTTTGGTCGTACGTCATTTTGAGTAATCGTCGGTACGTTTCTGCCATAACATCTTGACTGTCAGTTCCCTTTAAAAACATTCGCATTACTTTCAGATTCGCTAACTGTACTTTTAGATACCCGTTGAGTTTGTACTTCCTTGACGAAACAATCACATCTTTCGGGATTATTCCGAACCGGTATTTTCCTTCCGCCCGTAGCAGAATTTCGTAATCCTCCATAATTTTGTAGTCTTCCCTGAACTTACCAAGTTCTTCAAAAACTTCTTTTTTAATGAATAGCGTTTGATCACCCCCCCGACACCAAATCTTGTTGAATCTCGTAAAGAACGAGTTGATATATAGAAGTGGCGTGAAGTATTTATCAAATCGGTAACGATAGCAGCCCATATCCAATCCTTTTGCAATCATTGATTCGATATCGGCTTCAAAGTCGGGATGAACGAATGTATCGGCGTGAACGAAGTAAAGTACGTCTCCCGTTGCCATATTGGCGGCTTCGTTCATTTGAGCGGCCCGACCGGGCGTTTTTGACTTGATAACGCGGACGCGTTCCGGAAAACTTATCGCTTCCATGTTGTCCACTGAATTAGGCGAGTCACTAATTATTATTTCAATAGTTTGCTGTACGTTAATTACCAGCTGATTAACAGTTTTTTGAATACTATCCGATTCGTTATAAGTGGGAATAATGACTGAAATATGCACCTCTTTAAACTTGTTTTACTGTTGAACGCCCATTTTTTCGCTGTTACTCTGCAAATTTAGGCTATTTTTGATACAATGAATATTCTTACTATCGAACAAACCCGCAAAGCGGATGGATTTACAATAGAGACCGAACCCATTTCTTCCATTGATTTGATGGAACGAGCTGCTTTGGCATTTACCGAAAAATTCACCGAATTATACCCGAACCCACAGAAAGTACAAATCGTCTGCGGTTTGGGCAATAACGGCGGCGACGGACTGGCAATTGCCCGAATTCTCCACCAAAATGGCTATGACATTAAGGTTTACGTAGTAAATTACGCAAGTCAACGTTCAAAAGATTTCTCAGAGAATTTATTACGACTCAAAGATCAGTGCGAAGTCTGGTTTATTGATTCCTTCGAAGACTTACGTTTAACACCTTCTGTCATTATTGACGCATTATTGGGCTCCGGACTTTCTCGAAAACTTTCAGGTCTTTTAGCCGAAGTAGTCGAACTGGTTAATAAGTCGGGGAACGAAGTTGTTTCCATTGATTCTCCCACCGGATTGTACACCGAAAAGCCAAATGATGAAACAGATGTTATTATCAGAGCAACGCATACTATAACGTTTCAAGCACCGAAGCTCGCTTTCCTACTTCCACAAAATGATGAAATAGTGGGTGAATGGCATGCGGTAAATATTAGATTAAATCTGAGTTTTCTTAAAACCGATGAAACCAATTATCATCTCGTAGAACAAAGTTTCATCGAAGAAATAACAAAACAACGCTCCAAGAATGCCCACAAAGGCACGTTCGGCTCGGCGTTATTAATTGCGGGAAGTTACGGAATGATGGGAGCGGCGGCTTTAGCCGCTAAATCTTGTTTGCGAAGTGGCGTTGGAAAATTGACGGTGCATTCCATTCCCGCCGGAAACGAGATTCTACAAATCAGCGTACCGGAAGCCATATTTTCTCCTGCTGCTGATAATGATTCAGGATATATCAATTCATTTTTTTACGCCGAAGATTTAGGCAACTACCAAGCAATTGGTGTTGGTCCGGCAATAGGCGTTGATGTAAATGTCCGGCAATCTTTAAACGTGTTAATCGAAGTTTGTCGTGAACTCAAAAAACCGTTCATTATTGATGCCGACGGTCTGAATAATATTGCTCAAAGTCCGCTTACCATTGCTCGTTTACCCGAAAAGACTGTGCTGACTCCGCATCCCGGCGAGTTTAAAAGATTAGTCGGGAAAAGTTGGAAAGACGATTACGAGCGGCTAGAATTGTTAAAAGGATTTGCTCAAAAAAACAACGTAATCGTTTGTCTGAAGGGAGCAAATACCGCCGTTGCATTACCCGATGGGCGGGTTTATTTTAACAATACCGGAAACCCCGGACTTGCCACCGCCGGAAGCGGCGATGTACTTACGGGCATGATTCTAAGTTTTCTGGCTCAAGGGTACGAACCGTATCAAGCTGCCATACTTGGCGTTTACGAACACGGACTCGCCGGAGATAGAGCCGCTAGAAAGCGTTCGCAGCGGGCATTAATTGCGGGAGATATAATAGAAGAAATTAGGTAAAATATTTATGCCTATTTCCAATTTTACGCCCGTCAAACCTTTCGATTCGACGGGCGTAAAAACGAATAATTATTCAGCAGAAATCACTTCAATATCAAATAATAATGGCGTGCTGCCAGGTATGTCTCCGCCTGCTCCCTGAAGGCCGTAGCCCAAAGTAGAAGGGAAAATTAGTGTACCTTTTTCGCCAACCTTTAATTTGGCTATGCCCTCGTCAAAGCCTTTTATTACCCTTCCGCTGCCTAACACAAAATCAAATGTACCAGCATCAAACTGCTTGCCCGATAATAATTTGCCCGCATATTTTACGGTTACATTTTGCCCTGTTTTTAATACAGCACCAGATGCATTGGCTTTGGTGAGAATAAATCTAAGGCCCGACTCAGTTGTCTCGGTAATAGTTAATTTTTTTTCAGCAATGTAATTGTTGATTTGCTCTTCTTCGGGTATTTTCGGACCTGAATCTTTTGAACATGAAAGAAAAGTAGAACTTGCCATAAATAAGAGAAAAAAGTATTTTGTCATTTTGAAATTATAATAAAGTAAATTAAGTTAAAAATTTTACAATAAAGTGTGCCTGTGCGAGCTTTGATGTCATGAATTACAAAAGCATCTGGACTGACACGGTTCGAGAATATCGTTCATTATTTTTTTTCCTTCTCTTTTTAATTGTTCCCAATAATTACGAACTTCATTCTTAGTTGAAAAAATATTCATAGATTTACGAGAGAGAATTGAGCATTTTGATTTCACCAAGACCCGTGCAACCAAGAGGGTTTCGGTTCGTCTTTAAACAAAAAAAGAAATTATGAAAGCTGTACTATTACTCTTATTTGCATCTTGTTCAGCCTTTTCACAGATTCCTCATTCAGGAGAAAAAAGTGATTTACAACTTGTAGTACCAAAATTTCACGGAAGCCAACTTTTACCGGGATCACTTTACAAAGTTCTTGAAATGCCAGAAGTTACTCAACCAACCGAAAATGAGCGTCCTTTCAACTACCAAATGCCCGTTAAAGAGGTTACTTCTGATGGATACGCTATGCCTATCAAAAAAGTTATACCTTTCGACGAGATGAATACTGATTTTTATTTCGACAAAAAAAGACAGCTATTTCAAACTTAAAGAAATAACGGATTATTCCACCGTAACAGACTTGGCAAGGTTACGCGGCTGATCTACGTTTCTGCCACGTTGCACCGCAATGTGATACGAAAGTAGCTGCAACGGAATAACGCTCAGTAACGGAATAAGTATTTCGTGCGTGTTTGGTATGGTAATCGCAAAATCAACCAGTTCTGCCACTTCGGTATCTCCTTCGGAGATGATAGCGATTACGCGACCTTTTCTGGCTTTTACTTCCTGAATATTGGAGACTACTTTTTCGTATGAACTATCTCGGGTAGCAATAAAAACAACGGGCATATCTTCATCAATCAAAGCAATTGGACCGTGCTTCATTTCAGCCGCAGGATAACCCTCAGCGTG
>JBLHXN010000212.1:0-4546 GCA_047630355.1 Spirosomataceae bacterium | reverse complement strand
AGATAGATTTTCAACAACGAATCACAAACAAGAGAAAATGCAAACCGCCCAAGAGCTATTTAAAGCAACCAAAAAAGCCGCCGCCGCTGTGTATCATAATGCCTCCACCCGCTTCACGGACGGCGGGTAATTCGGACTCGGTACCGAGATTGGCATTTCTACCCAAAAACTCTACGTCCGCAGACCGTTTGCTTTAGAAAGACTTGTAACCGAAAAATGGGTTGTGAGAGGTGATGGACAGGTGAGGTGGTGAGATGAAGTTTCAAGCCGTATCGAAAGTTTTGAGGATAAGAAATTATTTAAAAGTAATTTTCAGAATTAAAAGGTAGGCTCAGTTAACGAACCACCAATATATCTTCGCTTCTTTTAATCGAAAACATAATAATACTGGATTACAATCGAGTATTATTATAATATTTCTCGGTTATAATCGAAAACAATTATGAAATCCGCCCCTTCACAAACACCCGATCCAACGTTTGAATAACGAAATAAGTTACCGCTCCCAGTACAATCAGCGGTAGGTTTTGGATAAAAAATCTCTGCGTTTTTACGCCTGATATGCTGGTGTCAAAACCAAAAAACACAACGCAAACGCCAGTTAAAAACAAGAACAAACCACTGTAAAAAGCGTAGAGTTTTACATCTGACCAAAGCGTAGCTTTCGCCGTAACTTTTGCGGCGATATTATCGGCAAAGTTCATTGGTATGTTTACTTCGGGTTCTTTACTCAAATCCGTGAAAATTGCTTGATAAAGTTCTTTATCCTGCTCGGTAAATTCACCATCAAAAAGCTCTTGTTCGTTGAGTAGTTCTTCTATTTTTTTCGCTTTCATAGTTGTTCGTTTTTCAAAATAGCACTCAAATGTTCTTTAAGCATTTTTCTTCCTCGGAAGATATAGCTTTTCACCGTTCCTTCGGGCATTTCCGTAATTTCGCTTATTTCTTGGTAAGAATATTCGTCTAAATGATAAAGTACCACTACGTGCCGATAACGCTCTGGCAGTTTGGCAACCGCCGCTCTGACCATTGCCCCTCTATCGTTAGAAATACTTTGTTCTTCTGGATTTTGGCTTTTTTCAGTTAACTGGTTTGCGGTAAATTCATCTATCGGATAATCATTGTATCGGTTTCGTTTTCTCAAGTAATTCACCGCTTCCCGATACGCAATCTGACCAATCCAGGTGGAGAGCTTCGACTCGGCTTTGAATTTCGGCAGGTTCTTGAAAACTTTTATGAAAATATCTTGTGCTAAATCCTGAACGTCGTCATCGTTATTAATGAGTTTACTCACTACATAAAACACCAGCCGCTCGTATTGTTTTACGAACCGCCGATACCCGTAAGCATCTCCTTTAATTACCGACTGAATTAGTTCAGCTTCTGTGTACATATTGGCATTAGACAACGGATGGTTTCAAAATGTTGCACAAAATATTTTTTAGAGCAAATTGCAACATTTCCAACGGTTAGTTTGTCAGATGAGGCAAACAATTAAAACGCACAAATTATGTCACCTATCTTAGTTCCTATCATCGCTATTATTATGACTTTCGGCACGACGCTGTTTGTCATTATTATCATCACTAATTACCTTTTAAAAAGACGATTGATTCAATCCGGTAATCTTGACGCGGAGAGTCAAAAACTGCTTTCTAAAAGTTTCGTTAATATGAAATTCGACAACCTCAAATGGGGTCTTGTTATTCTCTTTGCGGGCATCGGGCTGGTAATTATTGAAATGCTGCCAGACGTGTACGTTGAAAACTCTGCCCTGCCAATTGGTATCGAATTGATATTTATTGCCATCGGTTTTCTGACGTATTTCTTTTACGTGAAAGATAAAGGTAAATCGGAAGACTGACATTTGACACAAATTACGAAAAGTCCGAATCAGCTATCGTTCAAAAACGGCAGCTGATTTTCGTTTTAAACACAACTATTTCTAATCTCAGCAAGGCCGCACCGATGGTGCTATTTCTATAAACAACTTACGAGTATTTGGTAGGTGAAATAATCTTTTCGTCCTTTGTCTTTCATCTTTTGTCCGAATAAATGAAACGCATTCTCATTCTCAACGGTCCGAACCTAAATCTGCTTGGTAAACGTGAACCCGACATTTACGGTAGCCAGACGTTTGAAGATTATTTTGAGGAATTGAAAAAGGTTTTTCCCGAAACCGAATTGCACTATTTTCAGTCAAACCACGAAGGCGAGCTACTCGATAAGATTCACGAAGTCGGTTTTGTTTTCGACGGAATTGTGCTGAACGCCGGAGCATTTACGCACACTTCCGTGGCCTTGGGAGATGCGTTGGGCGGAGTTACCACACCAGTTATTGAGGTTCACATTTCAAACGTTCACAAACGGGAAGGTTTCCGTCATCATTCTTATTTATCGGCGAAGGCGGCAGGAATTATTGTCGGACTTGGACTGAAAGGTTACGAACTAGCGGTTCGGGCGTTAACTTAACCGGTACGTCAGCATAACTTCGGTGCCTTCCAGCAAGTCAATTATTTCTACGTAAATGTCAGACGTTTCGGTTTGATTGAATAGCTCAATACGTTCTTCCGTGATTTTTGTTCCGAGTGAGTTCTTGGTTTGACTCCGAAATTTCGCCGCTTCCACCCGACCAATTCCATTGTCTTTTATACTAATCTTCAATGCATCATTTTGCTCCGATAAACTTAGTGAAATAACTTTCTCTTGCCGTTCGCTGTGCCGCAAACCGTGCCAAATAGCATTTTCTGCGTAGGGTTGTAATAAAAGCGGCGGAATAAGAGTGGCATCAATTTCTAAATCTGGCGGAACGCTAATTTCGTACCGAAAACCACTTTCAAAGCGGGCAGATTCTAAGTCAAGGTGCAGTTTCACAGTTTCTAATTCGTCGGATAATGAAATGACGTTACTGCGGGAATAGCTCAGGATTTACCGAAGAAGTTTAGAGAATTTCGACAAATACTTATTGGCGTTTGTGTTGTCGTTTTGCAAAATAAAATTGCGAATTATGTTGGGGCTATTGAAAATAAAATGCGGGTTCATCTGACTTCGTAACACCATCATTTCGGTTTCCCGCAATTGCTTTTCAGATTCAACCCGCAGGTCATTATCGTAAGCTATTTTTGCGGCGATGGCGAAACTAAAAACGATTATTTCGAGCAATATAGCAAACGGAAGTTTGAAAAATGAATCCAGGTAAGCGGGCATATTAAAGCTGCTAAAACATACGGTTGCAAAAAATCGAGCAACAAAATACCGACAAAAATAGAATTACTTACGATGACATATTTCGCCAAATAATGGCGAACGAAAATGCTCATCCAGACAATCACACCGATGAGCATCAGAAACAAAAAGCTACTCGACCACGCCAGTAATGTTTCGTATCCCGCAATATTGAAGGTAGTCAGCAACCAGACAACCTCCACAATTCCCTGCAAAATCAGGACGATTGCCAACAGTTTCATTACTTTGAAAAGGCGTGGGTACTTACTTTTAATATCTAATAATTCGGTAACGAACAGAACATAAGCGGCAAGGCTTACCAGTTGCATAAATTCGGCAGTTCGAGAAAAAGTGTTGATATAAGGCTGATGAGTCACCGAATTCATGAGGATAAAGAAGCAAACCTCCTTAACTGCTAACAAAACGAGCGGCGAAAAACCGTAAACGAAATAGTAGAAAAATAGCCACTTTTTCCAGTAAGAAGCAATTAGTAAACTTATGAGTGAGATAATGCCCAAACCACCGATTATTGCGAAGGTAATGCGGCGGTTGGCTTCGTTGGCTTTATTCTGAAGTTCAATATAAGCGGCAAAATTTTCGGTATTTACTAAAAAGAACCCCATTGACAGTTCGTCAAAATCAATTTCTTTTTTCCACGTAACGAATGCCTTCTTCGGCCGGATTTTGAGGTAGAGGTAAGCATCTTCGTTGACTTCAAAATTATAGAAATAGGTAATTCCTCGTTTCACCCAAACTGACTTCACGAAGTAATTCAGGTTAGGAATTCACCGATGATTGATATAAAGTTCGGTTGCTATATCACGCTCAACCAAACAAGTTAAATGTTATAGCGTACCATCTTTTCGTTGGAGACGAACCCGCAACCAAACCGCTTATGATGAGTTTACTTTTTGCGAAATTTCGTTTTGCTAGTTGTTATCAGAAATTACAGTTTCGAGAGAAGTAGCAGAGTTACGAACTGAATAGTTTACGTATGTTTGAAGCGGTATTTTTTCAGAAAGGTCATCCGCAACGAAGTCTTGTGCATTCAGGGCAGATACTGAATAAAAAATGATAATAAGTAGTTTACCCAGAAATCCCCCCTTCATTTAAACAACTAATAGTCGGTAGGAAAGGTATGCTTCGCAGACATATCCGGCAATGGTTTTGGTTTTACCAAGTTTTGTAAAAGTGTTTTTTTACTGGCTTTCCATGGCATCCCCAATAGCACCATCTTTTATAGAAATGTCCATGTATTGCTTTTGCCCGTTCATATTCATGAAGCTGTACATTTGACTTTTTTCCCAATCAAATATAATTG
>JBLHXN010000211.1:0-4614 GCA_047630355.1 Spirosomataceae bacterium | reverse complement strand
TCAGCGGTGATCTTCCACTTGGCATCGGGATTTCGGCGGAGTACGCCAAGGCCTGAACACGGCACATCCATTAGTAAGTAGTCGGCGGTTCCGGCGTAGTTTTCGGTGGTTTCACGTTCAATCGGAACGGTACTTATGTTTTTGACTCCGTTTCGTTTTGCCCGGTATTCGAGTTCCGAAAGTTTCTTAGCGTCAATATCCATCGAGCGGATTTTACCCGTGTTTTCCATCAAAGCCGCTAAGTGCAAAGATTTACCTCCCGCTCCTGCACAAGCGTCAATTACAAAACTTCCTTTTGTAGGATTCACAAACTCAGCGATGAGTTGGCTTCCCGCATCCTGAATTTCAAAAAAGCCTTTACGGAAAACTTCGTTTGTCTTTAGATTTTTACGGTCAATGAGTTGTAAAGCATCATCAGTAGCGGCAATTTGCTCGGTGGCGATCTCTCGCTTTTCTAATGCTCTTTGTAAATCTGTCCGGTTTATTTTTAGCGTATTAGTACGTAGGTAAACGTCAGCGGGAGAGTTCAGTGCTTTTAATTCGTAGTCCCAATCGTAGCCAAAATATGCTTCGCCCATTTCGTCCATCCAATCTGGTATTGACTCCCGAATGGCACGGGTTTCTTCGGCTTTAACTGCCCGTTCTTTGATTACTTGAATATTAAGTTCGGCAAATTCTTCCCACTTGGGTAATTCGTAATCGTTCAGCACAAACCAGGTACCCACAATCTTCCATAAATCTTCCTTTTCGGGCTTCTTAACATCGGCGATAAACGCTACTTTTCGCCACCACCTTACCACTTCGTAAATAGTTTCGGCAATGAATGAGCGGTCGCGTTTTCCCCACTTTTTATTTGATTTCAAGAGTTCTCCAACGACTTGATCAGATTTACGATTCTTGAAGAAGATTTCTTCAAGTCCCGAAATTACGGCATCGGTTAGTATTTTATGGATTCTCTTAGGTGATTGATTCATAGTGTTTTACGTTTTGAATACGATGGTTTCATCATTTCAGCCCGAAATATCGTACTTTTGTTAGGACACAACCTATTATTCCCGCCATGATTTCTAAAAAAGCGAAATACGCACTGAAAGCTTTAACGCAATTGACCCGAAAGTTTGAGAGTCAGGAGCGGATGCTTATTTCTGAAATAGCGGAGGCAGAAAACATTCCGAAGAAGTTTTTGGAAGCTATCTTATTAGAACTTCGTAAGAACGGGTTATTGCACAGCCAAAAAGGAAAGGGTGGGGGGTACAAACTACGCATTGACCCCGCCGAAATACCAATCTCTAAAGTGCTCAGAATTGTGGACGGACCTATTGCCCCGATGCTCTGCGTATCGCTTAATTTTTACGGTAAATGCGAAGATTGTAAAGACGAAATTACGTGCTACATTCGTCCGATGATGGAAAAAATCCGGGATGCGAATCTCGCTATTTACGAACATACTTCGTTGAAAGATATGGTAGATAATGGCGTAGCAGCGACGTAAAGTAGTCAGTTCCCCGCAAACGGCGTTCCGAAAATACCAATCGATAGTTCTACCCAGACCAGCATTAAAATCACCAGAATAATCAGTGAGATAGCTAACCTGTATTTAGGATTAGAAACCTTCCTTATCGTTAGCTCAACTGCCAAGCCTGTACCCAACAACAATGCTCCCATAACAGCGAAATCGGCGATTGTCCAGTTTACGCTATCAGAAAATTGCATCGCAATGAGTGGAATACTCAGTAATACCACAACGGCGAAAATGATAAAGTAGAGTCGTTTACTTTTCATAACTGGTTAATTTAGAAGGGATAAATCAAGTAATAGCGTACAAAGTTAAGACTTTATCTAAGTCAATGGAATTATTGATTTCGTAGAAATAATTTAGTTGCTATTTTTGGGTATATTCGGTTTGTTTACTATTTGGAATATCCCATTTTGGATAAATCCAAAACGCTCGTTTTCCTTCTTTTTTATCCGTCGAAATTATTCCTTTTTGCATCAGCACCGACTTTGGAAAAACGAATTGCTCGGTTGTATTTTTAGTCCGAACATTCACGACGTAAAAATCAAAGTAATCTAATTCTTCAAACGGTTCGATGCGGCCGTTGCCGTTTCGTTTCCAAAACGTCACGAACTGATCCACTTTTCTGGGCGTAATTTTAGCGTTTCTGCCAATAATTTGTAGCTTGTTCAGTCCGAATTTACAGGCTGCGTATTCTGTACTTTCTTTTTCAACCTTAAACCCTGAAATATCGAAGTTTAATTTATCGTAAATCTGAGTCTTAATTTGGAAAAGCAAGTCGTTCATTTCTGTTTCAGAGAATGGGTTTTGAGAACCTTATTCTGTAGTTTTATATCCACACCTAACCAATCCGCTACTATGTATAAAATACTTTCTCTTTTTTTAGTTACGCTACTGCTGGTTTCTTGTAACGCAGATAAAACTGATTCAACAACTTCTGAAAATAAAATTCCTGTCTATGCCTGGACGGGCGGTCCGGGCGAGGCCACGGATGCGGAACTGATAGCTAAGTTCGAAGATTTTAAGGCGAAAGGCATTGATGGCATTATGTACAACGGCGGTCATGATCCCGAAACTTATAAACGCGTGGGCAAAATTGTAAAGGCTGCCGGGATGGAATTTCATACCTGGATACCAACCATGGTGCAACGTACCAATCCTAAATTAAAACCCGAATTATACGCCATAAATCGGGCGGGAGAATCTGCTTTTGACAAACCCGTTTACGTAGATCATTACCAGTTTCTGTGTCCGAGTAAAGCGGGGACTTACGATTTCTTATCCGACCTGTACGGAAGCGTTGCTGACGTGGAAGAAGTGGACGGTATTCACCTCGATTTCATTCGTTTTCCCGACGTGATTTTAGCGAGAGGATTGTGGGAAAAGTATGGCTTAGTTATGGATAAGGAATATCCTTCGTACGATTACTGCTATTGTGATAAATGCGTCGCGGATTTTAAAGAAGAATCGGGTATTGATATTAAAGCGGTGGAAGACCCGACGCAAGTACAAGAATGGAAACAATTCAGGTATGATTTGATTACCAATATGGTCAATAAATTAGCCGACGTAGTGCACAAAAAAGGGAAGAAAATAAACGCGGCGGTTTTTCCCGGCCCAACGATAGCCAAAAAATTAGTACGTCAGGAGTGGAATAAGTGGAATTTAGATGCTGTTTACCCAATGAATTACAACGATTTCTACTTAGAAGACGCCGCTTGGGTGGGTGAAATGGTGAAAGAAGAAGTTGCCGCTGTTGACGGTAATAAGCCAATTTACAGCGGTCTATTTATAACGCCTTTCCCCGGCGAAAAAGTAGATCACCCTGACCCCGAAGACCACGGTTTATCACCCGAAGAAATGGCGGATGCAATTGAAGAATCTATGAAAAACGGAGCAGCGGGTATTTGTCTTTTCACCCCGGAACGCATGACGGATGCACATTGGGAAGTTTTTGAAAAAGTGATTTATAGAAAGAGTGGGGAGTAGGAGTGAATAATAATATCACAAACTAAATTCCCTACGCGGTGCGTAGAGAATTATTCAAAATCAGGAAATGTTTGGATTATCAACTGTTGCCGTTGTCAGTGTCCTCACTGACATATTCATCGCAGTCGTCAGTGAGGACACTGACAACGGATTAGTGGGGAGTAGATAAATTACGCAACTTTGTAAGTATAGCAAAATTGAAAGAAATGCGACGTTAATCCTCTTCGTAAATATCAAACTTTTCGGAAACGGATTTCATTAATGCTGCATCAGCAAATTGTTCTGCCGTCATGGTTGAGAGCTGTTCCAGAAACACGTCGAATTCGCCGTTCTTAAATATCGCGAGCATTTTACTGCCGTCCGCACACCTGGCTTCGTACCAAACATTGGGCGGAACGGTAATGGTATCTCCTTCTTTAAGAGCTATTGCTTCGTCGTCAAAAACGAGTTCAAGCTCACCCACTAACATGTAGAAAACCTCCGTCATGATTTTGTGGTGATGCCGTTTTAAATGAAAGCCCGGCTTTAAGGTGTCTTCTATCAGGCATAGTTCTCCGTTGGTGTCTCGTGAGGAGAGTTTAATGAAGCAATGATCCTGCGAGTAGTTGTAATTCTCACCCTCGCCTTTTCTAATAAGTTCTTTTGATTTCAATCTTTTATTCAATTTAAAACTGAAACGCTACTTCTCAGCGGTCAGGAGACCGCAAGTCACCCGTGCGAAGTCGGAGAGGTCAAGAGCGTCCCTTATTATAATTAATCGATTGTAAACTTGACTATACAGGAAAATGACTACTATTTGGAGTAATGAAGCCGTCTATTCAACTGGTGATTACTTTTATTCACTTCCAAATACTTTCCCATTCAATGTATGAGTACAACAATCACAAAAAGGGGTCAAGTCTTCTGCTTGTAAGCTGGGATTCGTTAGTTGTAATTTTCTATTTTTATCAACATATAAGCCAGAGAAATAAGAAGATTCTCTAATTCGCTTATAATCCTCTTTTTCGTTTTCATTAAGAGCAACAATCCAATAAATGGGCTCTGTTTTATTCAAGCGTGATTTTGCTTCACTAAAAACCTCGTTCCAATCAGATCCAACCTTTGATAAG
>JBLHXN010000210.1:0-4634 GCA_047630355.1 Spirosomataceae bacterium | reverse complement strand
GATTTCTTGAACGCTTTCTTGAATATTCAATCAACACCCCAACTTACGGGTGAAGAAATTGTGTTATACGGGTCGTTCGATTTTTCTGATTTGGGGAAACCCGACAACGTTGAACTACTGAGAAAAGGAGTAGAAAAAATTGACGATACCGTTTCAATTATTATCAAAGAAGTGCTGCAATTGGGACTTTGCCCAATTGTTATTGGTGGTGGCCATAATAATGCTTTTCCGATTATCCGGGCGGTGAGTCAGTTTCTCCAAAAACCTTTGGGCGTACTTAATTTCGATGCCCATACAGATTACAGACCAATGGAAGGACGGCACAGCGGCAACGGGTTCCGGTACGCTTTCTCCGAAAATTTCATGAAAAAGTATGCTGTAGTCGGGCTGCACAAAAACTATAATTCGTCTCAAATTTTAGCAGATTTACGCAACGACGGGCATCAATATTTTACGTTTGAAGAAATGTTTATTCACGAAATAATATCATTTCAAACAGCCATTTCAAACGCCTTAAATAGTCTAAAAGATTTACCTTTTGGTTTAGAGGTTGACGTTGATGTAATGGAGAGCGTGGTTGCAAGTGCCGTGTCTCCATGCGGACTCACAACAACCCAACTTCGTAGAGGGATCTTTCACGTGGTTTCTTCACAAAAACCCCATTATTTCCATCTTTGCGAAGCAGCCGCCAAACTTTCAACGGGTCAAACAAATGCGGAAATAGGCAAATTGTTGAGTTATATCGTCAGTGATTTTATGCAAGGTTATTTGGCTTAGACTAACTTATTATAAAGTCTTTTATATCCCTTACCCAGTCTTTGAACCAGCCTCTTTCGTCTCGGTAAGAGTTTCGGACATCCTCTATGATAGATTCAATTTCCTGCTTCAGGTATTTCTTCTTAGCTCTGAATTGGCGTTCGCTAAATTTACTATTTGCGTCGAAGAAGTTTTCGATAAGTCCCCGAGAACTGTATTTGATAAATTCTATTTCCCTTTTTATTTCGCTGAGTTGTGTTGACAGAATTTTATTGTAGCGTTCTAACATATCATCGGCTAAAATCTGCCCTTCGTTTTCCTTTTCGTCGATATGCTCAATTTGCAGGCTCAATAATTTCAGAAAATCTTTTTCCTTATAAGATTTCGTTATCTCCTGAACCAATGCCGTTTTTTGAATTTTGAGTGCTTCGTCTTGTTCCAAATCTGGATGAAACCGCTTTATCAAACGCATGTAAATTTTCTTACCATCCTGTGCAAGAAGTTGTTCGTGCTTATTCACTTTCTGAACTTTGTCAGGGTCAAAGTCTTCCAACTCTTTGGCTTCTTCCCGCTCCTGCTTCTCCGCCATTTTTTGCTGAAAATACCCGGCGTTTTCAGACAAATAGAAGTCCATGCCCTGCTTCTTCATCTCCTCCATATTGACCTCAACACCGTACTTCTCTCTGATAGAGGCAGCAAGGTCGTTGTATTCCTTTTCACCAGGCAGCGGCGACTCTCCCGTGTATTTTTTATAAATACTTATCAGTTCTTCGTCTTCAAAGCCGTTTTCTTTTAGAATATTCATCGCTTCTTCCGCGATGTACGGCACAAACCACTCCGTATTATTCTTTCCAACGCCAATATCACCCGCCATTTCATCCAATCGGAAAATTCTTCTCCGAACGGCATCCGTTCGCTTTTTGAGTAGCGGTCGAATTTCCTTTTTTATTCGTGGAATGACCTTTCTCAAATCGTTTTCTAACGATTCTTGAAGGGCTTTGTTAACTTCTATATCCTCTAATAACGACTCATATCGTTGTTGAAGCTTTGTTTTTTTTGCCGATTGCTCGGTAGTCTGTAGTTCGTTTTTCATTTACTTTTTCAAAAGCGGGAATAAGTCTTGCAACAAAAATAAGCATTATCAGGAACAGCAAAGAAGTAAATGTGCCGAACAGATTTAATTACTTTTTGACGATTTCACGCTTCACCTAATTTAAATAGGTGAATTAGTGATTTTCAGGACGCTTTACGATGAATTTCAACACAAAAATAAGCATCACGAAGAACAGCAACAGCGTAAATATAAAGCCGATTCGGAGATTGAAAATATCAGATAAATAACCAATTGTGGGTGGACCGACAAAAAAGCCCGTGTAACCGATACTCGTCACCATAGAAATGCCCACGGCGGGGTTTACTCCCGGCGTGTTTCCAGCAAGTGAAAAAATGACCGGAACAATATTGGCAACGCCCAAGCCAACTATAAAAAATCCTATCAATGTAAGATACGGCGTTGCAAAAACGATGGAAATACTTAATCCCACCAAGGCAAGTAACGTATTACAAATCAATAATTTACGATCTCCAAAACTCGATCGAATGCGGTCACCAAATACTCGACCAATGGTCATCCCAGTTGCGTAAACACCGAAGGCTACAGCACTGAACGTTACGTCCTGCCCAACTACTTTGTTCATAAACATCGCCGACCAGTCCGTCATGGAGCCTTCACCCGTCATACTGCAAAATGCAATGATTCCGAGTGGCAAAATAGCTTTGGTGGGTAACTGAAAACCGCTACTTTCTACCCCTTCTTTTTTGCCCGTTTCTAAATCTTCCACAACATAAAACGAAGCCACAATTACCGCAATAATTGACAAAGCCGAGAGGAATAACAAATGATTAAATAAGGAGAAATCATACTTCGAAAATAGTCCGCCCGAAACTGCTCCGAGAGCAACCCCAACGCTAAAAGTTGCGTGGAAAGATGAATTTATCGGTCGCTTATGAAGCCTTTCTACGTAAATGGCTTGCCCGTTCATACAAACGTCCATTGCTCCCATAAGTGCTCCGGTCAACGCCGCGAAGAAAACGGCAATCCAAATATCTTCTTGTATGATAATCAGCGGCACGCTAATACAGAAAAGAACAGCGGCGATTCGCACGATTTTATCCGAGCCAAATTTCACGGTTAACCAACCCGTCAGTGGTAACGCAATCATCGCTCCGATTGCCACCATAAAAAGCATATTACCGAGCGTACTGTTAGAAATAGCAAAGAATGTCTGTAATTCGGGAATCCGTGCCATGAGATTAGCGTACAAGAAACCGTTCACAAAAAAGAACGTAGAAATAGCAACCCGACTTTTAACCATTGTAACTTTGTAGTTAGAAAAGTCAAAAATAGTGAATTGTTACTATCTTTAGCAGCCCACAATAACTTTAATAGCGTGTAGCTTAAGCGAAAACAAAGTCATGAATCGAAATAAATTGAAATTACTTTTCAGCCTGATATTTCTCACCGTAATCGGTTTGAATACGAAAGTGGTTGTAGCCCAACAAGTAGAAAACGTACCGTTGTCCTTTGCTTCCCTGAGTTCAGAGCCAATAAGTATTTTTATAAGTAATGAACTGGAAATACCGAACACAGGTGGGCATTTGCAAGGAGTGCAATGGGTAGAACAAGAAGGAAATCCGAAGTTGTTAATCTCGGGAAGTTCGCTGACGCAAGCGTATATTTTGCAAGTCGATCTAAATTCTGAGAAAACGGAAAAGCTGATAACGCTGATGAATCAACCGTACCGACACGCGGGTGGTTTTCAGGTAAGTGAACCGTATTTAGCTGTTGGAATTGAGGATAATCACACGAAAACTACTTCCAAAGTATGCTTATATAAATACCACGAAACGAACCTTTTCGCTGCTCAACCAAACATGATAATTGAACGGTCAGGCGAGCCCAAGCGGCGAACGGCAGGATCAGTCGGCTTACTTTCTATCGGTGATAGTTACCTCATGGTGGTAAGCAATTGGGATAGTAGAAACTGGGATTTCTACCTCGTTGACCCCGCAAATAATTCATCACAACTTCTTTACCAATTCACCGCTCCGGCTACTTTTCCGAACTACCAATCTATTAACTTCATTCGGGATTCAGAAATGATATACGCCGTAGGATTTTATCAGGAAGAACAAGTTGGATACGGAGATTTAATCAGGGTAAGCAAAGCGACTGAATTTGAACCTATCATGGAACAGATTATCACCAAAACCTTTGAATGCCGGGATTTGGTTGATTTTGGTGCGGCGGCGGGTCTGCAAGTTGACAATAAAGGTAAACTTCACGTTTGGGGAACGCAGCGAAACACTTTGGATCAGCTTGTAATAAACCGATTTTCCGAACTTAAAACGTATTAAAATTGAAACGCGGATTCAGCAAATTTTCACAGAAATCGGTTAGCATTCGTGCAATCAGCGTCATGCGTGTTCCAAAATTCTGCTCTCTTTAGTTTTCAACTGAGAAGGAGTGACAAGCGGTCTCCCAACTGCAGAGGAAAATAAATAACTATAAGCGAACAAGAGCGGTCGGGAGACCGCACGACACACGTACATAGTCGAAGACTTAGCACAGCCAAAATACGGTAGAGTATCAAAAAAAATGCTCAAAAACCTTGTGGTAATTGAGCGTTCCCGTCGAAAAATATGCATCTAAAATCCGAAATTAACTTTACATATAATTTAAGTCATTGTTCGGTTTGAGTTTAATCAACTTAACAGCGTTCAGTAGTTTGATTATCGGGTACGTTGGATCAAACTCGTGCCACTTAATTCCAAAATTCGCCCGACCGCCAAATTTGTGGTGGTTGTTGTGGTAGCTT
>JBLHXN010000209.1:0-4643 GCA_047630355.1 Spirosomataceae bacterium | reverse complement strand
CCGCAACTTGCAATTTTTCTTCTGCTTTCAATTGTGCCTCACAAGTAGCCATTTCTGTAAATCCATTGCCAATAAATATCCTAAATATAAGTAGCAAACAACCTAATTGTGCTAATGAGAAATCGGGCAACATTGAACTTCGTTTAGACCGGGAAATTGCTAACGATGAAAGAATAATCGGAGTGAATATCTTTAAAAATAATGTTGAAGTAGGTGTTTACTTTTTCAGTGGTAACTCGTTCAAAACACCTGATAATTTGGATGCAGGTTCTTATTTACTTCTTATTAAGACCTATACGAGTAGCGGTGAGATAGCTTCTCAAACAAGCGGACAAATTAATATCGTTGATCGGGATCAGGTTACTTTTTCACTTACAAAAGCGGATGTAAAATGCTTCGGTGGGCAAGATGGTGCTATTGAAATAGTAGCCAATGGCGGTACGGGTACTTATTTTTATGAAATTAACGGCCTTTCAAATAATACATTTAACAATATAAATAAGCACGATATCGGGTCAGTGAGTGCCAACTCTTATGTTTTAAAGGTTCGAGATAGTTTTGGTTGTGGAAATACAAGTCAAACCATTACGGTTAATAGTCCATCTTCCTCTCTTGCTCTTTCCAAAGTTTCACAAAAAGATCCAAGAGGGTTCGAGACCAGAGATGGCATAGCGATAGTTTCGATAGCGGGAGGCACGCCTAACTACCAATTTGAATGGACAGATGAGAGCGGCAAAAACTACGGAAGCGGAATACGCTCAGGTAATCAGAACCAAAACAATACGCTAAGAGGCGGAGAATATACTGTAAAAGTTTTTGATGCTAACTATGCAATTGCAGTTCAAAAATCGGGATGTTACGCAGAATTTAAGTTTAATTTGATTGAACCTCCAATAATAGAAGCTCAAATTAGTGTATCAAATGAAATAAGCTGTTTTGGCAAAAAAGATGGCTCAATAACTATAAATGCAAAAGGTGGAGTTCCATTAAAAAGTGGCTATAAATTTGAATTAAAAAGAAAAGACGATCCAACTGCGAGTTTTCTACGTACCAGAAATGATTTTGAAAACTTAGCTACGGCATCGTACATACTTACTGTTACAGATTCCAATGTAGTTTCTAGAGATTTCGAATATTTCTTTGCCGAACCCGAAAAGGTTATTGGTCAATTAGTATCCATAAAAGACCTATTATGTTTTAGCGATAAAAATGGAATCGTTGAAATAAAGGCATCTGGAGGCAAAAGCCCTTATAGTATTGACTGGAATACTGGTCAGGAAGGGGAGAAACTATCTGGTTTAGGTGCAGGAAGGTACCTTGCGATAATATCGGACTCAAAAAATTGCAAATCAGACGTTTTTCTTGCAGAAGTAAAAGAGCCCGAAAAGTTTGCTGCCACAATAGTAACAATAAACCCAAGGTGTTTTGATAGCTGTGATGGCTCAGTAGAAATGAAACTTTTGGGCGGAAAAGAACCCTATACTTTTTCATGGACTGGGAGTGAATCACCACAATCAAATAGCTTGAAAAACTTATGCGGAAACAGTAATCTTATTCTATTTGCAAAAGATGCAAATAATTGCAGCCTTGAAAAGGCTGTATCAGTGACTCAACCACCAAAAATTGAAATTGCCTTAGAGCCAATAAGAAACGTTTGCGAAGGGCAATCTATACTATTAGATGCTACCAATAGTGCAGCAAAGCAATACGAATGGAAAACTCCGGACGGGCAAGTTTTTTCTACCCCAAAACTAGAATCCAATAAAGCAGGTCTATTTACAATTTCACTTTTTGATGCGGCAAATTGTGAATTCACTTCAAACGTAACAGTAAATCAAATCAACTACGCCGGAAAAGTCAGGTTTGCGTCATCAAGTCTTGTGCCGATAAACGAACCCGTGGTTATTCTAAATTTATCAAACCCTTTGCCTGTAAGTGTTGATTGGCTGCTACCGAGCGAAGCTATTTTGGATTCAAAATCTAACGATAAGCTCCAAATCAGGTTAAACAAACTTGGCGATTATAATGTAGGAATAAAAGCAAAGTTTTCGGAATGTGAGGTATTCCAAAACCAAAAAATAACGGTAGTAGATTATCTGCCTGAAGCTGTTAGTGTAAAAAATAACCCTGAAAATTTAAGCCTAAAAGTTTTTCCGAATCCCAATGTCGGAGCGTTTGAAGTGGAAATAAACTTTGATTCTCCTACCAACTTCAAACTGAAGCTCATCAACATGGCGACTCCTGGAAACACAGTTCTGGAGTTCAATGAAAAAGATATCACCGAGTATAAAAAGCGAATCGGTGCTCAAAACCTAAGTACAGGCACGTACATTCTTTCATTAGAAACGCCAAAAGAAAAAGTAATCTCAAGAGTAATTGTAATCAATTGATTTTTGATTCAAGCAAACATTAACTGTTAGAAAAATGAAATACGTAGTCTTTATATCCTTTATCTTACTGAGTTGTTCCAAAGAGGTTGCACTACCTATTTCGGCAGACTTTGAAGTAGTTACTGACCAAAATGATTTTACAATTCCAGCTAAAGTAAGTCTAAGTAATACAACTGTTGGTGCAGAAAATTATTTATGGACTTTTGAAGGTGGAGAGCCATCTACTTCCGATAAAAAAAATCCAGGAGTTATTGTTTATAGAAATGCGGGTATTTATACTATCAAATTACAAGCTGATAATTTTGATGGAATCAAGCAAGTCATCGAAAAGCAAATTGTGATTAATAGTAAAATTAATGTTGATTTTACTTATAATATAGAAGGTGATACTTTTTCACCAGTTATAGTTTCGTTTAAAAACTCGTCATCGGGATCTGATAAATTTGAGTGGGTATTTGAAGGCGGAAACCCATCTTTATCTACACAGGAAAATCCAAAAGTTACATTTGAAAATGGTGGAGACCATAAGGTTAGCCTTAAAGTTTTTAATCAACAGGTTAGTATTACTAAAGATTCCACTATTAGTTTTCAACCCGAATTAACTCCAAATTTTGATATAGAAATACCAAAACAATATGAAGAATTAGAAGCCCCATCCGAGATAGTTTTAAAAAACAGTTCAATTGGAAATACAACTAATAACTGGATAGCTACAGGTGCGGATAATCCGAATTCAATAGAAAAAGAGCCAACTATGAGGTTTTCTAAAGCGGGAACTTATAATATTCGTTTAGAAACAGGAAATGGCAAAAAAACTAAATCTGTGACTAAAGAAATTGTAATTAAACCCAATAAAGGCTTTTCATACATTAAAGACGTAAAGCTAGGTATTTACTCACCTCAAAATTCATCAGCTGTTTATTATTCAACTTTTTTGAGAAAATCATTTACGGAATCTGGTTCATTATCGAAAAGCGAAGCTGAGTCTATAGATTTAGTTTATTTTGGGTTAAATCAAAGCTTTGGTTTTAATCAATTTATTTCACCAGATGAAGCACAAAAAGTAGGTATAAAAGCTATTTTTGGTGCAACAAAGACCGTCTTGATTAATTCTCAGTCCGATATTTCGCCATCAGTTTTTGACAAAATTGACGCAACTTTTCTGACTACTTTACAAATAGATAAAATTAGTGAAATAGATAATTATTTCACCGATAGTCTACCTGTATTGATTTTATTTGAAAATTCTCAAAAGAAGAAAGGAGCTCTTTTAGTAAAAAGTTTTGTAAAAAATGGCTTAAATTCTCAAATCGTGTTTGACCTAAAAGTTGTAAAATAAGAACAAAACACCGTTTACATTCTTTTTCGTATTAGAGGTTAGCAGGAAGATAGTCCGTACCACCTTGCTAAGTTCTTTCAAGGCTTGGTACAACGGGTTCTTCAGAGTAGTTGAAGAGCCGTTTGTAAATTGGCTATTCGGGATTTTCCATTCTGACCAATCAGTAAACATTACCTGAAGCTTTTACGGCTGCGAGTTGATTGCTCAACCAACTTTGAGCTTCGGGATTGAAAATATCAAGTAACGCGAAATCATTCTGAAACCGGGAATTCAAAGCAATATCCTCGGTGTCTTTTTTCTTTGCAAATAGATTACGGGTGTTGGTATTCTGCACTACGGGTGACGAACTGATAAAGTTGGGTTTGATTCGGAGAAATACTTTCTTTCCTTTGTCAGACAGCTGCGAGAGGGAGCTATTTACTCTTGTTTGGTCGCCCAATTGCCACCTTCACGCCCCAAATTGTTGTAAACTACCTTGGACATTATCAATCGCAATGGCATCTTAGGGCATTTTCTGAGCGTTTGAACCGTTCAATTCGTTTAATATCTGATTGAGTGATTCGTATCCGTCGCGGGACTCGATATAACTCAACGCTCATCTCGGTGGTAGGGGTTGTCTTCCGGTCAGTGCGGTGTAGTTTTCAATAATTTCGTCAGTGTTCTCTCCGCCTACGATATAATACGTTTGATGTGTCTACTTCTTTTTCTGAAAGTAGTAATTCCTGACTGCGGTAGTAATTGACTCCAAACGGTTTTTTAGAAATAACGATATTGAAAAAAGAGGAAGTAATTACTATTTCTTCGGGCGATTCGGTTAGTTCAACTTCGGTTTTGGGATTTCTAAGAATTACAGAGAGTGAACTGTCAGAGATAGATTTATTCAGTTGCCGAAGTTGTGTCTTCACAATAGTATC
>JBLHXN010000208.1:0-4733 GCA_047630355.1 Spirosomataceae bacterium | reverse complement strand
AAATGCTAAATGTAATTTACCTTAAAATGACAGACCCGGTGTTTACAGCTCTTTTTAAAGATATGAAAGAAGCTACCGAAGAGCTTACAAATTTCTTTTTCTACGGAATCCTATCACAGAGAAGCCAATGAGAAGTTGGTTATTCATATGTCTTATATGTAGTAGATTATGTGTCTTTTCGCAACAGAATTTTGAAGTTGACGGACAGCTTTCTGCTGTAACAAGTTTCAGCCCCGCAAACGAGTTGGATGCATTTGCGAGTATCCGGTACATTCCGGAACTAAGTTATCAACTTGGGTCTGATACCACTCAGATGTTTGATGTGGAAGTTTTCGTTTAATGTGAATGCCTCGACTTTGTTTCATCCATTCACTAAATCTGAAGAGCAGTTTGACGTTTCGCCGTACCGGGCGTGGGTACGTTACAAAAATAAGCAGTTTGAAGTGCGGGCGGGACTGCAAAAGGTAGATTTTGGCGTGGCAATATTGTTACGTCCGTTGCAATGGTTTAATCAAATTAATCCGCGTGACCCGCTTCAGTTAACCAACGGAGTTTATGCTGTTTTGGGTCGGTATTATTTTCTCAATAACGCCAATATTTGGTTGTGGGGATTGTACGGAAATAAATTACAGCGTGGCTTTGACGTTGACCCAACCGCTCCGAAAACGCTCGAATACGGCGGACGGTTTCAGCACCCGGTAGGAAAGGGTGAATTGGCAATTTTTTACCATCACCGAACCGCTGATCCGAACCGCACAGCCCCCGCTCTGATTTTTGCGGGAACGGTTCCCGAAAATCGTTTTGCCATTGATGGAAAATGGGACGTGGGTGTAGGACTTTGGTTTGAAACGTCCTACATCAGAAAGAGCGAGCCAGTTGAGAATATCACTAACCAAACGCTTTTAAACGTAGGAACGGATTATACATTCGGAGTTGGGAATGGGTTGGGCGTTACGTTTGAGCACCTGTTCTTCAACTTAAACGAAAAGGCTTTTGTCTTTAACCAAAATTTTAACGTTTCAGCCCTAAACCTCAATTACCCATTATCATTTTACGATCGTTTGTCGGTAGTAACTTCCGTAACTTGGGAAGCAAAGCAAACGGCTTTTTTTGTCAATTACGAACATCAATTCAAAAAATCACGGGTTACGTAATGACGTATTATAATCCCGAAAACCAAATCGGACTGCAACGCAACGAGCTTACCAATTCATTCGCTGGTCCGGGCATACGGTTGATGATGGTTTACAATCATTAAGTAGAAGTACAAACTAATTCCAACAAAAATGGAACAAATAATCAATCTCCAGCAAGTCACCAAACGATTTCCCGTCGGGGAAGGAGAGTTCACGGCATTAGAAAATATAAATTTACAATTCAAAAAAGGAGAATTTGCGGGTTTTGTCGGGCCAAGTGGTTCGGGGGAAACCACACTTCTGAACATAATCGGTTCGCTTGATAGTCCAACCGAAGGCAAAGCGATAGTAATGGGCAAAGACATCAAATCCTTATCTAATAAGGAGTCAGCTTTGCTGCGGAATCACCACATTAGGTTTATTTTTTAGGTCTTTAATTTACTGCCTGTTTATACGGTTTTCGAGAACGTGGAGTTTGCCTTGCTGTTGCAAAACATTGGAGTCGACGAACGCAAAAAAGCGTTGGTGGAAGCTTTTGAATGGGTTGGTCTTGCTGATTTAGCAAATAAAAAACCTGCTAAACTATCGGGCGGGGAGGGGCAGCGAGTTGCCATTGCCCGGGCAATCGTGAAACGCCCTGCTATTTTGTTAGCAGATGAACCAACGGCAAATCTGGATGCTAAAAATGCCCACGCTATTCTGCAAACCATGAAGGAACTGAATCGTGAATTAAAGACGACGTTTATCTTCTCCACCCACGATGAAAAAGTAATGAAATACTTAGACCGGATTGTGCACCTGGAAGATGGGAAAATCAAGCAGGATGAGATTATTCATCCAAAAGAAAACGCACTATGAAATTAGCTTTCAAATTGGCGTACAAGAACCTGATAGGGGCGGGGCTTTGCACGTGGCTAAATGTGCTGGTGCTATCGTTCAGTTTTGTGATTATTATTTTCTTCAACGGAGTGCTTGACGGCTGGAACGAGCAAGCTAAAAATGACAGCATCGCCTGGGAATTTGGTGACGGGCAATTACGTCACGAAAACTATGATCCGCTCGACCCTTTTTCGCTGAAAGATGGTCACGGTGTAATTCCGTTAGAAAGCAAATCTTTAACACCCGTTTTGATTCAGCAAGCCACTATTTATCCCGATGGGCGGATGTTTGCTGCGACGTTGAAAGGTATTGACGTAAATCAAAAGCAACTGAAATTACCTACCAAGAAGTTAAAGGAAGCTACTGCTCAATTACCTGCAATAATTGGTAAACGCATGGCGGATGCGGCAAATCTCAAAGAAGGCGATAACGTATTGCTTCGGTGGCGGGATAAGAACGGTACTTTTGACGCTACAACCGTTACGGTTATTTCTGTATTTGATGCTGACGTTCCAACCATTGATGCTGGGCAAATCTGGATTCCAATCCAAGATTTATGGGAAATGACGGGTCTAAAAAATCACGCAACTTTATTGATTGCAGATAATGCCTATGAACTAGGAAAGATAGCTGGTTGGAAGTTTGTATCGCAGGAAAAACTGCTGGAAGATATTACGAGTATCATCAACATGAAAAAAGTAAGTTCGTCCATCTTGTTCGTTATGCTCCTTGCTATCGCTTTACTAGCCATTTTTGATACGCAGGTACTTTCCATTTTTATAAGACAAAAGGAAGTCGGAACGTACGTGGCCCTTGGAATGACCCGACAAGATGTTGTCAAAACATTCACAGTTGAAGGAAGTACGTATAGCCTTTTTGCCATCGTGGTTGGTAGTCTGTACGGGATTTCGCTTTTGTTTATTTAGCGAATACCGGGATCGGAATTCCGCAAAGTTCACAGGATACGGGCGTGGCAATTGCCGCAAGAATATTTCCTGTTTACGGCATTGGGTTAGTTGTTGGTACGGTATTACTCGTCGTGATTTCGGCAACTATTATAAGCTATTTGCCCGCTCGGAGTATTTCTAAGTTGAATCCTGTAAACGCTTTAAAAGGTAAACTCCAATGATAAAATTTCTGTTAAAGGGCATTCTCCGCGACCGCAGTCGTAGTGTTCTGCTCGTTATAATTATCTCATTGGGCGTGATGTTGACGGTATTATTGAGTGGTTATATTCGAGGTGTAATGGGTGATATTATAAATCAAAATGCCCGTCTGGAAACCGGGCACGTGAAAGTAATGACACGGGCATATTTAGAGAACAAATCGCAATTACCGAATGATTTAGCTTTGTTAGGAATCGAAGAGTTGATCTATCAGTTACAGAGTCAATTTCCAACTGTTTTGTGGGAAAAAAGAATCCGTTTTGGCGGTTTGATTGACGCTCCTGACGAAAACGGACTTACCAAAAGGCAGGGGCCGGCGGTAGGAATGGCGTTGGATCTACTCACTACAGAGACGAAAGGAATTGAACGTTTAAATTTGAGAAAATCATTGGTTACAGGAGCGATTTCCGTAACAAAGGGCGAAGCTTTGATAAGCGATGATTTTGCCAAAAAACTGGACATCGAAATCGGGGATGAAGTAACGTACGTCGGCAAAACGATGAACGATAGCATGACTTTTCAGAACTTTAAAGTCAGCGGAACGATATTGTTCGGTTCACCTATGATGGATAAAGGAGCTATCCTAGTGGATATTACCGCCGCTCAACAAATGTTGGACATGGCGGACGGTTCAAGCGAACTTTTGGATTACTTCCCGGACGAGAAATATGATGACGAAACTGCTACTGAAATGAGTGAGCAGTTTAATCAACAATACGCAGAAACCACCGACGAGTTTTCGCTCGTGATGCGGTCATTAAAACAGCAGGATAACTTAGCTGGGCTGATTGATATTGCCAATATGGGGACAACACTCTTTGTGACACTTTTACAATTACCATGTCCATCGTTTTGTGGAATACCGGACTTCTTGGCGGACTAAGAAGGTATCAGGAGTTTGGTATTCGGTTGGCACTTGGAGAGTCCAAGACATCCATTTACAAAACGTTGGTTTTGGAGGCAGTTTTAATCGGAATTATCGGTTCAGTGGTTGGGACTATTTTGGGCGTTGGAGCAACGTACTATTTACAGGAAGTAGGAATTGACGTATCGAAAGAAATGGCAAATTCTACCGTGCTGCTTCCTACGGCTATGCGGGCAAAAGTTTCGCCGGATTTATTCCTGATTGGTTTTATCCCCGGCGTATTGGCGATGGCCTTCGGTAATATTCTTTCCGGAATCGGTATTTATCGTCGGGAAACTGCTACACTTTTTAAAGAATTGGAGATTTAACAAAAGCAGAAGTATGAAAAGTTTACTTATAGTTATGCTACTTACAGCGTTCACATTTTCGGGAAATGATTACCCTGATGCGATTAGTATTTTGCAAAAGTGGATAAAAATATGAACGCAAAAACCCGTATTGTTACATCAAAAATGATAATCAACGGGCGTCGGGGAAGCAGAACGGTTAGCTCAAAGAGCTACACCGAAGGCGATAAAAAATCATTCACCGAATACCTTTCACCCGAACGTGAGAAAGGAACAAAAATGCTTAAACTTGATGATATGCTCTGGATTTATTCGCCGTCTTCAGACCGTACCATTCAAC
>JBLHXN010000207.1:0-4747 GCA_047630355.1 Spirosomataceae bacterium | reverse complement strand
GGATCACTGACCATATTATACAAGCGATTTCCATCTTTTTCTGTCACCCAACGAAACTGAGGCGTACGAACGGAAGCCGGATACGGTTGGCTCGTTCCGTCAAAAGAACGAATGGAATAAATCTCCCGCTCAGGCAACGATTTTTGCTTTTGAGTTAATAAGTCTGCTATGCTAATTCCGTCAAAATCGGGGCGTTTTTCAACATTCAAGTTACATAATTCTATGAGTGTGGGAAAGATGTCGATGTGAGCAGCTAAATCACTGATTACAAAATTTTCAGAGATCGTGTTCTTCCAGTTTACAAACAACGGCGACCGCACGCCACCTTCATCTACATGCCCTTTTATGCCTTTCATATTTCCGTTAAAACGCTGTCCATTCGGACCATTATCACTCATAAATAACACAATGGTATTTTCGGACAAACCACTTTCTTCCAGGTATTTTAAAACCCGCCCAACATTATCGTCAATGTTTTCTACCATGCCATAAATGCTCGACAATTCATCGTCAAGTCCCATGGCTTTGTATTTATCAAAATATTTATCGGCAATCTGATGCGGCGAATGCGGAATGTTTAGAGGTAAATAGCAGAAAAATGACTCTTCTTTATTTTTATCTATAAATTCAATGGCTTTCGTAGTTAAAACGTCTGGCAGATAACCTTCGGATTCAATCATTTCAAACTGACTTTGCACCGGAGAATCAAAATAGTTATTCCAATGTCCGGCACAGAAACCGTAAAATTCTTCGAAACCTTGCCCAATCGGATCTTCGGGAAAATGTTCGCCGTTGTGCCATTTTCCGAATGCCCCGGTAGCGTAGCCATTCGCTTTGAATGCTTCGGCGATTGTGGTTTCTTCACTTCGCATCCGTTCGTAACCGCCCGTTACGGAAGTTACGCCCGTTCGTAAATGGTATTTTCCGGTAAGCAAACTTGCTCTTGTAGGAGCACAAAGTGGACTGACGTAATAACGCTCGAAACTTGCTCCGGCAGCAGCCATTTTATCCAAATTCGGTGTTTGGACGTACGGGTTTTTGTGTAAACTCAAATCCCCCCAACCTTGATCGTCAGTTAAAATTAATACCACGTTCGGGCGTTGAGTTTCCTCCTTCTTGCAGGAATTTAGGGATAGAGTTCCGATGAGTAGAAAAAGGGTGATGCGAAACATGGAGTTATGGTTGAAAATGAGAGGTAATTTCATAAGTAAAGAAGAAATTTCACTAATTTACCAACTTAACACTACAATCCATTATGAAAAGAATACTCGCTTTATTACTCGTATTTGTCTCAGCGGCAACTTTCGCCCAAAAAGAGTTGGTGGAGGCCAACTATACGAAGCAGATCCACTACATTCCGATGACCGACGGAACGAAGCTCTACACGCAGGTTTATGTTCCAAAAGATGTATCTGCTTCTAACGAATATCCGATGATGATGCAACGCACGTGTTACAGTGTTGCTCCGTACGGCGAAGATAAATTTCCGTCTAAACTCGGGCCGTCAGAAACATTGATGAATGACAAATACATTTTCGTTTATCAGGACGTTCGCGGACGCTATATGTCTGAAGGAACGTGGACTAATATGACGCCAAATAACCCTGGTAACGGAAAGGACATTGCCCCCGACGAAAGTGCAGATACCTACGATACGATTGAGTGGCTCGTGAAAAACATAAATCATAATAATGGTCGGGTTGGACAATGGGGAATTTCTTATCCCGGTTTTTATACCGTCGCAGGAGCCGTTGATGCTCACCCGGCGTTGAAAGCTTCTTCGCCGCAAGCACCGATCGGGGATTTCTTCTTTGACGATTTCCACCATAATGGGGCATTCATTCAGGCGTACTTATTTACGTTCCCTGTTTTTGGAGTTCAGAAAGATACACTTACTGACAAAGCGTGGTACGGCGAACAACTCATCAGACCTGAAACCAAAGATGGCTATCAGTTTCAGTACGAATTAGGATCGTTGAAAAATGCGGATAAATATTACAAAGACAATTTCTACTGGCAGGAAACCGTAGAACACCCAAATTATGACTCGTTTTGGCAGAAGCGTGCAATTATTCCGCACCTGAAAAACGTAAACCACGCCGTAATGACCGTTGGCGGGTGGTTCGATGCCGAAGATTTGTACGGACCGCTAAACGTTTACAAAAACATCGAAAAGAATAACCCAAATACCTACAACACACTCGTGATGGGACCTTTCGGTCACGGGCGTTGGTCACGGGAAACGGGACAAACGATGCACTCGAATATTTACTTCGGGGATAGCGTTGCAACTTTTTATCAAAAAAACATCGAAGCAAAATTCTTTGGACATTTCTTAAAAGGAGCCGGCGACGGAAAAACCGGATTACCAGATGCTTACCTATTTGATACGGGTACAAAAGAATGGAAAACGTTTGACAAATGGCCAGCAAAAGAAGCTCAGAAGGTCAACTTTTACTTAAAAGCAGATGGCTCATTAACCAAAGAAAAAGCCGATCTCAACGCATTCAGTGAATTCATCAGCGACCCGGTGAAGCCCGTTCCTTACTCCGAAGATAACAAGGCGATGCTCGGCTTCACGCCGTTCAATTATATGTCGGAAGATCAGCGTTTCGCCACTCGCCGACCAGACGTATTAATTTTTGAAACGGATGTATTGACCGAAGATATGACACTCGGAGGTGAAATTATGGCAAAGCTGAGCGTCAGCACTACCGGAACGGATGCCGATTGGGTTGTGAAACTTATTGACGTTTACCCAGGCGATGAACCAAACCACGCCTACATGCCGGATAAAAACATAGTTTTAGGGAATTATCACCAAATGGTGCGTAGTGAAGCGATGAGAGGACGTTTCCGCGAAAGTTTTGAAACGCCGAAACCGTTTGTGGCAAATCAAAAAACGGCGGTAAATTTCCAGTTACAAGATGTGTTACACACTTTCAAAAAAGGGCATAAAATCCAGATTCAAGTACAAAGTACGTGGTTCCCGCTCATTGATCGTAATCCACAAAAGTACGTTCCAAATATCTACAAAGCCGAAGATGCTGACTTCATCAAAGCTACGCACCGTGTTTATAGCGACTCGGTGATTGAAGTGGAGGTGTTGAAGTAAGAGAACCTAGCTTTAAGCTTTTTACTAAATTTGTATAGAAAAATATGGTAGATTTAAACGCTCCTTAGGAGCGAAATCTTTGTAGCAGCACCGATCACATATTTTTTTTTAAAGTGCCATTGGCACGACACGATGATTGGAATCGATAAAAAGGACAAGTCAAATAGAGTTTAGGTGTTATTTGGCAAACCAATTAATACTTTAACCAAAAATCCCCGAACGTAACTGTTCGGGGATTTTTCATGTTGCCGTGTTGTCAGAACGATAGTGTTTAGACAGTTCCGATCTGTTCAGGCTTATAATTTAGAAAGCCTTCGGCAGATAAGTCTTCATCCAGTTCTTCCCAATGTATTCCGGTATTGTTGCAAATCAGTTCGTAGTTTAGTCGCTGGGATTAAGGAGCTTTTTCTAATCTTGGGAACCAGGCTAACGGGCAACCAACTTCCCCCCCGTCTGAAAAGAGAACAAATGTTTTATCGTTGGTAAACTAAATATTGTCTATTATTAACTTAGCTGAAGTATTCATTCCACGTTGTTTTACTAATTACTGTGTCAGTTCGAGCGGAGTCGAGAACCGTTCCGACTCCGCTCGAACTGATAAATACACCTACTTCTTCGCCGTTTTTGATGGGCGGACTTCGATTTTACTTGGAAGCGTCCGGGCGGGCATTTTTATTAGATCACGCACAATTAGACCAATATCTTCGGGCTGAATTTTCCACTCGTCGGCATCGTTAGGTACGTGGCCATTGAAATAAGTTGCCACCGAACCGGGCATAATTGTTGAAACTTTGATGTCGAAATCACGCACGTCCATCATCATGGCTTGCGTAAACCCAACCAATCCGAATTTTGAGGCGTTGTACGCCGTTCCCTGAGCGAAGAAATTTGTTCCCGCTAAACTGGCAATCGTAATAAAGTACCCTTTTGATTTCTTTAGGGCTTCTAAACTTGCTTTCGCTGAATAAAAAACGCCCGTTAAGTTAATATTAATTGTCTCGTTCCATTGCTTGGCTGATAAATCGGCAAGCGGAGCAAAATGTCCAACTCCGGCGTTGGCGATAAAATAATCGAGTTGTCCCCATTCGGCTATAACTTTATCAACCGCTGCTTGCTGAGATTCCATATCTCGCACATCGGATTCAATAGCGATGGTAGAATTAGGAACAACGCTGTTCAAAACCTCGGCGGCCTCATCAGCAGATGCTTGCGAGCGGCTCGTTATGGCAACTTTTATGCCTTCTTGTATCAATACTGCGGCCACTCCGAAACCAATTCCTTTTGATCCTCCGGTTATTAATGCTGTTTTCATTTTGTTAGTTTTTATGTTGTTTCGTGTATAAGTGTTGTGCGTAAACTATCGTTCCGCTTTAGGGCATTGTAATAAATTAACAAACGTTCTAAAAGCCCGGAAGCCTCCACTCATCCGTGTCCTAAAGTGCTTATTGTTGATTATCTATCAAACGTCATTCGTTTCCCTTTCTCTGATTCATTGAAAACACCGCTTTCGTAAGCGAGGTGTCCTGAAACAATCGTGTGCGTAACGGCAGCCGGAAACGTGTGCCCTTCAAACGGTGACCAACCACATTTGAACAGAATATTTTCTTTCGTAACCGTTGTTTGCTCCATTAA
>JBLHXN010000206.1:0-4749 GCA_047630355.1 Spirosomataceae bacterium | reverse complement strand
ACTTAGTTAATTAGCTTCAAAAAGACGTACGTCCTCAATAAACTTAAAGTCTTTTTTATTAAGTGTGTAAAGAAGTTTCCCTTCGTAAATCGCAGTAGCTGCGATGAGGGCATCTGGCAAATTTAGATTATGAGAAAGTGAGTACTTGCTTATCAATTCAACAGCAAATTTAGAAATCGTTGAAATGATCGAAAAGTGAACAAATTGATTTAAGTCTTTTGTAATTGCAGAAAGCTCGTTTCTGTTTCTCGCTCCGTACAGTAGTTCCGCTCGTGTTACATCAGATACCGCAATATTTTCGTAACCGATTTCACTCAATTTAAGTGATATTTGGGAATTCCCTCGATACACTTCAATGAAGATATTCGTATCACAGATGATTATTTCGTCCGCCATGCTTCCTTTCTTAAATCTTTCGCATCGATTTTATAATCCTTCCACATTCCTTCTGCTAATGAATACTCTGATTGTGAATCGGGTTCTAAAAACTCAGAATCAGATTTTACCTCGGCATCAATATCCCATGATTTCAAGAAGTCAATCAGGGCTTTTAATCGCTCTTCCCCAATATCGTTTTTTAATATAATCTCTGTCATAAGACTGCTGTTTATACACAAATATAGTAAAAATACCACTTCATAAATCCAATCGCAACTGCGTTCCTTCCGCCACCTCGTCATTTTGTAAATTAGAGATAGAAACGCCTAATAATCGCACCCCTTTTTCAAGCGGTAACAAACTACTGAATAATTGCTTCGCTATGTTTTGCATAACTGCTTTTTCAACAATAGGAAAATCGGCGGTGATACTGCGGGTAACTTGTTGAAAATCGGCAAATTTCACTTTTAGCGTAAACGTTCTGCCCTTCGCTTTATTTCTGTCCAACCGCTGTAACAAACTATCAATCAATTCATTGACCCGAAATTCAATATCTTCTATTTCGTGTAAATTCTCGCTGTAAGTATTCTCCACTCCCACCGATTTCCGCTCGCGGTGCGGTTGTACGTCGCGGTTATCTTCGCCCCGCACAATGTGGAAATAGTACCGTCCGGTTTTGCCGAAGTGTTGCACCAAAAACGACTTCGTTTTTTCTTTTAAATCCTTTCCGTTGTGAATGCCCAAATCCGTCATTTTTGCCGCCGTAACTTTTCCAATTCCGTGAAACTTCCGAATCGGTAATTGTTCGATAAATGCTTCGGCAGCGGCTGGTTTTATCACGAATTGTCCGTTCGGTTTATTCATATCCGACGCAATTTTCGCCAGAAACTTGCAGTACGAAATCCCCGCCGAAGCCGTCAGGTTTGTTCGTTCCAAAATCTTCGCCCGAATTTCCTCCGCAATCTCCGTAGCAATCGGCATATTTTTATGATTCTCCGTAACGTCGAGGTAAGCTTCGTCTAAAGAAAGCGGTTCCACGAGGTCGGTGTATTCGTGAAAAATCTCTCGAATTTGTTGCGAAACCTCTTTGTAAACATCAAACCGGTGCCGAGTAAAAATTAAGTGTGGACACAGTCGTTTTGCCGTGCGGGAAGGCATAGCAGAGCGAACGCCAAACTTGCGGGCTTCGTAACTCGCCGCCGCTACCACGCCCCGGTCTCCGCCACCGCCAACCGCCACGGGTTTCCCCCGCAATTCGGGATTATCCCGCTGCTCAACGGAAGCAAAGAAAGCGTCCATGTCGATATGTATTATTTTACGATTCAAAAACCTTTTGCTGAAACCCCATCTCGATCCAGCGTGGGCCACCCTTTCCCTGTAACTTATCTTGTAGGGGTTTGAATTTATAAACCTCGTAGAGGTAAAATATTAATAGATTATGGCAGAAAAAACGAAATTCAAGCTCCATCGGAGCGATATAATTAGGTGTCTGATGTCGCTCCGATGGAGCTTCGTCCAATCAAATCCTTTAACTTTTATTGATATATCACTCCTAAAAGATAAGCCCCGTAGTGAGGGTTCTCTCAAATTAAAATTTGAATGTTTGTTTAAACTGTGAATCGTCAACACCACATACAAAGCGACTCCATCGGAGTCGTACAAACGAATTATAATTTTGACAAAACCCAACATCAATTACCACTTCTGTTCAATTAAACAAAAGTTCGGGCTAAATTAGTGTTTCATTACAACCTATAAACTAAACAACGATATGTTTGAACTAATTGTCGCAGGATTAATCATTTTAGCAGGTTTTTATTCACGGATGAATCAAAACAAGCAACTCCGCGAAACTTTGTCAATTCTCCCCGAAATATGTTTAGTGGTTATCATTGCAAGCCTGATTAACCTGTTGGTTTCGGAAAAGGTTGTTTCGTTTGAGAATTACATCACTGACCTGCAATCGTACTCCGCCATGAAGTTTGCGTTTATTTTTGTGGTGGTGAATTATTTCAAAATACGCAGGAAGGGTGCTTCGGTGCAGGGTTGATTTTTTCTGTATTTTCATCTACTTCTACGCAAGGACTTGCTGGGGAGTAATCGTTTATCCTGAATCTTCCCGTTTGAGCGAATCCCCGCCTGAGCGTGGTGGATTCTTACGACGATTTTAGTTTGCTAATATAAATACGTATTCAAAATTTAAATTCCCTATTTCTACGCTATCAACAGTCGAGCCACCGTGGCCCCGTCCGACTGTGTCAGGCCGCCGAGCGTCGGCCACCACGCCCGAGCGGGGATTTGCCCGTTCTTCGGCTTACTAAGACGTATGAAAACTACTCATTCAAAAGTCTTTGTTTCTTTATCTTTCATCTCTCAACTGAAAAATCATTAATTTTGTCGTTCAATTTTAAAAACTCAAATGGTTCAGCAATTAGAAGCGATTCGGGAACGGTTCAACGAGGTATCTCAGCAAATGACGATGCCCGAAGTGGTCTCCGACATGACCAAATTCAAGAAACTCAGCAAAGAATATAAAGACCTCGAAAAGATTGTTAACAAATACGACAATTACCTGACCGTTATTGAAGAAATAAAGGGGGCGAAAGAACTTATTTCTACCGAGAAAGATCCCGAAATGCGGGATCTTGCCAAAGCAGAAATTGACGAGTTAGAACCCCAAAAAGAACGTCTGGAGGAACATTTGAAGGAATTACTGATTCCGAAAGACCCGAACGACAGTAAAAATGTTATTCTCGAAATTCGTGCCGGAACGGGCGGTGATGAAGCCTCCATTTTTGCCGGAGATTTATTTAGAATGTACCAGCGATTTATTGAAAAACAAGACGGCTGGAAGATGAGCATCATGGAAGTCAGCGACGGCTCATCGGGTGGATTTAAAGAAATTATTACGCAAGTGGAAGGCGAAGACGTGTACGGCAAACTCAAATTTGAGTCCGGCGTGCACCGCGTGCAACGCATTCCAGCCACCGAATCTCAGGGACGAGTCCACACTTCTGCCGCTTCCGTAGCGGCAATGCCCGAAGCCGACGAGTTTGATGTGCAAATAAACATGCACGATATTCGGGTGGATACCTACAACTCCTCCGGGGCGGGTGGGCAATCTGTAAACACCACCTACTCCGCCGTCAGGATGACGCACATTCCAACGGGACTGGTGGCGGCTTGTCAGGACGAGCGTTCTCAGATTAAAAACCGGGCAAAAGCATTGAGCGTTCTCCGCTCCCGTATCTACGAAATGGAACGCAAAAAATACGACGACGCCATCGCCTCCGAGCGGAAATCATTGGTGGGTAGCGGCGACCGTTCCGACAAAATAAGAACCTACAATTACTCCCAAGGCAGAGTCACAGACCACCGCATTGGTTTCAGCGTCTATAACCTCCCCGCTGTCATGGACGGCGACATCGGTGATTTCATCGAAAAACTCCGCATCGCCGAAAACGCTGAGAAGATGAAGGACGGGACGATGTGAGGTTTTAGGTTTTAGGTTTTAGGTTTTAGGTTTTAGGTTTTAGAAATAAATTCCACCCTTAACTTTCAAGTTCCTTTTTGTAAAGTTTGCTAAAAACCTGTCAGGCTGAGAAAGGTGTTTTGGTTTCAAAACTAACGAAAGAATTGACGTCGTGTGTGTCAGGCTGAGCAAACGTTGCCCGAACTCTCGAAGCCCACGGAGTACAAGGTTATCGCCAAAATTGGGGCGGCCTTCGAGAGCCTCAGGCGGACAGTAATTGCCTTGTAATTAACTTATTACAAAATACGTCAATGGTAGCGTAGTCAAAGCCCACGTAGAACGAGCTTTTTTCATTTGCAAATTTAGCCCATGCCCCAAACCATAAAGCCACTCAACCGAAAAAGAAACCATCCGAAAACTCGCCGCTCACTTTAAGGTTTCTCAGGAAGCTTTTAACCAAACTTATAGTTTGAGAAATGATCCTCGCTTAGTGAATAATGAGGGAAATTTGGTGGAAGCGTGATGGAAATAATGCTGTGGTTGGAAGACTATGTAGCACGGAAAATTTCCACTATCTAAAAGTCCCATCGGGACGAAATTTTGGTAGCAAAGAAATATGTATGTCAAGTCCTAAATCCCATCGGGATGACATTATATTCCTGCTCCACATTAACAGAAACAAAACAAAGTTTCATTAAGTGAAACTTTATGAGTTAATTTGTAATAAGTAGGAGGAGTTAATTATTTGACATTAATAATGATAATCTATTCGTCCGCTTTCATTTACCGCAAAGACCCGAAGTCCCGAAGAATAAAGCAATTTTTACTTCGCGTCTTTCCGTCTTCGGGGTTAAAATATTATGAAATAAATTATTCTTATTACTTAATAAAATGAAAGT
>JBLHXN010000205.1:0-4765 GCA_047630355.1 Spirosomataceae bacterium | reverse complement strand
ACTTCCGTTTGAGAAGAAATTACGGTTTTTATTTGTGAATAAATACGTAGAATTATCAGTATCGTAAGTTGGTAATCTTAAACCTGAATTATTCTCGGTTACAGTTACGTAGGCTTTGACAACGCTGCGTTCGCCGATGTTTTCGTTTACGGTAATTGAACCGCCCAACCCGTTGGGGATTTCCTGAAAATCGAGGTTCGTTTTTATCACGCTGAAAAATGGCGACAAATTTGTGTAACCTGCCGTAGCGGTCAGCCAACCTTTGTGCGTATAGCTACCGCTTATTCCTGCCATGCTGGCGTTAAGATTCCAGTTGCTATTCGTGCCAATTTTATCCTGAGTATCGAGTAGTAAAACCGAAGACAATGCCTGTCCGTATTGAGCCGAATAGCCGCCCGTGCTGAACGCCGTTCCTTTAAACATAAACGGCGAGAAGCGTCCGCGTTGCGGGACATCGGGCGTGTTGCTGAAAAACGGATTCTGCACAATCATTCCGTCAATGACCGTTTTGGTTTCGTTTGCCGAACCGCCCCGAACAAAGAGTCCTTCCGTTTCACCAACCCTGTTTGCTCCGGGAAGTAATTGCATCACCGTTGTGATATCCGCTTGTCCGCCCGCCGTGGTTACAATATCAAGCGGTTTCAACATCACCATTTTATTTCGGTCGGAAGCTTCAAACGTTCCGGCGGTTACCACAACGGCGTTCAATGCGTTAATTTCTTCTCTCATTGTTGCGTTCAGTTTCACCGAACCTTCGCTCAATTCTATGCTTTGCGAAAATGGCAGAAACCCAACCATTGTTATTTTAACTTCAGCTGAACCGGTTTTGGAAGTTTTGAAAGAGAAGATGCCTTCTTCGTTGGTGGAAGCTCCGTCGTACGTACCTTCTAATTGTATATTTGCAAACGGAATTGGTTCACCGTTTTTCTGAACAACCATTCCCGATATAACGGTTTGAGCCTTTGTGTAAAAATAAAATAGAATGAAGGTTAAGAGTAGTAGCTGTTTCATAATTTGTGCAGTCTTATTTTGTGGTTAAGACATGACAAACTTATCCCGAAACGTAGCCCGATGAAATGTGAAACCGACGAACAACGGAAAACGCGGAGTGAACACCGGATTTTCGAGCGTGAATTCTCGGCTATGCAACCTGAAAATCATACTTTGACTAAACATTACTCTTTACTTACCGTCTTTTTGATGAAGAGAAAGCGTACACATTCGGGAAATTAAGCAGCATGAAACTACAAGACGTATCTCTTAGTTACGGAAAAAATTCCGTTTTGGAAGATGTATCGTTGACTTTTAAACAAGGTAAAATCTACGGATTGGTTGGTGAAAACGGAGCAGGAAAACCACGTTGCTTTCGCTGTTATCAGGAATTATATAACCAAAATCAGGCTTGATTGAAGGTTTTGATTGACCGGGCTTGTTGATTCAGGGAATTACGCTGTACGAGTAAGCCTCTGGTCTCGAAAATTTATAACTATTTTGTGTCGAACAGAATATTCCGAGTCAACAGATGGATTACGTTTTCAAATTAGTAGGAGTAAACGAAGAGTACCAGCAAAAGAAGTACAAAAATTATTCGCAGGGGTATAAACAACGAATGCTGGTTGCCCGAAGTTTTCTGACGAATAGTAATATGGTTATTCTCGACGAACCATTCATAGCGGTAGATTTACCAACTATTAATCTGCTAAAAAAAGCGACTCTAAACTTCGTTACCACCACGCAAAAAGCGTCATAATCTCTTCTCATCAGTTGCGGGAAATCGAAGAAATAATTGATTGCAGTTTACTCATTCACCAAAAAAGGTTGACTGAAATTTCGGTAAATGGTAATACTGAAACTGAAAAGCGTAACCTATATTTAAAAGTTGAAAATCCAGAAAAATGGCGGCTCGCTTTTCGTGAAGGTTCTGTAATTACGGTGTATAAATTCAATGACGATAATCTGCGAATTAGCTTTGATTCTGACCATGAAATTTGGAAAGTATTAAAAGAGATTTCCGAAGTGGGACTGATTTGGAAACGCATCGAATTGAAGAATTCACTGGAAAATATTTTCATCGACCAATTGAAGAAGTAGCATGAATCACCTTTCCCTCGAAATTACTAAATACAACAAAAAGAATCTGGTGTTAATCGTGTCGGGTTTTACTCTATTACCGTTTGTTTCAACGGTTGCGTTTATCTACTTTAAGTCATCTGAAATTAGTAGTATTCCGCTGTCAATGATTGAAGAAAATAGTACGGGTGCGTGGTCGTCATTATTGTACCCGGTTTTCGTAATTCTCGTTGCTCAGCTTTTAGTGGGGGCGGAGAAAAAATCAAATGCGTTACATTATTATAAAGTTTACCGGTCAAACTGGTTTATGGTCATTGGTCTAAAAGTGTTGATAGCTATTTTGGCGTTACTTAATACTACTTCCTCCATTCTGTCGATTTTGTACGCCAATCAGTACATTCAAAGTATTGATGTTACGAATTTGATAACTACAACTTCAATAAAACATGTTTTGCTATTTTTATCTATGTTACCGTTGGTGTTCTTTCATTTGATGCTCTATTTTTCAATTAAAAATAGTTATTTAAGCTTTGCTTTGGGAATCATTTTACTAACTATCGGAATACCCGTCGTGAATTTGTTAACGTTCTACCTCAATCCTTATTCGTACGGGATTGCGGTGCTTTCGCCACGGTATGGTATTTTCAAATTAGTAGGAATGGGGTTTGGAATAGCCACGTTCTCTATAATATTAGTCAATTTCTTTCTCGTGAAAAGCAGTTCACAAAGGTAATATAATCGACCTTGAAGAGCATATTCATGTAGTTTTGGCCACTGCTATTGTAATATTCCTAACCACCCTTCCTAAATCTCTTGCTAAGGAAAGTGTTAAACCGTTACATTTGACCTTTTGATAACTCCACTTCCCCGCTGCAATTGCAAACCCAATTTTCTTTATTCGATTTATTAGTGCTGATTGGTATCACGCAAGGAGTGGTTACAGCGGTGCTTTTGCTCCGCAATAAAGAAAACAAGTCGAGTAACCGTCTTCTCGGATTGGTTTTACTGGGCTTTTGCTTTCTGAGTACTAAAATTTTGATTTGGTCGCTGAACCTTTGGAATACTTCGTGGATACGCTTTTTTCCGAATGGTATCGAGTTGGCGTTGGCACCACTTGTATATTTTTACGTCAAATCGTTATTAGATAAACTGTTTAGGTTTGGCTGGAAACAATGGGTGCATTTTATTCCTTTTCTTATTTCGCAGACCTACGCCTTCCTCGTTTATTTTAGTGTGATTTCTGTCAGAAGTATTGAGAGAAAAGACGCGATAGCCGATTCATTACGTTTTGATCAGGTGAAAAATACGGAAGATTACCTCGCTTTGCTATCCTTAATCATTTACATTATTGTTGGCTTTGTAGAGCTGAACGCCTACCGGAAATGGTTAAAAATCAGTGTTTCGGATAATACCGTTCCTGAGTACAATTGGTTACGTAATATTTTCCTGCTCTCAGCTACTTTGGGAGTCTTGCTTTTTGTCAACTTATTCTTCAATAATATTGCCCCTGACGACCCGTATCGTTCTTTACGGTTACAGGTTTATTTTGTTTTTATCTCTTTCCTGATTTACTATTTGGGATTTATGGGTTATCAACAGCGAAACGTTTCGTCCGTTTTACCGATTGCGAGAGAACCTCAAAACGAAGAAAATGAAACATCTTCAAATTACGACCCGTTAATTATAGACTTACTCGAAAAAGCGTTAACGCAGGATAAAGTGTTCTTGAACCCCACGTTAAGTATTCAGGAATTAGCTAAGTCTCTGGTTGTAAATCAAAGAGAATTATCAAACGTCATTAATGGGCATTTTCAAAAACCCTTCCGTGACTTAATCAATAGTTATCGAGTGGAAGAAACCAAGAAGAAATTACTTGATTCTAAATTTAGTCACTTGTCAGTTTTGGGAATTGCACTGGAAGCGGGTTTCAATTCCGAAGCAAGTTTCTACCGAATCTTCAAAAAGAATACGGGTTTATCCCCGAAAGAATATATGGTAGAAAACGGGTGAAATAACCCCTTTTCTACTCTCAATACGTGTTTTGAGAAGTTAACGGGCGTTTTGTTCCGTTACTTTGTTCAAAAAAATTATGAAAAAACACGTCATTATGAACAAATCAGTCTGTCTTATTATTGGAGTATTATTCATCGTATTTCTTCTTGGTTGTAGAAAATACGGTCCGGCTTTTGAAGGAACTCCATTCGTGAAAAATGAATCTCCTGAATCTGTCGGATACGATCCGGCAAAGCTGAAAGAACTTCGAACATACTTAAAGGATAGTTCGCTAACCACCGGAATGGTGGTTCTTCAGGGAGGAAAAATGATTTTTGAATACGGCGACACCCGGGATGTCAGTTACCTCGCTTCCGTTCGGAAGAGTATAGTGTCAATGCTGTACGGTAAATACGTCGATAACGGCACTATTGATCTTAATCAGGAAATAGGTGAGCTCGGTATTGATGAAAAAGATGGTCTTTTGCCCATCGAGAAAATCGTAACGGTAGATCATATTATCACCGCCCGATCGGGCGTTTTTCACGAACCTGCTAATGGCGGTTACGATGAGGGCAACGTGCTGCCCCGTGGGAGCGTAAAACCTGGCGAGTACTTTCTGTATAATAACTGGGACTTCAATGTAGCGGGTTACATTTTAGAGAATGCAACCGGGAAGTCGGTTTATCAGGAACTGGAAGAG
>JBLHXN010000204.1:0-4792 GCA_047630355.1 Spirosomataceae bacterium | reverse complement strand
TTAACTATTTTTCGGGCGGCCGCAATTCTTTCGGGGAATTTGGCGTACACCTGCTTGATCATGTCAAAATCAAATGCCATACGTATTTTCTTTTTTGAGTTGAGTAATTTCTATTTTCAAAACATCGCAAAATTACGAAAAATTCCGTTTTAAACGGAGTGGATAGGTATTAAGAATAATTATTGGTTGTTTTTTTTCCAATTCTTTGTTTCGAAACTAAAGAGTAGTCAATTGAAACTTTGGTAGCTTAACTTTTACTGCAATTGAGGATTTGCTCAATTTTAGGAGTATCAATTTAATGCCTTTCAATTACTGTAATTCTTAGCCTGCTTAAGGGTTAAGAGAATCATTTAAAAGAAACCAGCGGCAATCCTCAATCAACAATAATCTCATCGGCGAATATCCACGCTGACGTTCCGGCGGCGTGGTGCCAGTACGGCGGCTCGTTCATGTTTTCGGCGGTTATTTTGATATACCTCGCCTTCACTTTTGGGAAGTTGAGATTGAAGTACTTGATCTCGTTAATCTTACTCATTTTAGTCAGCGGAGAATCGTTTTTGATTGAACAGACAGTTGTAAAATTCTCGCCGTCTTGTGAATAGGCGTAACTCACATTTTCGGGAAAGAATACCACGTGATTTGTGACTTGAAGAAAAGCGGTTGACATAAATCCAATTTCCTGCGTTTTTTCAAGGTCGATGATTGCTTCGAGATGATTTCCTTCAAATCCCAGCCAATTGGCGTAGAAACTATTTCCGCCCAACGCCCCGTCGGTTAAAACTTGCGAGTCCTCATTGGCGTATTTTTTTGGTTTGGTTAGAAGAGTTACTTTTTTGCCGAACGCTTTGTTTGGTTGCGTCGCGACTTCCATTGTCTTTTTGTAGTTGTCGTAATATTCCTGAACGGTAAATTTCATTTCGTTCATCATCGTAATATCTGCTTCGTTACAGGTTTTATAGAAACCCTCTAAACGATTTACAACTGCCGCGTTAATCACCTTTTGATCTTCTTCATTTAACAGAACCATGCTGAATTCTGGTGTCAAATTTTCTTTACACGCTTCCAGAATGGCGTAATCTACGCTCAATCTGGCTACTTTTATTCGCTGTAAAATCGCAGGTTTTGTAGCAATCGCTTTCTCAGCTTTGTTGAAATAATTGTCGTAAGTTTTCAGTAATTCCGGATTTAAAAACGAGGAAAATGCTTGCGACGGATCACCGTACAAAAACAGGAAAAAGTCTGGGTCTGCCTGAATTTTATTGTGAACCAATTCGACATAGTTTCTTACGTAAACACCCGCTTCTTCGTAATAACCGTCCGTGAATTCTGTAATTAATTCCTGAAAATTTAAATCGGGATTCCACAATAACTTTGCGGTGACGTAGGAGCGGAGTTCAAATAACTCACTCGGCTGACTGCTGTGTTGTTCAAAAACCCATTTGGCGTTATTATCTCTGAAAAACTGAAGGTTGGGTTGCAGCGTGTGAATGTTCGGAAACGGAGCTAAGAAATTAGTGAATTGAGTAGTATAATCCCAAATTCTAATGTTTTGGGTAATCTCCTTCCAGCCTTTTAAATCATTCGCGAAGTCAACGCATTTCTCTTCAATCGGTCCGCTGCGGTCGCATTCTATCGAACACAACGTAATCAGGACATTTTGCAGCGGCTTCGTTTTCGGTGGCTTTCGGGTGTAGAGATACGCCAATGTCGAAATAGTTTTATCGGGGAATTCTGCCGCAATTTTATTCACGAACTGAATCATTGTTCCGGCGTGACTGCCTTCCGCTTTGTCGGTTGCGGCACAAAATTCACAGGTACAATATTGTTGATTATCGTCTTGGCTGACAGAAATCACTGTGGCTTCGGGGTATTGCTGAAACATTGCCGCTACCGAATCCCGCACAATTTTGTAAACCTGCGTATTGCTCAAACACAGTTGCGTTGGCAAGCGTTTGTCGCCGCGTAAAGCGAAGTATTCGGGATGTGATTTGTAATAAAACTCCTCCGGTACAAACTTATGAAACGTGTGAACCCGTGCCGTTGGTACGTAATAAGGAAACGAAACCTCCGTGACTCGCTGCTTTTCCGCAAAAGCAGGATTATCGTAAAATAAACGGGAATGAACCGTTCTTGTGGTGATTTCCGGCGTGTAACTGTAATTCGTATTTTGAGGAATTTCTATCGTGGACGAAACCGGAATTTTCTCCACGTCCGGTGCGTACCATTTGCAGTTCAGATACTTTTCTAAAAACTCGTAAACGGCGTAGTTAAGCGAGGTTTCAGAACCCGCACTTATACTCAAATCATCCCCCTGAACTTTGATATTTATTTGATTAGGATTTAGGGCGTTTTCTACCTGAACAAAAATGCTATTTTTCGCTTTGTCCTTGGTTAAGCTTCTCACAATTGGCAGCGTAACGGAAGTGATTTTATGGAGATACGTCTGTAACGTTTTAGCGGGAGAACTTGAACCGTCGGAAAAACCTTCCAGAACCACGATTTCGTAATTCGACTTGCCATTCTCAACAGGTCTTATGTTTTCTTGCGATAGACTTGGTAAGCCTGAAAGGCAGAGGATGAATGCTATAACCGATTCCTGAATACGTTTCCTATTTCTCATTTTTTGACGTGGGTTTATTTGTCAAATTATGGCTTATTGAAGCGTTTTCCTAATTGGGTAGAAAACAACGTTATTTTTAAAATTGATAATTCCATCTTTGAATTTATCGACAATTTATAAAGATGCAAAAGTACCATCGGCCAATCCTACGGATTTTTTATTTGACGTTTCTTGGTTGGTGACAATTGGCAGTACTAAACTCTTTCATTGCGGATCTTTTCTAATCTCACTTTGCGATAGTCCAAACTTAGGAAAGCTACTTCAGGAATCTATTCGTCGTTCACTTTTCAAACCCCCACCAAACCCTCAATTTCCATTAATTGAACAAATTTATACAACTTGACATTATATATATCGTAGTTTTACAGCAGAAGTAAGCGAAACAAAAATATATATGAGCAAGAATTTAGTCATTGTGGAGTCCCCGGCAAAGGCCAAAACCATTGAAAGTTACCTCGGAAAAGATTTCAAGGTAATGTCGAGTTATGGTCATATTCGGGACTTACCTAACAAAGAACTCGGTGTTGATATCGAGAATAATTTTGAGCCTTCGTACGTCGTTTCGGCTGATAAAACGAAGGTAATCAGTGAACTAAAAAAGGCTGCGAAAGGGGCTGAAGTTTGGCTCGCGACTGATGATGACCGCGAAGGGGAAGCCATTTCTTGGCACCTGAAAGAGGCATTGAAGTTAGCCGATGATACCAAACGCATTGTTTTTCGTGAAATTACAAAGAAGGCGGTTACAAACGCTATCCAAAATCCACGAACGATTGATATTGATTTGGTAAACGCTCAGCAAGCCCGCCGAATCTTAGATAGATTAGTGGGTTTTCAGGTTTCTCCGGTGCTTTGGAGTAAAATTCGAATTAGCGGAAAAGATCGTAAAAACCTAAGTGCGGGACGGGTACAGTCAGTTGCGGTAAGAATTATCGTTGAGCGTGAGCGTGAAGCTGATTCTTTCAAAGTAACTTCATCTTACAAAATAGTAGCGTTATTCGTTGTCGGGAAAGGCAAAATCCTGAAAGCTGAATTACCTAAGAACTTCAAGACCGAAGCCGAAGCCAAAGCGTTTGTTGAGAAGTGCGTTGGGGCGTTTTTTAGTATCCAAAACCTGGAAACTAAACCTGCTAAAAAGTCTCCCGCTGCTCCGTTTACAACATCTACGTTACAGCAGGAAGCATCACGGAAGTTAAGCTTTTCCGTTGCTCAGACTATGAGCGTTGCCCAAAAGCTTTACGAAGCGGGACGGATAACGTATATGCGTACTGACTCCACTAATTTGTCTGACGATGCCGTTGAAAGTGCCACCGGACAAATCGGTAAAGAATATGGAGTAGAATATATTAAAGTAAGAAAATACAAAACGAAATCTGAAGGTGCTCAGGAAGCTCACGAAGCCATCCGTCCGACGGATTTTTCGGTGACATCTGCTACGGGCGATCGCAACGAGCGTCGTTTGTACGAATTAATCTGGAAGCGTGCCATTGCTTCGCAAATGGCGGATGCTCAGTTGGAACGTACAACCGCCACAATTGATATTTCTACCACTTCTGAATTGCTCGTTGCTAAAGGTGAGGTTATCAAGTTTGAAGGATTCTTGAAAGTTTATCTTGAATCTTCTGATGATGAAGACGAAGAAGCTTCGGGAATGTTGCCACCGTTGAGCATAGGTCAACGTTTGGCGTTAGATAAACTAACGGCTACCGAGCGTTTCTCAAAGCCTTCGGCACGTTATACGGAAGCAAGTCTGGTAAAGAAAATGGAGGAAATGGGAATCGGTCGACCTTCGACGTACGCTCCGACAATTTCGACTATCATTAAACGTACGTACGTTGTCAAAGAAGATCGTCCGGGTAGTTCACGAGATTACATCGAATACGTTTTACAAGAAGATAAAGTCTCAGAAGTAAAAGGAAACGAAAACTTTGGCTCGGAGAAATCAAAACTCTTCCCGACGAATCTCGGAATTATCGTAAACGACTTTTTAGTCGAGAATTTTGAGGACATTATTAATTTCCAATTTACCGCAAAAGTAGAAGGGGAGTTTGATCAGGTAGCCGAAGGGAAAGTGGGCTGGCGAACCATGATTGACGATTTTTACAAAGGACTTGCTCCGAGAATTAAGGAAGTAACGGAGTCGGAAGACGATAAGCGTTTCAACGCCACCGAACT
>JBLHXN010000203.1:0-4844 GCA_047630355.1 Spirosomataceae bacterium | reverse complement strand
CGTAAAACCAAGCGGGCATCTATTGGTGAATACGTTTAACTCGTCTTCCTGAAGGCAGATAAAACCACAGTCATCGCACTTGGGAGGAAATGACCAATCGTTGCAGGCAACTATAAATAATACAATGTTGATTAGTGTAATTATTCTTCTCATATGTTCACGTTTTATACAAGAATACGCTGTTAGTCGGTATTTGGTTTAGATAAAGTACGGAAAATTGAAGTTGGGAAAAATAATGAAGTTCGCTAATCTTCTGACAAACGTGAGAAATGTTCAATCGTAAAAATACGATTGAATGGAATTCTCATCATATTCTTTATTGGCGATATAAAACTGAATCAGGCTTTTTAATTAAGCATAAACCAAACCGCCAAAAAATGCGAAATGCTTCCGCCTAACACAAACAGGTGCCAGACCAAATGATTAAAATATAATTTCCGCCAAAGGTAAAAAGGTACTCCAATCAAATAAGAGTACAGACCTATTCGGAGGAATAAATAGCTAATGTCAGGCAGGTTTTGTTCTAAAGGTTCAAGAAAGAAGAACGATATTGTTCCCATCAGCACGTAAGCCAGCGTAGAAGCAAGTTTGAACTTATGGGTATAAAAGAGTTTAAAAACGGAACCAATAAGTACCATAGCCCACAGCGTTATGAATGCCCAATCGCCGGATTTACTCTGAACGGTAATTAATAAAAAAGGGGTAAAACTTCCCGCAATTAAAAAATAGATGCTGACGTGATCAAGAATTCGCATGCGGCGTTTTGCCAAAGCCCGAAAAGTACTGTGGTAAATAGTGGAGGACGCATAAACCATGAGCAGCGAGATGCAGAAAATCACACAGCCAATCAGGTAGTAATCAACGTTAGAAGTGGCCGCTTTATAAATCAGCAACGGCGATCCGATTGAAAATAACAATAATCCCGCTCCGTGAGAAGCTATATTGGCAATTTCTTCGGGGATGGTTTTTACTCCGTACCCAAGGTCTTCGGGAACTTCATCAGGGACGAACTTAAAAAGCTTTTTCAATTTTTTTGGAAGAAGAGATGAGAAAAACGAATGAAAGTGAAATGATATTTACTAAGAGCAAATCACCTTACAAAAACCAATTCTTTTTCACTTGACCGTTTATCGTCAAATTCGTAATTTCCGTAGTTGAAAGTTTTCAGGTCTTCGGTATTTTCGAGGTTTTTGTCAATGATATACCGCACCATCATTCCGCGGGCTTTTTTGGCGTGAAAACTCACGATTTTCAGTTTCCCGTTCACAAAATCTTTGAAAACGGGCGTAATTATGGGAGCTTTCAATAAGTCGGTTTTCACGGCGTTAAAGTATTCGTTGCTCGCTAAGTTTACGAGTGGCTCGTCTTCTTTCAACTCATTATTGAGTGATTCTGTAATTTTTTTGTCCCAAAACTGGTAGAGGTTTCCCTTGGCTCCGATTTCCAGTTTCGTTCCCATTTCTAAGCGGTACGGTTGCATCAAATCAAGTGGTTTTAACAAGCCGTATAATCCTGACAAGATGCGGAGTTTTTCCTGTAATCGAAAAACCTGATCTATTGAAAGCGAGTACGCGTCTAACCCCATGTAAACGTCGCCTTTAAACGCAAAAACGGCTTGTCGGGCGTTCTCGGTTGTGTAATCCGTGGTGCGGGTTTGGTTGCGTTCGTGGTTCAAATTTGCCAATGCCGCCGAAATACTCATCAAATCGCTCAGTTTTTGGGGCGATTTTTTCTTCAGTGCGGCGTTTAGCTTCTCGGTTTCTTCCGTGAAAATGGGCAGCGTATAATCTTGAAGAGTAAGTGGCGTTTCGTAGTCTAAAGTTTTAGCGGGTGAAATGACGATTTTCATAAGTTAGTAAAAAGTAGTGAGCGTTTTATAGAACTGACTTCAACTCTACAACAAGGTCAGGTAAAATCAGGTTTCGGGAAAAGCATGAATTTCTTATTTGTTTCCAATTAGTCAATAAATCAGAAATGGACATACCTAAACTCGATTGTACCTATCAGTGGGCGGGCAAATACGAAGAAAGTGAGGAGCGAATAAAGGACTATTGGGCCACTAAAACTATGCGAGAAAGATTAGAGGCAGCTTTTTATCTAAATTCTGTTGCTTACAACTTTGATATAAATAACCTGCCTAAAATGGACAGAACCGTCTTTTCAATGCGTAAAATAACAATGGGTAATATCTTCAATTCTGATTTTCGTGACTTTATTCAAGCATTGAACAATACTTCAGTGGATTATCTGTTAATCGGCGGGTATTCCGTTATTCTGCATGGATATGTCCGCACAACCGGGGATGTTAGATATATGGGTTGACAATTCTGAAGAAAATTACAAAAAACTTGAAAAAGCATTTCAAGTTTTCGGAATGCCAATGTTTGATGTGACCCTTCCGAAATTTCTCGATACCGCAAACTACGATGTTTTCACTTTTGGCAGGTCTCCTGTATCAATAGAGATACTTATTGTTGTGAAAGGCTTAAACTTTAAGGAAGTCTTTGAAGGCTCCATAATTTTTAATGATATCTATGTTGAAGTTCGGTGTATACAGTACCACCACTTAATAGCCTCGAAAAAAGCAGCAGGGTGAAATCGTTACTTGAATGACATAGTACAATTAAAAAAGAATAAAGGGAGTTAGACCACCTTTATTCCTAAAAGCTTATCACTCGTCCCACAAATTTTTCATGGTATAACTTGAACCTTCAAGACACCAAAAATCACCAGTAACGTAGCGATTTTTTAAATCAATTTCGGACAAAGAGTTCAACTCGTCGGTTGCTAATTCAATTTCAGCGGCGGCAAGGTTTTCTTTTAACCGTCCTTCGTTAACTGATTTAGGAATAACGCTCACGCCGTAATTTACCGCCCAGGCCAACATCACTTGTGCTTCTGAAGTGCCTTTGTCGGCCGCTATTTTCTTGATTGTTTCGTTTTGGAAAAGATTAGGTTCGTCTTCTGAAATACGATTTTTTGGACGATCCGCCGAGCCAAGTGGAGCGTAAGCCGTCAGGATAATACCGTTTTTGTCGCAGTAACTTTTCAGTTCTTTTTGCTGCATAAACGGATGCATTTCTACTTGGTTCACCTCAGGTTTTACGTCCGTTTTGTCCCAAACCAGTTGGATTTTCTTCGGACTGAAATTTGAAACGCCAATGTGTTTGGCATCGCCGCTTTTTTGGAGTTCAATCATGCCTTTCCACGTCTCGGAAAGTGGCGTTTCTTCTATACTAACTAATTCATCGCCACTTTCGGGGAAATTCACGTCATCTTTCAACACTACGGGCCAGTGAATGAGGTATAAATCTAAATAATCCAGTTGCAGGTTTTTGATTGTCAATTCAAACGCCGGACGGACTTGTTCTTGGCGGTGGCGGTTATTCCATAATTTTGAGGTGACAAAAAGCTCCTCTCGTGTAACGTCTCCCGCCTTGAAAGCATCGGCGAATGCTTCGCCAATTTCGGCTTCATTCATGTAGAGGTGGGCACAGTCAAAGTGGCGGTAGCCGAGCTTTATGGCGGTGCGGATGGCTTCGTAAACTTCGCCTTTGGCAGATTTCCAGGTTCCCAGTCCGAGGGCGGGCATTTTGTCGTTATTCGCGAATGCTAAGTATTTCATGGTTTTGGATTAGTTGAGTTCAAAGATACGGGTTTACGGGTATTTGACAAAAGGAGGGAAGCAATAGAAATTAGGAGGGGGTTTCTCAATAGTTTGGTTACACGTAATGTTGAGTTCAGGAATCATCATCGTTAACATCATTATTTGTCAGTGTAGTTGCTTCGTTATTCTGTGGTTCGTCCCCTAATTCAATATTGTCAATTAGAAACTTTTCTGGCAATCTCTTTTTAGAATTAACACCAAGGGTCTTCAAATTTTCTGCTTGACCAATTAGATTTCCTCTGCCAGTTGAGAGTTTCTTGATTGCCTCCCCGTATTTCTCACTTGCCTTGCCCAAGTGCTTGTCAATATCTTCCATATCAGTAACAAAGCCAACAAATTTGTCGAATAGTTTCTCGCCTCTTTTAGATATTTCCCTCGCATTATTATTTTGAATCTCTTTGCTCCAAACATCAACAATCACTCTTAGAGTGGCTATTAAATTAGTTGGACTCATTAAAACAATTCTTTTTGAATAGGCATAATTCCACAATTGACTGTCGTATTGCAGTGCCGTGAGAAATGCCGGTTCAATTGGAATGAAAAGGAAAACAAAATCTAATGCTTTGTCTAATTGTTCGTACTCTTTAGAACTTAGATTGTCAATATGATTTTTGATCGACTTAATATGACTGTTTAAATGTATTTTTTGATTGTCTATATCTTCAGAATTTGCAAACTGCTCATACGCTACTAATGAAACTTTGGAGTCAATTATAACATATCTATTATCAGGATATTTTATGATAACGTCTGGCTGTTTACGTTTACCTTTTTCATCTATAAAAGACTCCTGAACGAAATACTGCCGGTTTTTTACGAGTCCGGAATACTCCAGTATGCTCTCTAAAATCATTTCACCCCAATCACCCTGAGTTTTGGACTGACCTTTTAAGGCATTGGTTAAATTAGTAGCGTCCTTGCTTATTTGTTGGTTCAACGCAACCAATTCTGTGATTTTGTTTTCTAACGAAAATCTTTCTTTTGATTCTTTATCATAAGTTTCTTCCACTTTCTTTTTGAAGTCTTTTAGGTTCTCTTTTAGAGGGTTTAAAAGCTGTTCAATGTTCTCTATGCTTTGTTTGGAAAACTTGGTTGTTTTTTCGTCAAATAACTTATTGGCAATATTCTCAAATTCGAAGAGGGATTTTTTTCTCGACTCTTCAAACTCTTCAAATTG
>JBLHXN010000202.1:0-4895 GCA_047630355.1 Spirosomataceae bacterium | reverse complement strand
GAATCGGGAGCAATGGCTTTGAAGTGTTCGGTGAATAAATCCGAAATTTCTTTCCAATCCTGATCCGGAACTAACCGCATGGATATTTTAGCGAATGCTTTAGCTGGTAAAACGGTCTTGGAACCTTCGCCGGTATAGCCACCCCAAATTCCGTTCACGTCCAACGTTGGACGAATAGCCGCTCGCTCACGGGTAGTATAATTTGCTTCGCCCGAAACGGCGTTTACTTCTAAATCTTTTTTGTAAACTTCTTCGTCAAAAGGTGCGGCTTCAAGAGCATCTCTTTCTGCAACGCTCAATTCTACCACTTTATCGTAGAAGCCCTTTACCGTAATTTTGCCGTTTTCATCGTGCAAAGAAGCAATCATTTGACTCAATACGTTGATTGGGTTTGCCACCGCACCACCGTAAACGCCAGAATGCAAGTCACGGTTTGGACCGGTAACTTCTACTTCCATGTAGGCAAGACCACGTAAACCTGTTTCTACGCTTGGAATGTTATTCGCGATAATTGAGGTATCCGAAATCAGGATAATATCTGCTTCGAGTTTCTCTTTGTTCTCTTTTATGAAGGTTTCCAAATTGACAGAACCAACTTCTTCTTCACCTTCAAACATGACTTTTACGTTGCAAGTAAGGGCATTGTTTTTCAGCATTGCCTCAATTGCCTTCACGTGCATGTAGATTTGACCTTTATCGTCGCAGGCTCCACGGGCGTAAATAGCTCCGGCGGGGTGCGTTGCCGTTTTGCGAACGGTAGGCTCAAATGGTGGCGTATCCCAAAGCTCTATCGGATCGGCGGGTTGAACGTCATAATGTCCGTACACTAAAATAGTCGGTAATTTTTTGTCAATTATTTTTTCGGAATAAACTATCGGATGTCCGTCGGTGGTACAAATTTCGGCTTTGTCCATTCCGGCGGCAACTAATTTGTCGTGTATCCACTGAGCCGCGATGTGCATATCACCAATGTGCGATGGGTCGGCACTTACGGACGGGATGCGAAGGAAGTCAAATAGTTCTTCGAGAAAGCGTTCTTTATTTTTTTTGATGTATTCGTTCATGTCTGATATTTTAGGAAAGGAATTTAATTTTGAAGCCTTTGAGGTCTTGATTGTGTAGAGTTCGAGACTTCAGAGGCTTGAGTTTTACGGTAACTTAAAACTTATGGGGTTTTGATTGCGGTGAATGTAAAAACCCATAAGTTTCTTATGCAACAAAGTTCGGCAGAAATGCTTGGAAAGTGAAATGTTTGAGGGCTAATTCGATGAAGGGGGTCGGTTTTTAGAAATCCGGTTCAACTTAAATAAGCATTGGATTCTTGATAAATTCTAACAAACTCAACCACTGTATGGGGGATATGTGTAATTAATCATACCCGCTCGTTATGGTCAGATAAAAAGTCTGTAAAGCAATTAACATTCAAGGATAAAGAGTACCTTTAGAAATCTAATCTTTGTCCGTTTTGACAAAAAAATGAACATATATCGTGGAGGCCAGAACCCACTCAAAAAAACGGGGCGTATTCTGAAAAGCCTTATGAGTAGGAAGTGATAGTATAAAAAAATGTTTAAGAAATTCACACTCACGGACAAGTTACTTTTTATCTCAGCTATACTCTCGTTAGTATATTCCGAAATATTATTTTTTAACGGTAACACGAACGAAGCGATTTTTATTGGCATATGGGTTCCAAGCATCTTGGCTTTTGGTATTTATCTGAAATTAATAAACAATAGTAAAGATGTCTGATTTTATACCCTATTTTGCCGTACTTATTACTTTGCTTTTTAGTACCGCTTTCAGTTATGCCATTACCGATGGCTGGAATTTCAAAAAAAGGGAAAAGAAATGAGCTTTTGGTTTATTTTCAAACGGAATCTAATACTAATTGATTAGGCATTTTCGTGCCTCTTGGTGTATGAACCTTTCGACTTTGCACGTTTCCGTTTCTTCCTTTATGTAATTCAACCCTACCGGATTGAAAAACCCCGATGGTACTAAGAGCAACTCACCAAAGCCCACAAAGCCCACGAAATCTTCGTGGGCTTTGTGGGTTAAAAGTAAAGACTTAAATTATTATTACTCTCCCTTGAACTCTTCCCAAGTCGGGAAGGTAAGTAATGAAGCATCTTCCATTCCAGCTTTTGCCGATAAGCTATTAACTGCTGTGAGGCGGTTTTTCATTTCCGTAAATTTAGCATTTGCGTCTGAAAAACTCTTGGTGATTAATTCAACGTTTTGCAATTGAGCGTTGGAAGGTCGTCCGGCAAAAGTAGCGACGGTGCCGTATAATTCAGATACCTTTTCCCGTAACTTCGGCTCTTCCGCACCTACGTAACGATCGCTGGAAGATACAACTAAAGTCTTCTTGAAATCTGATAACTCAGCAATGAGAGAAGGTAAATTCGCCTTTTTAACGAATTTCTTATCCGTAGCTTTCTCTTGCAGGTTCTTCAAATAAGGCAACGCTATATCTACTTGCTGTACCAAATACGCCACTTTTTCGTTGAGGTCAAAAAGCTGCATCGTTGCTTTCTGTTGAGCGGTACGGTCAGCATCGGTGTAAATAGATTCCGGGTCATTTGCTAATTCTATATTTCCCGTGAATTCCTTTTTGCCTTTGTTGATAACCACATTATAGATTCCGGCCGGAGCGACTGGCCCCAATAGTCCGGCCTGAACCGGAATCTTTCCGTTGGCTGTTTTAGGTGGTTTCAGGCGGTAATTCCACTGAACACCGTTTATACCTTTACTTTTTCCGGGAGCTAAATCAGCTACTTCGTTTCCGGCTGCGTCAAAGACCTTCATCGTCATTTTGCCGAACGTGTGGCGTTTATTCATGAAGTACATAATCTCCGCCGCCGAAATCGGGTTCGGTCCGACGTAATCTCCTACCTCAGAATATCCCGCAAAACTACCCGGATCTTTCATGATGGTCGGCTTCGTTTTAATGAATGTTAACTCGTCTTCTATAATTTCAGAAGTAATTTGTCGAAGCGGCGAAATATCGTCGATGATGATGATTCCCCGTCCGTGCGTGCCCATAACAAGAGCATCTTCGGTTGGGTGAATGACCATATAATGCACCGCAACGGGCGGCATATTATTCGTAAATTGTGACCAGTTTTGCCCGCCATCTACGGTGATATAAAGCCCTTGCTCTGTTCCTAAAAACAATAAATTCGGATTCTTTAAATCTTCCCGAATACTGCGTGCAAAATCAGCAATTCCTTCGGTATTGATTGCCCGCCACGTTTTACCGCCGTCGGTAGTTTTCTGAATGTACGGCTTGCGGTCATTTTGTGTGTGCCCGTCAAAAACGGCGTAAGCAGTATTTTCGTCGAAGCGACTTGGTTCAATGAAGTACGTCCACGTATTTTTTGGAACGCCTGAAAGATTTGCCGTAACGTTTTTCCAATTTTCGCCGCCGTCAAACGTAACCTGAACGTTGCCATCGTCGGTACCAACCCAGATGATATTTTTGTTTATCGGAGATTCATTTATTGTGAATATCGTGCAGTGATTCTCCGCTCCCGAGTTATCCACGCTTATTCCACCAGATTCTTCCTGATTTTGTTTTGCGGAATCGTTGGTTGTTAAATCGGGTGAAATTTTTCGCCACGTTTCTCCTTGGTCGTCCGATACGTGAACGTATTGGCTCGCTACGTACAACCTGTCAGGATTGTGCAAACTGGTACTCAGCGGGGCATTCCAGTTAAAACGAAGTTTTTCATTTGCTGATTCAGGTATTGGTTTAACCGTTTTTAGTTGGTTCTTCTCTACATTTATTCGCCAAATGTTTTCCGCTCCCTGCATTTCTGAGTAAACAATATTTGGGTCAGTAGGATGAGGGTAAACCCGAAAACCGTCTCCGGCTCCAACCCGCATCCAGTCACGGTTTTCTACGCCGCCTGCTTTCGCCGAAGGACCGAACCACGAGCCGTTATCTTGTAAACCGCCGTAAACGTTGTACGGTTTCTGATTATCTACTGATACGTGGTAAAACTGCGAGATTGGCAAACCCCGCACCATTTCCCAACCTGTGCCACCATCGTAAGAGCGATAAACGCCGCCGTCTGTTCCGACGTAAATTTTACTTGAATCACTGACCGAAAAAGCGTAATCGTGAAAGTCAGAATGAACGCCGCCATTGATTGCCCGGAAAGTTTTTCCGCCGTTCTTAGACATATAACCGCTCAATCCTGCTTTTAATAAAAAATCAGGATTGTACGGACTCACCACAATGCGTGAAAAGTAAAACGGACGCACCACGACTTCAAAGTCTTTATTCAAGTATTTCCACGAAGCACCCGCGTCATCTGAGCGGTAAAGCCCTTTGTCTTCTTTTGCTTCCACTACGGCGTACAAACGATTTGGCTCTGAGGGGGCAACGGCAATCGAAAAGCGACCTAAATCTCCCGTTGGGAAACCGTTATGAATTTTATTCCACGTTTTTCCTGTATCGGTGGTTTTGTACAAAGCACTGTTTGCTCCGCCAGAACTGAACGAATACGCCGTGCGGTTAAATTCCCAAAATGCCGCGTACATAATATTGAAGTTTGTTGGGTCAACAATCAGGTCAGAACATCCGGTGGTGGCGTTAATTTTGAAAATATTCGTCCACGTTTCGCCGCCATCAGTGGTTTTATAAACGCCGCGTTCGTCGCTTTCGCCCCACAGATTTCCGAGTACTCCAACATAAACTTCGTCGGAATTTTTTGGATTAACGGCGATACTACTGATGCGTTCGGATTTCTCCAAACCCATGTTTTTCCAGTTTTGCCCGCCGTCGGTGGTTTTATAAATCCCGTCGCCAACTGATACGCTGTTTCGAGTCCAGGTTTCACCAGTTCCCGCCCAAACTGTTAAGTCAGGATTGCTCGGGTCAACCG
>JBLHXN010000201.1:0-4903 GCA_047630355.1 Spirosomataceae bacterium | reverse complement strand
AATTCTTTCGCCCGTGATACACATTCCAAGAGATCGCTTCTGCGATGAACTACCCAAACGCAGCTCTTCAGATTTCATTCGTTCAATTCCGTCATCGGCAATAATTACCTCGGTAATATTCTGATTATCAGCCGCTTATTTTATCGAAAAATGCAACTTTCCGTTGGTATACTTATGCATAATTCCGTACCAAATTGCGTTTTCAATGTAAGGCTGAATCAACATTGTTGGAATCAGAATCATTTCAGAATCGATACGTTTATCAACGTCAATGAAGTATTCAAGTTTCTCTCCAAACCTCAGTTTTTCCATTTCGAGGTACAGTTCTATCGTTTCTATTTCTTCTGATAATTTAATGTAATCGGTTTGAGAATTTGCCAGTATTTTCCGGATAAGCTTAGAAAAGAGACTCAGGTACTTTGAGGCAAGAGCGGTTTCGTTCTGAATAATGTAATACTTGATAGAATTCAAGCTGTTAAATATAAAATGCGGATTCATTTGACTGCGTAATGCCTTCATTTCTAAATCAGTCAGTTATTTATTCATTTCTGCCTTGGCCTCTTCCACTTTTTTCACCTTTTCAATCTTAGAGCGATAAAGTACCCGAGCGAAGCACAAATTACCAGCAAAGCAACGAACCACCATGTGAGGTAAAACGGCGGAGTTATCACGACCCAAACCCGCTGAACAGGACTCCATTCTACTAAACCTTTGACAGCGTGTCTAAACTCGAAAACGTAATTTCCCGCCGCTACATTTGGTATAACTTGCCATGCGGAAATTATCAGCGTCCACCCAGTTTTTATTAACGACGGTTAAGCGGTATTGATATTTCAATTTCTCTGGTTGAGAGAGGTTAAGTGCCGAAAAGCCAACACTGAAGAAATTTTGAGTGTGTTTTAGTTGAAGTTTATCCGCGTTCTGAATTGGGTAGAGCAAATCAAATACTTTAAAATGCGTAAACGTAGGCGGGTTATTTACTTTAATATCAATGAGTTTATCCGGTTCTACCTGGGCAAAAGCCTGCTAAAGTCCCTGAACGTAATTGCCGTTTTTGAGCACAAACGAAGCTCCCTGAATGTGATTATTATTCAAACCGTTTTTTGAATCAAAAAGTAAAACAGATTTTCGTTTTAAATCGCAAACACAAAGCCCTCGGTGCGTAGAAATCCATAACTTTTCAGATTTATCGGCCACTACGTATTCTATGGTATTTGACAAAAGCCAGTCTTGTTTCGAGATGCCGGGCAATACCTTGAGCGTTTTCGTATCAATGCACTTTACTCCATCGTTTTCAGAGGTAGTCCAAAGCCGCCCGTTTTCGTCAAGCGTCACTTTGAAAACTGCCTTGAAACCGTCTTTAGGCAAGTAGTTTTTCACGAAACGCTGACTCGTCAAATCAAACGCTGAAATCCCGCTTCCCGAACTAATCCACAGACGGTTATTTCGGTCAGTTATTAAATCATGTAAATACCTACTCGAAACTAGTTCACTGTTTGAAGTTAGGTAGTTTTTCCGGGCTTTTATTTTTGGGTCGTAAGAAAACAACCCGCTTTTCCGCGTTCCGAAGTAGACTACATTATCCTTCCCTACCGCCACGGAGTGCACGAAAGCTTCACCCAAAATATCCAGGCGTGACCCACGTAAAACTATCTTTTTTCGGATCAAAGTAAGGCAATTGATCTAATGCTGCAATCCAGGTTTTACCTTCCGAGTCTTTCGCCATTCGATAAAAATAAACGGTCTCATCAGGGCGTAAACCCGCCGGACGTTTGAGTCGTTGTTTCCCCGTCTTTTCATCGTGAATAATCAACCCATCTGCCACCGAACACCCAAAATAAATGGACGAGCTATCCTCTTCAATGCTCCAAATTTCGAAGAAATTCAGCGAGTTAGTCACCTTGGGAGAGATCAGCGAGTCAGGTCTAAACAATTGATAATTCTCGCTGTACATCGAAATCCCCTGCTTCATCGAAAACCACGTATTCAATTGATTATCAGTAGTAATATCAAAAATAATATCGCTTTTTAAATCAGAAGACAACTTCGTGTCGTATTCAAAAAAGGAATACTTTTTAGTTTCCGTATTGAATACCATCAACGATGACCCAATGCTTCCCACCCAAAGTTCATTTGGCGATTTCCGGCTGACTGCCAAAACGAAATTCACCTTTTTATTTATGTCGTAAGGATAGTTTGTAAACTTCTTTGACTTGGTATCAAAACAACTCAATCCGATTCCGCCCCGAGAGCCAATCCAGATTTTATCTTCCTCGCAGAGCATCAATCGCATTCGGTATCAAATAAGTCAAGACCATCCTCGTATGAACCCACCCATATCAGTCGCTCGTTTACCGGAGCTAACGCACTTATATAATCTCCCGAAATAGATGACGCGTTGTTCAGGTTATGACTGTAAACCACAAATTCGTAACCGTCATAACGCACGAAGCCATTATTTGTACCGAACCACATAAAGCCATCTTCGCCCTGCACAACTTTTGAAATATAATCCGAAGAAACTCCTTGCTAAATGGTGTAATTTCGAAAAAAACCGGACGTGGTTTGTTGCCCGAACGAATCGCAGATTGTGTTAAACAGAAATGGAAGAATTAACCAGATTATCCGGATTTCTGATAACAGAAACCAGACTCGGCAAGAATGAAAGGACTTGTGTTTGTGAAGCAGGGAATCCTGCGTTTTTTGCAAAAATGTTTGATTACAGATGCAACATAATGATTTATCAATCATTTACTTAGCGGTATTGAGTAAATACCAACGATGGATTAGTAATTAGTTACTTTCAGAGGATAAATGGTTTTACTAACTTGCCATATATTTACGCAAACTATGCTTTCAGACTTCGGGTTAATCCTACTTTTTACGCTCGGCGGATTCTTTCTTTTTGGGGTGGTGATGACTATCGCCCGTTTTGTACGAAAAAACAAACCGAACGAAGAGAAGTTAACTACTTATGAATCCGGCGAAGCTCCAACGGGTAACGCAAGCGTGCGGTTCAACAACCGTTTTTACGTAATTGCGTTGGTATTTGTGTTATTCGACGTAGAATTGATTTTCCTTTTTCCGTGGGCAACTATTTTCGGAAACGAACAGTTTATCGCCGAGACAAACGGGCTTTGGGGCTGGTTCGCCATTCTCGAAATGTTCATTTTTGTTTTTGTATTGGTAATCGGTCTGGCGTACGTCTGGCGACGCGGATACATTGACTGGATAAAGCCCGTTCAGAAAGAGAATATATTCACCACCAAAATACCCGAAAATTATTACGAACGCATCAATCAGAAGTATAAATAAGTTGTTATGTTTTTGGGTTCCTGTTCTTCGTTAGACTTTGCACCATTAACCTCTTGACTATTCACTATTTAACCTTGAAAATTGGTAATTGATTATTAAACATTAAACTTATGGATTTTGAAACCTTAGATTACAACGAACGCCACAAAACCGGCGAAGCCGAAGTAATATTAACCAATATCGAAGAGCTTTCTAACTGGGCAAGAGCTAATTCACTGTGGCCAATGGGCTTTGGTTTGGCGTGCTGTGCCCTGGAAATGATGGCAACGTATGCTTCCAATTACGACTTAGAACGGCTGGGCGTTTTCCCGAGAAACAGCCCCCGGCAGTCAGACCTGATGTTGGTCTCGGGAACGGTAACATTTAAAATGGCAGACCGTATCAGAAGACTTTACGAACAGATGGCAGAGCCCCGCTACGTAATCTCGATGGGAAGTTGTTCAAACTGCGGCGGCCCGTATTGGGAACACGGCTATCACGTGGTAAAGGGCGTGGACAAGATTATCCCCGTTGATGTGTATGTGCCTGGCTGCCCACCCCGCCCAGAAGCCCTTTTAGGAGGCATCATAAAATTACAGGAAAAAATAAAAAGCGAAGTTTATAAAGAAATTTAAATGCCGTCAAATTCCGTATCAATCATAAACACAACCTCTTATGTCGCTTCCAAAAATCATACGCAAAAATGTAACTAATTCACCATTAATTATTTATTAAAAAATATTGTCAATTCTTTCCCCGAAATACTTATTGGCATTTTATTTGATAGTAATGGATATAGAATATCTATTGGTTTCGTATTTGATAAAAATGCACTCGTGCATTTCCAATACCCATATTCAAAAGGTTCACTCAATACCATAAAGTCACCCGGCACTGTCGGATGACTTTTTTATTTGCTTCAATACTTCCAAAAACTCGAACAACATCAACGCCGTGGCACCCCAAACCCACTGCTCCTGAATCTCAAATCCGTACGTATTGAGTTTATGCTTCCTAACCTGTATTAACCGCTTCTCTATTTTAGTATTATTGATAAGTTCGGTCAGTGAGACTTCAATTACTTTATCCACTTCCCGTTTGTCCGGAAAGAAGTCAGGGCGGTACGGCAAGAACCCGATATAAGGCGTAACCCAAAAGTTACTCGGTGGGATAAATATTTTTGTCAAATTGCCCATCACTTCTACATCTATGGCTTTTATTCCCACTTCTTCCTGAGCCTCCCGAAGAGCCGTGCGAGCCAAATTCTCATCCTGTAGTTCCGCCTGTCCACCTGGGAAAGCCACTTGTCCGCCGTGCGTACCATCGTATTCTGGTCGAAGAATCAACGGAAAAAAAACATCCCCTTTATCCGGATACAAACTCAGCAGCACCGCACTAATTCGGGTCTTATCGTTTGGGGCAATCGGACCAAAGGCTTTATTGGGTTCTATCCGTGCCGGCAACTCAGAATGCCCCGGCAAAGGCTTTTTTAGAGCATCAATAAGGTCGTTTATTAGTAATTCAAAATGCACAATCAGTAAATAAGGTGGATTTAATCAACAAATTTATAAATATATGTGCAAAAAAAATCCATAGTTAATGCAATTTA
>JBLHXN010000200.1:0-5009 GCA_047630355.1 Spirosomataceae bacterium | reverse complement strand
CAAAGGACATCACTATTTTGGCAGACTTGGGCTTTTTGGGGATACAACACATTTATAATAAGTGCATTATGCCCCATAAGAAATCAAATAACAAGCCATTGACTTAAGGACAGAAAGAGGAAAATAAGTCTCAAGCCTCAAAAAGGGTGATAGTAGAACACCTCAACCGCTGCTGTAAAATATTCAGGATATGCAGTAGTAGGTTCAGGGGAAAACATAAAAATTACGACAAAAACTGGGGAAATATAAGTGCAATTGTAAACCTTAAAAAAGCCACAAACCACATGAAATACACCGAGTTTTAATTAAGAAAGAAGTCTATTGCAACGGGATAAAATCCTTGCAGTTGTTTTAAATCGGAAAGTAAAAAAAGCCCCCCTAACCAACAAGATGAAAAAAGTAGCTGAAATCACCCTGATTTTTTGGGTAATGAAAATTTGTGCCACCACGCTCGGCGAAACGGCGGGAGACCTACTGTCCATGACCATGAACGTCGGGTACGGTGTGAGCTCACTATTGCTCCTCAGCTTTTTTGTCGTCACGCTGATTCTTCAACTCAAAGCAGACCGTTACCGCCCGGTTTTGTACTGGCTCGTCATTGTTTCGACGAGTACCGCCGGTACAACAATTTCTGATTACATGGACCGAACGCTCGGTTTTGGCTACGCTACGGGTTCGCTGATATTGGTTTCGTTACTCATCACGATGCTCTCGGTTTGGTGGTTTAGCGAGCGGTCACTTTCAGTGACCGATATCAAGACTTTCCGCCCAGAAATGTTCTACTGGATGACCATCCTGATTTCCAATACATTGGGAACGGCCCTCGGTGACTACCTCGCCGATAGTTCAGGCCTTGGTTTTGCGGGTGGGGCGTTGCTAATCGGGTCGCTGATTTTGATTACGGTCGCTGGCTATTTCTTCACTTCTATTTCACGGGTTGTATTGTTTTGGGTTGCCTTTGTCTTAACCCGTCCGTTCGGGGCAACCTTTGGCGATTTACTGACAAAACCAACCGAGAAAGGCGGTTTTGATTTAGGAACAGTTGGTTCGTCAATAGTGCTTGCTGCCATATTAGTTGGCTTCCTGATATATGCGGTAATCATTCAAAAACGAAGGGTTCAATTAGCCAAATCCTGAAAAATACCTTCTTCAACCCATTTATTATTTACTTATACAAACAACATAGGAACGTTCGGGTGATATTTTAGTAATCGCATTGACCATTTCAGCTTTTGCAACTACCCTGATTTTTCGGAAAGGTGACAAAGGCACCCTCACACCTCGGCGGCATTTATCGGGACCTCTTTTTTACAACTAAGGTTTGGTTGGACGGTTGGCGTCCTGGCTTACCTGACCGCTTCTTACGTGGGTTATACCCGCATAAAAGCCAGAAAATACGATATTTATGACGTAACTGCCGGGGCAGCCATCGGAATTGGTAGCGTATATTTATTCACCAAGCCGTTTAAAAACGACAAAGTCAATGTATCGTTTTCCAATGCTGGCGGTGAGTACATTCTAAACGCTTCAATTGCTATCTGATCGTTTTTTTTAATTCAAACGGGTTTCTCCAAATTGCCTACAGACTTTAGTGTTAAATTTGCATTGTAATTAGAAAATACCCTTCCTTGATGCAGCTTGGTTGATTATAAACTGCCTGCCGCAAAACAGGATTATTTGGGAAAGGTCAATAACAAACCAAAAAATGAAAATTTTACAAGTACTTATACTGCTCTCTATCATCCATATTTCGCTTCATTCGTCCGCCCAAAAGACGGCAGTTACGCTTTCAGGTCAGGTAAAAGATGTCGCCACCCAGACCGCAGTTCCTTACGTGTCAGTTTCGCTGAAAAGTAAAACCGATAATACGTTTATAACCGGAACGTTATCCGACGAAGAAGGTCGTTTTGTACTTATCAATGTAAAACCCGCTAATTACGTAATTGAAGCAACGTTTGTGGGTTATAAAACTATTACTCAGGATATTTTTGTGGGAAGTTTGTCGGAGTTTCTGACCGTTCCAACATTAATTATGGAGGAAGATGTAAAGCTGTTGAACGAAGTAACCGTCACGGCAAAGCAAGATGCCGTTGACTCAAAAATGGGCAAAAAGACGTTTTCCGTTGACGATAATATCAGTCAAAGCGGTGGTTCGGTTTTACAGGCGATGCAAAACCTGCCTGGAGTGACCGTTCAGGACGGAAAGGTGCAACTACGGGGTAGCAATAAAGTGTCAGTTTTAATTGACGGAAAACAAACTGCCCTCACGGGTTTTGGCAATCAAAACGGATTGGATAATATTCCTGCTTCGGCGATTGAACGAATTGAAATAATTAATAATCCTTCGGCGAAGTTTGATGCGAATGGCAACGCCGGAATTATCAATATCATTTACAAGAAGAATAAACAAGAAGGTTTTAACGGGAAAATCGGTCTCGCCGGAGGTTTGGGTGCGTTGTGGGTAAAGCGAGAAAACTTGCCGAATATTCGACCGCAATACACAAACACGCCGAAAATCAACCCGTCGCTTTCGTTAAATTACCGAAAAAACAAAGTCAACGTCTTTCTGAACGCCGACTACCTTTATACCGAAACGCTGAATAAAAACGAATTCACGACTCGCTTCTACGATGACGGATCCGTTATAAATCAGCAATTAAAACGAAACCGGAATACGCACTTTTTGACTACCAAAATGGGTGTGGATTACGCTTTCAATGATAAAAATACGCTGACCGTTTCGGGGCTTTTGGGTATCGAAAAAATAATTGACCGAGGCGATCAACCATTTTTCGATAAAGACTTTTCCGAGCGATTACGTTTGTGGCAATTTCTGGAAGACGAACTCAAAACTACCGTAATGGCAACGGCGGCGTATCAATACAAATACACCCAACCGGGGCGGGTGCTGAACCTCGGTTTTAATTATACGTTTCACCGCGAAGATGAGCAGTACTTTTTCACGAATATTTTCCCGACGTATCAAGGCGAAGATGCATTCAAATTATTATCTGATGAAAGCGTTTTCGATTTCAACGCCGATTACGTGCAACCGCTCCGCTTTGGTAGTATCGAAACGGGCGTTAAAGTCCGCCGCCGCAACATCCCGACGAATATGCAGTTTTTCCCCGGACTAAATTCGCCGCTTGATATTGATGCGGGCGGACAAGCAACTTATAGTGAAACTATTCCCGCTGTTTACGGAAATTATGTGTACGAAAATCCAAAAATAGAAGCCGAAATTGGTTTGCGGGTGGAATACGTAAATCTCAATTACTTGGTAAACCCTGACCATAATACGTACAAAAGCGGCGGTTATGATTATTTCCAACCGTTCCCGAACGTGCGTTTTGGGTGGAAAATAAACGACAATAATAAACTGTCGTTTTTCTACAACCGAAGAGTTGATCGCCCCAACGAAGTGGATATTCGAATCTTCCCGAAATACGACGATGCCGAAATTATCAAGGTCGGCAATCCGAACCTTTCCCCGCAGTTTACCAATTCTTTTGAGTTGGGTTACAAAACCAATATAAAGCGGGGTTATTTCTACTCGGCACTTTACCACCGCTTCACCGACGGCACAATTACCCGAATTTCGAGTACAATTCCGGGCAACGATTTGTCTCCGAGTCAGCTTATTTACGCCATTTTTCAAAACGCCGGACGTAGTTATAATTCAGGCGTGGAAATGCTGCTTTCGCAGGAAATATCCAAAGCGTTGTCTTTCAACGTAAACGGTAATATCTACCGAAATCAGATTAATGCGTTTACGGTGAATAACCTTTATCCAACGCCAAATACATTCACTGCAAAACAGCAACAACTCATTTCAGGAACGCTGAAAGTGAATGCTCTGACTCATTTGAGGAATAAAATTGACTTTCAATTATCCGCCGTTTACCTCGCTCCCGACTTAATTCCGCAGGGAAAAATCGGCACCCGTTTCTCGTTGGATGCCGGATTGAAAAAGACCTTAAATAAAGGCGAAATCTTCCTGAACGCATCAGACATACTAAATACGATGGTCATCAAACGTGAAATTCAGGGTCTGGGCTTCAATTACATCAGTCAGGATTACTACGAAACGCAGGTGGTGAGAGTGGGATATAATAGGAAGTTTTGAGGGTACGAGGCACTTAATTTTCATCAGCCTATTATTTTGTAAATAACCGATTCGTAGGGGCGGAGAAATAGGGTTGTACCCAATAACGGATTTTCTGACTCGTAATTCCCGAAAACAAAAGTGGCATCATCGTTCAATAATTCAGATGAAAATTCTTCGCTTTTTGCGGTGAAATTATTGATAATCAAATAGTTGAGTTTAGATACCGAGCGTTTGTAAACCCAAACGGTTTCTGATTCTGGAAGTAAATCTTCGTATGTTCCGGTTATTAAGGCAGCCGTTTTTTTACGAAGTTGTATCAGGTTTCGGTAATAATTTAACACTGAATTGGGGTCTTTTTCTTGGCTGTCAGCATTTACAGTTTTGTAGTTTTCGTTTACTTTTAGCCACGTGTTTTCTGCCGAAGAAAACCCTGCGTTTGGTTTTGCACTCCATTGCATCGGCGTACGGGCGTGGTCACGGGCAATGCGGTTTGAAGCCGTTAGGAAGTCTTTTTCTTCTTTTTTCTGCTCAATAATCAGCGTTTGGTAAGCGTTTCTAACCTGCACATCTTCAAATTCTTCAATTGACTTAAACTCACTGTTTGACATCCCGATCTCGTCTCCTTGATACAGATAAGGCGTTCCACGCAACGTGAGCAGTAATGTCGCAATCATTTTTGCAGATTCTTTCCAAAACCCATCCGTATTTCCGAAACGGGAAAGCACCCGTGGGTTATCGTGGTTGCCAAAATATACGGTGTTCCAACCGTTATTACCAATTGCGGCATCCCATTTATTAAAGATCGCTTTTAATTCTGTTAACGTAAATTCGGGTTCGGGAGCTACGAAATTGTGCTCGTTTCGAGGCACGGCATGATCGAAATGATAAATCATGTTTAGTT
>JBLHXN010000199.1:0-5125 GCA_047630355.1 Spirosomataceae bacterium | reverse complement strand
AAATGCCCATTTTGTGCATATTGGCGTAACCACGAAGTGCCTTTTTTGATGTCCAGGTGGAGAGCTTATGTAATGAGTCTTCGAGGAAAAGTCCGCTCAGTACTTCGTACTTTAATTCGCTATCCTTGAGGTAGTTAGTGATATTTTTGGCGGGTTCACCGAGCGTTTCTTCGGCATCTTTTGCAAACTTATCGGGAACTGAGTCGGCGGTGAATTTCGTGCCGTCTTCCCAGAAATAACGACATACTTCGTCGAGCTTCAGGTACTCAAAATATTCTTTTGGGTTTTTTCCCGATAGCTCAAAAAGTTCGTCCACGAATTGTGGCATCGTGAACAAAGATGGTCCCGCATCAAAACGATAGCCGTTGGTTTCGATTTGGCTCAGTTTTCCGCCGGGATAAGCATTTGCTTCAAATACCTCTACGGCGTAACCTTTATTTGCCAAACGGATCGCCGTCGCAATTCCCCCAATTCCCGCTCCAATAATTCCCGCCGTGGATGCGGCTCCCGTGGATACGGCCCCCGTGGATGCGGCCCCCGTGGACACGGCTGCTGTTTTACCTTTATTATTCAATTGCTTTGTTCGTTTCTTCGCTAATAAAACTATTTGGATTGGAATTGTTCACAAATAAGAAAGAATATCGGTAAGGGCTGACGATATACATCATCTTCTCTCATTTTTTTTCTATTTTTACTCATTATTCAACCTCAATTCTATACAATGAAAAAATACTACATTGGCTTGCTAATACTTATTGGCATGCCATTAACGATGTTGGCTCAACAGCCTGAATTTCCGCTGAAACCTTTACCATTTACCGAATGGAAAACTTCCGGAGGTTGGCAAACGGCAGGCTCTATTTCTGTGAATCCGTTCACAAATGATTTACAACTCACCTCTGGCGACAAAATTTATGTCGGAAACGGTAAAGGCGGACAATTAGAAACAAAATCCAACTTTCAGGATTGTCAGTTGAGTTTTGACTTCGTGTTAAGCTCGGAATCTGAAAGCGTATTTTACGTTTGGGGAAAACAGGGAATTGTGCTGAGTTCTGAAAAAAACAAATTGGGCGAGCTCAAAACAAAAGATGGCCAAGCGTTTGCTCCGCTGACATACGCCGGGCGTGCCCCCGGTTTGTGGCAACACATGGAAGTGGCGGTGCGAAGGGCCGAAAATGTTCCGAATAAAGCCCTGATAGAATACGTAAAAATAAACGGTTTAAAGGTTCTGCAAAATGTCTTTGTGGATGCTTCCGAGCTGAGCGGTCCCATGGTGTTCAGTAACGCCAGCGGAGTCATGGCGATTCGTGATTTTAAGTTGTTGAACTTCGCCGATATCAAACCCATCACAGTTAAGAATATTGACTATAAATATTATAAAAGTATTGACGAGGAGAACCAGAAGGTAGCTGAAGGAAGCACGCCTGATTTAACCGGAAGTATGAAGCTATTGCACCATGATGTTGGGCAGGGACGAGTACGCGAGCATTTTCTGAACCAATATGAGATTTCAATTGATGTTGCGAAGAAAGGCAATTATGCTTTCTTATTAGACTACACCGGAAATGTGGCGTTAAGTGTTGATGGAAAGCCACTTATTGAAAAGGGTGAGCGGACAGGTCGTTTCCCAAAGTTTGCTTACGTTTCTCTTGAAAAGGGGAAACATCAGTTGCAATTGGAGTATATAAAAGCTTGGTGGGGTGCTCAGTTAGGTTTATTCATTACAGGAGATGGTATTCGCCCGTACCCTGTCCACGCACTCACGTCACTTTCTGAAAAAAGAATGGCGGGCGAAATTACCGTAAATCCCACGAACGAAACCGAAGTTATTCGCTCGTTTTTTATGCACGGCGATGAAAAGCAGACGCACGTTGTTTCTGTAGGTTCACCGCAGGGTTTTCACTACGCATTTGACTTAAGTCAGGGAGCACTGCTTGCCGTTTGGAAGGGCGAATTTGCTAATGTAACCGAAATGTGGCACCAGCGGGGAGAACCGCAGATTTTGCAACCAAAAGGGTTAGGTGTTGCGTTGAGCGGAAAACCAATGTTAGTGTCGAAATCGGAGAAGAATCAACTGCCTGATAGTTACGAAGACGTAGCCGAAATTAATTACCAGACTATGCGTTTTGACGAAAACGAACAACCGTCTTTCGTTCACGAATTTAAAGGCCAAACACTGACTCAAACGATTATACCTACCAACGAAGGCCTTAAGCACGAAGTTACTATTGACGGAAATACGGATAACTTAATTCTGCGAATCGCCGAAGGGAAGAGCATCGAAAAGCTGGATAACGGCACATTTAGAGTAGATGATTATTACGTGCAATTATCAACAGCAGCCGGAGTAGAAATAGTAAACAATACGGATTCAAAAACTATCATTGTTCCCGCCAAAGCCAAGTTTAGTTACTCAATTATTTGGTGAGCGATTTTATCTACACCAAGGGACCGCCGATGCGGCCTGTCGAAGGCAGCGAAGAACAGAATCATTGCAGTTAACGGAAAAGGCTTCGACAAGCCGGGACACGCTGTCTCAGCCTGACACCTTTGCCGACAGCACGCCACATAAACTTCTACGAAATAAAGATCTCGAAACATCATGAAAAAATACATAAATCTTATCCTGCTAACCGCTATTAGCGTAGTTGCGTTAGCTCAAACTCCTCCCAAAACTGAGGAGAGCTATTACAAAATTGTGACATTGCCAGTTCCCGAAGGCGTTGAATTGGAAGTAGGCGGCGTTGCCGTTATTCCCGACGGAAGATTAGCCGTTGCCACCCGTCGTGGCGAAGTTTGGATGATAAATAACCCGTATATGCTCAGCGGTACCGCTCCGACGTTTAGTCGCTTTGCCCGTGGCTTGCACGAGCCGCTGGGACTCGAATTTATCGACAATAAATTATGGGCAACGCAACGTGGTGAAGTAACCATTTTGCACGATAAAGACAACAACGGCAAAGCCGACGATTACGAATCGTTTTACCGTTTTCCGTTGTCGGGGAATTACCACCAATACTCTTACGGGCCGTTGCCCTTACCCGACGGTAATATGGTGGTAACGCTCAACTTAGACTGGATTGGGAAAGGGGCGAGCCAGTCGAAATGGCGGGGTTGGATGCTCAAACTTTCACCCGATGGTAAAATGACTCCGTGGGCAACCGGACTTCGCTCTCCAGCAGGTTTTGGAGTTTTGAAAAATGGAGAAATTTTTTACGCTGAAAACCAAGGCGATTGGGTTGGCTCAGGTCGCGTAACGCATTTAGAACAAGGAGATTTTGCGGGAAATCCTGCCGGATTATTATGGTCGGAAGAAGATGGTTCGCCCGTGAAGTTAAAACCCGAAGACATTCCCGATACCGGCGAACCGATGTACGACGTAGCCCAAAACGTGGAAGGTTTGAAGCCGCCCGCCGTTTGGTTTCCGCATACGTTAATGGGTATTTCTACTGCCGATATTATTGAAAATCGCACCGACGGTCGTTTTGGTCCTTTTGAAGGTCAACTTTTTGTCGGTGATCAGGGACATAGTAAAATCATGCGAATGAGCCTCGAGAAAGTAAACGGCGTTTATCAGGGAGCTTGCTACGCATTTCGGGAAGGTTTTCAGTCGGGAATTTTGCGGATGCGTTGGGGTATTGATGGTTCTATGTTCGTGGGGATGACGAGTAGGGGATGGGCATCAACCGGAAAAGATGACTTTGGCGTCCAACGTCTCGAATGGACGGGCGAAATGCCGTTTGAAATCAACGAAGTAAAATCCATGCCCGACGGTTTTGAGATTTCGTTTACCCAATCCGTTGACGAAATCACGGCTCGCAACGTAGCGAATATGGAATTAAATAGTTTTACCTATAAATACCACCACACTTACGGCAGTCCGATTATTAATATTGAAAATCACGCACCGAAAGCCATTCAGATTTCTGCCGATAAAAAGTCGATGCGGGTCGTGATTGACGGAATGCGTCTGGGTTATATTCACGAAATAAAATTACCGGGAATTAAGAACGCTGACGGCAATAACCTGCTGCACGATTTTGCTTATTATACGCTCAATCAAATCAACACCAAACCCTCGAGAGTAGATGTGAATAAATATGCTCTTGCAGCTAATATGGATCACAGTATGCACGACATGAACGCCGAAGTTGCCGCCGCTCCAACAACCGCAAAACGCATCAACGAAATGCCAAAAGCGTGGAACGGAAAAGTTGACCAAACTGTAACAATCGGAACGGTTCCGGGATTAAAATTTGATACCAAACAGATTGAAGTAAATGCCGGAAGTAAGATAAAGTTGATTTTCAATAACAACGACGACATGTTGCACAACCTTTTAATTGTAAAACCACAGACGGTTGACAAAGTAGGAACGGCGGCGTTGAACTTAGGCTTGCAAGGCGAAACCAAAGGCTACGTACCAGATTTGGAAGAAGTACTCTACCACACGTGGATTCTCCGCCCCGAAACCGCCGAAGCCATCTATTTCATCGCCCCCACAAAACCCGGAAGTTACACCTACGTTTGCACTTTCCCCGGTCATTATACACTGATGCAAGGGACATTGGTGGTTAAGTAGTTTGGTGTCAGCCTGAGCTTGTCGAAGGCCGTCCCGATATTACTTTTAAGAATAATTCCAACCCGTAAGGTTTCAAAAACCTTGCGGGTTTTCTATAATAAGTTTACAGAGTATTCCTTAAAAATGCGATTATAGCTTATAATACCAATGTCTTCGACAATGGCTTGCGAGATGATCATTCTATCGTAAGGGGCTTTGTGCTGAATAGGTAAAGTAGCGTAATATTCGAGATGTGGATAGTCAATTTTCAAAAGTCTAAAGCCATTTTCTTCTATAACAGATTTGAAGTCTTCTTCGAAGATAAGCTTACCGATTGACCTTTTGGTTGCTATCTCAAACAAGCTACACACACTTACTTCGATAATATTATCAGGGTTTTTAATTAAATCAAGATGCTCAACTTTTAGGCGTTCAGGCTCGGTGAGCCACCACAGAAGAACGTGCGTATCAATCAATACTCTACTCATTCGGGAAGATTTGACTATTATAAAATAGATCTTCTATTTCTTTATCGCTCTCCTCCCAACCATCCAATAACTTGAT
>JBLHXN010000198.1:0-5232 GCA_047630355.1 Spirosomataceae bacterium | reverse complement strand
GAAACTAAGAATTTGGGATGATGTAAACAGGTTGAGCGAATATTCAGAAACGCAGGCGTTCCGTGTTGGAGCGGCGGATGAAAGCACCATTACCACGCCAAATATTTTTCAAACTGACAAGATAAAGCCCGTTCGATTCGCGGAATTACCAGATAAAACTTACTTCGCCGATTTCGGGAAAGCCGCTTTTGCTACGCTTGAGTTGACTTATAACGCAAAAAAGAACGAGCAATTAACCGTGAGAGTTGGTGAGCAACTCACAAACGGACGCATCAACACATCTCCCGATAAAGTCAGCAACATTCGTTTCCAGGAAATAAAATTGAATGTTGAAAAGGGAAAACGAACGTATCGTCTACAATTAAAACCAGATACCCGAAACACAAAAAAGGGAGCAATTGCCTTGCCAGATTCGTTCCCGGTTCTGATGCCTTTTCGTTACTGCGAAATCTTGAATGCCAGTCAAAAAGTCACCTCGGCAGATTTGACACAATTGGCGTATTATTCGTATTTCAAGGAAAATGAAAGTGCTTTTAACAGTTCGGACACGACGCTAAATCAGATTTGGGATATGTGTAAATATACCATTAAAGCAACCACTTTTGCGGGGCTGTACGTTGATGGTGATCGCGAACGCATTCCGTACGAAGCCGATGCTTATCTCAATCAATTAAGCCATTATACTACTGACAGCGAATACGCGATTGCTCGCCGAACCATCGAGTATTTTATGAAAAACCCGACTTGGCCAACGGAGTGGCAGCAGCACATGGCATTCATGTTTTACGCTGATTATATGTACACGGGTAACACCGAATTGATTGAAAGGCATTACGAGTCGTTAAAGCATAAAACCTTGATGGAGTTGACGCGGGAAGACGGGTTGATTAGTTCGTCTTCAGAAAATAATACTGCCGAATTTATGAAGAAGTTGGGTTTTAAAGACCCAGAAATAAAACTGAAGGATATTGTGGATTGGCCACCCGCTCAAAAAGACACGGGCTGGAAATTGGCAACCGCCGAAGGCGAACGAGATGGCTTTGTATTTATGCCCATAAATACGCTGATCAATGCTTTCTTTTTCAGAAATATGGAAATCATGGCGGAGTTTGCCCACGTTCTGAATAAGCCCGACGAGGAACTGTATTTTAAAGAATTAGCGGCAAAAGCCAAAAAGTCAATCAACGAAAAACTGTTCGATTCGGCAAAAGGATATTACGTGGATGGCGAAGGCACTTCGCACGCGTCTTTGCACGCTAATATGACCGCTTTGGCCTTTGGCGTTGTTCCGGAAAGCCGTCAGGAGTCGGTGGTTGATTTTATCAAAAGCCGCGGAATGGCGTGTAGCGTTTACGGTTCTCAGTACCTCATGGAAGCACTTTACAACGCCAACGAAGCCGATTATGCCCTCGAATTACTTACTTCTACCACTGATCGCAGTTGGTACAATATGATTCGGATTGGCTCTACGGTGGCGTTAGAAGCCTGGGACATGAAATACAAACCAAACGCCGATTGGAACCACGCTTGGGGGACAGTTCCCGCCAATATTATTCCGCGAAATATGTGGGGAATTGCTCCGGTAGTGCCCGGCGGGGCAATATTGAGTATCAAACCGCAGCTCAGTACGTTACAAAAAAGCGAGATAACCGTACCTTTCATACGGGGTAATGTGGTTGCACGCTACGAAAAAAGAGGGAGAAATAATGAGTTTTACCATATTGAGTTACCAGCGAATGTTTCGGCAAATTTTGCGATGAGATTCTCCGCACAAAAAGAGGTTACGGTAAACGGTAAAAAAGCGAACACTTCATTCGGGATGCTGCAATTATCGCCGGGAATTAGCACGATTGAGATTAAAACAAACACCTTTTGAAGTAAAAAAGATTGGGACAAGCCGAAAAAGGTCAGAAACGGTCAAAATATTGGTAGATTCTTCCCAAAGAAGTACGGAACTTATGTTCTGAAAAACGACCATTTTTCAAAATACCCTATCACTATAAAATGAAACCTAATCTGTCAAACATGAAACAACTATGTACATTGTTGTGGTGTTTTTTGTGCTTTGCCGCAAACGCCCAACGCATCGAAATTACGAACGATTCCGATTTATCCCGTACCGAAACTGTTATTGAAATTCCTTGGAGCAGCATTATTTCTCAAAATCCAAATCTCACAGTTGGTGATTTTAAAGTCATGGATGCTGATAACGAAGTTCCTTTTCAATTAGAGTACAAAGGTTTGACGAAAGTCCAAAATCTCCTTGTCCAACTCAGTATTGCTGAAAATGAAAAACGAGTGCTTACCGTAGCAACCGGAAAACCGGCTCAGTTTGCTGCTAAAACTTTTGCCCGATATGTTCCCGAACGCTTAGATGACTTGGCGTGGGAAAACGATAAAATTGCTTTCCGGACGTACGGTGAGGCTTTGGAAGGTACAAAAGGTGATGCTTACGGTTTCGATGTGTGGGGAAAACGCACATCGGATTTGATAATTAACCGACGCTACAAACATGGTGATTACCACAACGACCGAGGGGACGGGCTGGATTATTACCACGTTGGGTTAACGCTCGGAGCTGGAAATATTGCTCCAATTATCAACGACAAAATATATTACTCGGGAAATTACCACCGATGGAAAATACTGGACAACGGTCCTTTACGAACCACGTTTACACTTGATTACGACGAGTGGCTTGTTGACGGAAAAAAAGTCACGTCCGAAAAAATAATTTCGATTGATGCCGGCTCGCAAATGTATAAGGTTGAAGCCTTTTACCATTTCCAGGACGAATTGATGCCCCTTGTTATCGGAATCGTGAAACGCCCCGAAGCCGGAACGATTACTTTAGACGAAACACACGGGCTGATGTCTTATTGGGAACCCGAACACGGAAAAGACGGAATTACGGGCGTTGGCGTATTTGTGCCGAGCAAAATCAGCAAAATGACTGTAACCGAAGAGCAATTACTGACTCACGTTAAAACCTCGAAAAATACCCCTTTTATCTATTACGCCGGAGCGGCTTGGAACAAAGCGGGCAGCATCACCAATGCCGAAGCTTGGCGGAAATACCTCACCTATTTCAGGATGGAAAAACTCACTCCGTTGCAAATCACTATTCAATAAACCTATCATGAATCTTATGAAAAATATACTTTCTTTTCTAACACTTGCATTTACGCTATCGCTCCTGCAATCGTGTACGGTAAGTAAAATGAGTTCCTCCGAAAAAAGCGACCGCATCGTCATGGAAAAAGCTTTTGCGTGGCAAGAAGATAATCCAATTTTTGCAAAAGACCCGACCGATTGGACTAACGGGGCGTATTACGTTGGCGTGGTGGAATCGCACAAAGCGACAAACAATCCAGCGTACCTGAAAGGGGTGAAGAAAATGGCCGCAAGTACTGAGTATAAACCTTACAAACGGGTTTTTCACGCAGATGATATTGTCATTGCAACATCTTATTTGTACTTAGAACAACTCGGCGAAAGCGACGTTGATTTAGCTCCAACCGAAAAATGGATTTCTGACCACCTAAGCCTCAACCATGATTGGAAACAAGGAATCGGAAAACCCGAGCAGTCGATATTATGGTGGTGGTGCGATGCCCTCTTTATGGCACCTCCGGTTTTGGTGCAATACTCAAACTTAACGGGTGATAAGAAGTACCTCGACGAAATGCACAAGTATTACATGGAGACGTACGATTTGCTTTTTGATAAAGAAGAGAAACTCTTTCTGCGTGATACCCGCTACGCATGGACGGGCAGCGACTCGGATAAAAAAGAAGCAAACGGAAAAAAGATATTTTGGTCGCGGGGAAATGGTTGGGTCATCGCAGGTTTGGCGTTGATGTTAGACCGGATGCCGGAAGATTACGTTCACCGTCCGTTTTACGTTGATTTATACAAAGAAATGGCGGTTAAACTCAAAGATCTTCAGCCCGAAGATGGGTTGTGGCGTACTAGTTTACTATCTCCCGAAAGCTTCCCGCACGGCGAAGTCAGCGGAAGCGGTTTTCATACCTACGCCATTGCGTGGGGAATAAATAACGGATTACTCGACGAAAAAACGTACAAACCGGTAGTTGAAAAAGCCTGGGTAGCGTTGAAAGCCTGTCAGCAAGAAAATGGTAAAGTAGGTTGGGTGCAAAACATCGGAGCTGACCCGCAGCCTGCCAATAAAGATAGCTGGCAAAATTTCGGAACGGGTGCTTTTCTACTCGCCGGAAGCGAAATGATTCAATTAAAGTAAAACAAAGAACACCGTGGGAATTACAAGCAAAACGCTCATCAGCGATCAGGATATTGAATGGGAAATCATTGACGAAACCTGCAAACGTAAAATAATGGCGTATGACGATAACTTGATGCTCGTCAAAGTGGCATTTGAGAAAGGCGGAGTTGGTGCTTTGCATCATCACCCGCACCTGCAAATGAGCTACGTTGCCGAGGGAGCTTTTGAAGTCTCGATTGGTGACGACAAAAAAGTACTCAGCTCGGGCGATGTGTTTTTTGTGCCGTCGGAAGAAGTACACGGCGTGATTTGTTTAGAAAAAGGACTTTTGGTTGATGTGTTTAACCCCGTACGTAAAGATTTCCTGAAATGAAACGAGTGGCTTTCAAAATGCGGCTGAAGAGCGGTCAAAAAGTAGAATATGTTAAACGACATAACGCTATTTGGCCGGAACTTTCCGCCCTGTTGCGAGCTGCGGGAATTTCGGAATATTCTATTTTTTTTGACGACGAAACCAACACGCTTTTTGCGTTCCAGAAAGTTACGGGTAACGCCGGTTCTCAGGATTTGGCAAACAACCCGATTGTGCAAAAGTGGTGGGCGTACATGGCTGATTTAATGGACGTGAATGAAGATGATTCGCCTATTTCAACCGAACTGGAAGAGCTTTTCTACTTGCCCTGAGTAAGGTGAAGTAGCTTTTATTTGCGGGAGAGTTAAGATCAATGTAGAGAACTATTGGAGTGAGTAAAGTCCCACTTGTGATAAAACTGACACAAATATTTTGTTGAACTCTTATTCCTGACATCATGAGAAACTTCCTACTGCTCGTCTCCTTTACTACACTTATTGCATTGCAAGGCGTTTGCCAAAACAACGCCGACGAAGAAGTAATTCGCAGCCGCATTATTGAGATTGAACTCGAAAATCCGGCAGATACCAAATTAGTCAAAGAAATCCTTTCTGATTTATCCGGCGATGGTACTTGG
>JBLHXN010000197.1:0-5253 GCA_047630355.1 Spirosomataceae bacterium | reverse complement strand
GCCAATGCCCGTGCCGCAACGGGTGGTACGTAGCCATTGGTTGATTTGATAAGTTGGAGGCTTAGGTCTTGCCAGTCAGTTGCCAAGCTGGCGGGATAGGTATTTAAAGCCGCCGAGGGCGAAACTTCAACGGGGTCAATTTCGGCGTTTTTATCTTTACAGCTACTAAGATAAACTAACGAAAGGCCGGTAAGTAGATGTTTTAAATACCTGTTTAACATATAATATTGGCAAATTTATTTGTGTAAGAAGTGCAAAAATAATGCCATTCTTAAATCCTAAAATCTCCAAATTCTGTAAACTTCGCCCTGTTCGAAAGTCATAGTTTCTTGCGGCAACTCAATAAATCCGTTGGCGTGTGATAAATTCACGAAATCGCCGGAACCGTTTCCTCTCACTGGAGTTGCCCATTGAGTGGCGTGTTCGTCGGTTGTTATTTTTACTTGTAAAAAGTACGATAAACTTGGCTTGAACGTAATCTCCTCTTTCAATTTCGCGTAGCTACAGTTCAGTGCCTCCAGTCCGATATTTTGTCGGAGCCACGGAATAAAGTACCTTCTGACGCAAACAAACGTCGAAACGGGATTTCCGGGTAACGCGAAAATCGTTTTGTCTCCGCTTTTGCCAAACCAAAATGGCTTACCGGGGCGTTGGGCGAGTTTGTGAAATAATTTCTCCACATCAAGTGCGGCAAGAGCGTCAGGGATGAAGTCTTTTTTACCCATTGAAACTCCGCCGCTCAGAATCAGTACGTCGAAGTTTTCGAGAGCGGACTTTAGTTGACTTTTAGTTTCTTCAAAGTTATCGGCAATGTGAAAATGCGTTGGAGAAATGCCGTAGGGTTGCAGCAACGCCGCGATACTGTAGCTGTTTGAATGCCGAATTTGGTGAGGTAGGGGAGTTTCGTTAACATTTACCAATTCATCCCCCGAAGTAATTACGGCAACTTTTGGTAGTTTTTTTACTCGTAACTCACTCTTTCCAACCGTGGCTGCTACGGCTAATTCGGGCGAACGCAGTACTGTATTCGCCGGTATAAGTAAAACGTTTTTGGAATGGTCTTCGCCTTTGCGGTGAACGTTTTGCTTCGCTCTAATTTTTGCATTGATTGTTGCCAAACCGTTTTCGATTTTCAAATCTTCGTAACGAATTACGGTATCTGTACCAATGGGAAGCGACGCTCCGGTCATAACTTCAATGCAATTTGACTGATTTTGTAGAGTCAGCTGTGGCTCGCCCGCTGTTTGCGTAGCCTCAATTGTGAACGCTTGCTGCCCGCCGGAAAGTGGTTGAAAGTTAATCGCAATTCCGTCCATCGTTACTCTATCAAACGGTGGAAAATCCCGATCAGCTAAAAGCGATTCGGCTAATGTTCTTCCGAAAGCAGCATCAATACTGACTAATTCTGCTCCGAAGCCAACGCGTTGATTTAGAATGATTTGCGTTGCTTTTTCAACTGATATTAAAAGATTCATATTTCAAATTATATGTACAGACCTTTGTATGCTTGAATATTTTTTGCGTCGAATTTCGTGTAAATCAGCGTTATCTGCGGGAGGAAAATAGTTGCCCGCAGATTCCGCAAATCACCGCAAATTTTCTTCTTTTGAATATCTCATCGAATTTCGTGTAAATCTGTGAAGTTATCGGGAGACAAAAACGAAAAATTACGTCCTCTCATGTATTGGTTCGTTTCTTAATCGCAGTGAATTTCCTTCTCTCCCCGAAAAAACGGCTCGAATCTCCGAAATCAGCGACAACGCAATTTCTTCTGGTGAAACTGCTCCAATATCTAATCCGACGGGAGCGTAAATGCGTTCTTGATTTTCGTCCGAAATTTCAAAATTCTCATCCGAAAGTTCTTGCCAAATCCGTTCCGAACGAACCCGCGGTCCCAGCATTCCAATGTACGGAGCTTTGGTATCGAGCACTTTTGTCAAGTTTGCTTTATCTTTCTCAAAATCGTGCGACATTAATACTACCGCTGTGTACTCATCAAATTCTATTTCGCTGAATCGCTCAACGGGCAGAACGTTACTGACCAAACTGCTTATTTTTTGATTTACTTTTACCTTCGGAGCTACAATAGTTGCCTCCCAACCCAACTCATTTATTAGTCTACTCAATGGAAAAACGTCGTATTGATGTCCCATGATTACTAAGTGAATGGGTGGCGGTATTAATTCGATAAAAACGGAGCACTCTCCGTTTGGTAATTCAATAGTTATGGGAGCGGAGTTGCCTTTTGTTTGCTGATTCAGTACGCTTTTGATAAGTGATTTACGTAGTAATCCATCCGAAATGAAACTCAGGCTTTCTTCGTTTTTGTACTCAATCGCTTGTCCTGTTTCTAAACCGTTTACTTTGCTGTCAGTTTGCGTGGTAGTTAATAAAGTATGCGTTTTTCTAATGTCACTTACGCAGTGTTTTAACACTTCCACAGGATTACTTTTATCCGAAAATTTGAGCGGTGTAAACAGTACATCAATAATTCCGTTACAGCCCAAGCCCACGCCAATTTGGTGTTCGTCGTCTTGCGTAGTATCGTAGGTAATGAGCGTTGGTGAATCTTTGAAAATTGCCATGCGAGCTTGTTTCAACGCATCACCTTCAAGACATCCGCCGCTGATTCCGCCTTCCCAAGTCCCGTTATCTTGCACGAGCATACGGGCACCCGTCCTGCGGTAGGAAGATCCTTCCACCCGAACAACGGTTGCCAAAGCCACCTTTGTAACATTTGGGTCAATTGTATCGTACGCCGTTATTATAGTGCGAATCTCTTTCATGAAATTAATTTGAAATATTTTCTGCGTTTTTTTGGTAAAAAGATATGGCCTTTTGTCTAATGCCTCACTTCTAATGTCTTGATAAAAACGCATCTTTGTGGTTATCTACAAAGTACGTACCCAAATAACAGTATTGCTAAAAAATGGATTTATTTTTGAATTATGGCGACTTACTTTTGCTGTTTTTTATGGTTGCATTACTGTACTCATCGGTGGGTTTTGGTGGCGGGTCGAGTTATCTGGCAATCTTAGCCTTATACAGTTTTGAATTTACATTTTTGCGAGCCGTTTCGTTGCTTTGCAACATCACCGTAGTCACAAATGGCACGTGGCAATACTATCGGAGAAAACTGTTTGACTTTCGCCGGACGTTGCCATTAGTGCTCGCAAGTGTACCGATGGCGTATCTCGGCGGAATGATAAAGCTTGAAGCGAAGACATTTTTTGTTGTACTCGGCTGTACGCTTTTCCTTGCCGCAATTGCGGTTTGGTTTAGACCCGATAAACGAAATAAAGAACAAGAAATAGGGAGCGAAGGTTTATTAAATTCTTCTTCTCAACATCGTTTTAAAAGGATTTTTACAAGCCTTGCTCTTGGTGCTTTCATCGGCTTTATTTCAGGAATGGTGGGTATTGGTGGAGGAATTTTCTTGTCGCCATTGTTGTACTTAATAAACTGGGACGAGCCCAAGCGAATTTCTGCCGTTGCAAGTTTGTTTATATTAGTGAATTCAATTTCGGGTTTATTGGGTCAGTTTCAGAACGGTATTCCTGATTTCAACTGGCAACTGGGCGGAATGTTAATGGGATCAGTTGCGTTGGGTGGTTTTATTGGAAATTACCTCGGAATCGTTCGGTTCAAACCAATCATTGTTCGTCGTGCCACGGCAATTTTGATAGCCTACGTCAGCGTTCAGTTACTGGTGAAATACCTCTTTTAAAAAAGAAGTTAACGTATGAAAGTAAACATCTTATGCTTCGGCATCACACGGGAAATAATTGGAAGTTTTGAGTACGTACTCGAAACCGAAAATTCGTTGACAGTTAGTCAGCTGCGGGAGGAATTAGTGAATAAATTCCCCGATTTTTCAAAATTACAGTCGTTGCAAATTGCGGTAAACGAAGAGTACGCCGACGACTCAACCTTCATCAATTCAACTGATGAAGTCGTATTGATTCCACCAGTTAGTGGAGGTTGAGAGTTATTTATTAAATTCACTGCTTAAAATAACTAATGGTATGAAAAATCTTGAAGAGATAAAAGCTAAACTAAGGAGTAACAAAAAGTTACTTTTTAGTGAATATCCACTTAAGTCACTGGCTATTTTTGGCTCTTTTTCCCGAAACGAAAACCGTCCGGACAGTGATATAGATTTATTGGTGGATTTTTCAAAACCCATTGGTATTTGCTTCATAGATTTGGCTGATGAAATTGAATCCCTGTTAAATGTCTCAGTAGATTTAGTATCACGAAATGGAATAAAAGAAAAGTATTACAAGGTCATTCAGGAGGATTTAATTCATGTCTAAATTGAGTTTTAATTGCCCTCGGCTTCAGCCGAGGGAGCTATTAGAAACCCGTTTAACGGCTTTAGCCAAAACTTTTCGCTCTCGAGTTGGGCTGAAGCCCTGTTTTTAGAGTTTTACTTTAAAGTCCACGGGTTAAAAGTCGTGCGGCCTGCGTAAGGGCAATTGAATTCGAATCATCATTTATTCTTTCTCCTGTGAACACAATCATTCAAATCCTCCTCCAACCCGAACCTCTTTCCGAACAAGCCGCTCTTGATTTCGTCAAAACTGACGATACGGGTGGTATTGTAACGTTTGTGGGAACGGTTAGAAACCAAACGAAAGGAAATCAAGTAATGAAACTTGATTTTGAAGCCTACAAACCGATGGCGATTTCTGAAATGCGGAAAATAGCCGAACGAGCCGTTGAGAAGTATTCTCTTAATAAAATTGCCATTCACCACCGTATTGACTCTTTAGCAATCGGGGAAGTTCCGGTAGTTATTGCAGTTTCCGCTCCTCATCGCAAAGCCGCTTTTGCCGCCTGCGAATACTGCATTGATACGCTTAAAGAAACGGTGCCTATCTGGAAAAAAGAATACTTCCAAGACGGCGAAGTCTGGGTGTCGGCTACGCCTTGATGCTGATGCCTGGTGCCGGATTCCTGATGCCAGATTGGATAGCGGATAAGGATTGACAACTCATTTTTTTTCTTACTTTTGAGAATCAGTTACACAAACCGAAATTCGGTACCTCACATCAGAAATTAGAAATCAAATGTCCGTTCATTCCAAAATAAAACGCATTACTATCCAAACGCTCAAGCAGTTTAAAGACGAAGGCGTCAAAATTGCCTGTCTGACTTCTTATGATTTTTCGATGACAAAAATCGTGGACGAAGCAGGTATTGACTTGATATTGGTTGGAGATTCTGCCTCAAATGTTATGGCGGGACACG
>JBLHXN010000196.1:0-5336 GCA_047630355.1 Spirosomataceae bacterium | reverse complement strand
CGATGTCGCTAAAAATAGTGGCGTTCGGTTGTAATTTACGGGTGATGTCATTCCAAGTTGTATTCCAATCGTAATAGGTAGTATTATCAATTTTACGAGCCTCGTTTGTCCCACCGTAATAGCCATCGCCGCCGTTTGCTCCATCGTGCCAAGACATGAAAATGTCTCCGTAATTGGTGTAAAGCTCGCGTAGCTGTTCACGGTAAATTGGTAAGTAATTCGGTGTTCCGTAAGTGGTATTATTCCGATCCCACGGGGAGCAGTAAATTCCGAACTTCATCCCGGCCTTTCGACAAGCCTGCTCAAATTCCCGAACCATATCTCCTTTTCCGTTTCGCCACGGACTTTTCGAGATATTATATTCTGTTGTTTTAGTGGGCCAGAGGCAGAAGCCGTCGTGGTGTTTTGCCACCATTATAATGCCCCGCATTCCGCCGTCTTTGGCAGCATTCACAATTTGATCTGCGTCAAAACCCGTTGGGTTAAAAATGGTTGGGTCAGCATCGCCGTAGCCCCATTCTTTGTTTTCAAAAGTAGTGGGAGTGAAGTGAATCAACGAGTACATCTCAGTTTCGTGCCATTTTAACTGACGTTCGGTTGGAACAACTCCGTAAGATTTCGGGGCTGTTTGAGCGAAAGCGATATTGACCAATAATGTGCTCAATATGCAGAGGATAGGTAGATGTTTCATTGATGTTATTTTCAGGGTTGTAAAGTTCTCAAATCTCTTATTTTAACTTTTGAATCTATTTTCTAATTAAAGAAGATTTCGTCTACGAAAATCCAAGCGGGTTCTCCGGCTCCCTGATGCCATTTTGGAAGCTTCGCCAGTGGTTTCGCAACAATCTTGTAGTATTTAAACTGCTCGTTGCTCAAAGAAAGATTGAGTCCGGCTGTTTTGTTAAAGTCTCCAGTTTTAGCAACTTCGGGCGTGGCCTGATTTATCAATTTCCAAGAAGATTTATCGTTACTGCCTGAAACACTCACATTTGACGGGGGCATAATGTACCCGCTGATATTGACCAAATAGTTGAGCGTGATGGACTTGAGCAATGCTTCTTTGTCGAACTCTACAATAGACTCCAGTGGAGTTTCTTTGAAGCCAATCCATTTGAGATCTTTGAAATTATCTTTTTCTCCAAGCTGTAAATCAATCAACGTTTTTGCTCCGTCGCCTTTGTATTGCGGATTTGGTGAATTCAGGAATACTATGCTTTTTGCCTTGAAATTACTTTTGTAGAAACTCTGCTGCACAACTTGACTTGCAAGCCAACCTTTCTTCACGGCAATTGCCTTTACAGTCGTAAATTCATTGATGATAAAAGGCTTTTTGTAAATGATCCCGGTTAGGCTATCTGGGTTCGTGCCATCGGTGGTGTAACGGATAGTAACGTTTGGGAGCGGGTGAGTGAAAACAATTGGTAGTTTGCCCACCAAAATTCGTTCTTCGTTCTTTATAACCGGAGCGTTGATTGTAATCGTTTCGCTTGCGTCAGGAATATACCCTTTGTCAAAAGCGATGTTTTTATACCTTTTATTTAGTTTATCTATTTCCTGTTCAGACATTTTTGTACTCCAAACGAAGATTTCTTTCAAGTTAGGAAGATTAAAAACCGCCTCAAGGTCAGTGGCTTTCACTTTTGTATTTGAAACCGCCAAAGAAGACAGGTTCTTTAAATTTGAAAGGCTTTTCAAGCCGCTGCCGGATATTTCAGTACTATTTAGTATCAATCTTTCGAGATTCTTAAATTGGCCAACTACCTTTAAATCCTCGTCTGTAACGGGCATTTTTGAAAGATTTAATTCAATCAACTGCTCGCTTACTTTAGATAAATTCTCCAAAACTTTGCGGTCAAATCGTTGAGTAACATAGAAATTAGCCTTCAATGCCGGAGAACCGGTGGCTATTGCCTCAACGGTGCAAAATGGCGTATTTACTTCTTCAACCGTACTTGCCGAAGCTGCACTAAAATCGTAGGCTTGGGCCTCGTCAGCTGCGTCATTTTTTAGCGTATTCAGAGCGAGAAGTTTGATTTCAGTATCATCGCTGTAATCCCTAATCGGTAATTTTGTGTCTGCTCCCGAATTTACCCAAGCGGTTAAGATTAAAATCTCGTTATCCGTCAGTTGGCTTTTTCCGCGGGGTGGCATGTGTTCTTTATCGTCCAAAGGTAAATTTGCCCGCTGAATAAAGTGCGAGCTTGCCGCGTCTCCCGCTACCCAAATCGTACCGTTTTCTCCACCTTTCAGCATCTTCGCAATGGAAGACATATTTAGTTCGCCTTTGACTTTATTATCGTTGTGGCAAGCCACGCATTTCGCTTCGAAAATTGGAAAAACAACAGCTTCGTACATTGTATTTTCAACCGTGAATACTTCCTTTTCAGTATTGGTAAATGCCTCGAATAAGAATTCTTCGCCGTGCGTGAGGTTAGCTCCGAGATGTCCTGTAATGATGATTAATACGCTGCCAATTCCGAGAAAAACCGGATAGGCATTCTTTCGAACCGTCAACTGATCATAGAAAGTATAAATACTGTAACAAACGAAGCTTAATGTCACGCCTACCCATTTGTGTTGGGTCAATGTTTCGCCGGTATACCCCGCTTCGGTAGAGAGGAAAAAGCCCATCAACGCCGCTGTAGCCGCCGAAATAGCAGTAAGTGCCAGAACAAAGCGATTGACTTTATGAAAGGTTTCGGCGGGAAATTCTTTACGGAAAATCCAAAATAGAGCCGTTAAAAATAATAATCCAATGGGTAAATGCAATAGCAGCGGGTGCATTCGTCCAATAGGGTTTAGCCAAAAAGGAATTTCAACGCTGTTCTCAAAAAGTAGAAGAAACGCTAGTAAAGCGTGAATTCCGATTAGCAAATAACTTATTATAGAAAGGAGGGTCTTCATTCATTTATTTATTTATAGGTAAAATGTTTAAAATTAGTCTTTTATAACGGGTTAACGCGGGGTGCCGCTATCCGTAATTTGTAGTATGAGGTGGAAACTCTCCGCTTTGTTCATATTCGGGAGCTTAACTTCTGTTTCGGAAGCGTTCTTACTTTTTATATCAAGTAACAAAGTTGACGAACCAGCTTCTTGGTATTGAAACCACTTGAAAGTTAGCTCATCATTACCGGGATTGATTGATATTCCGGCGTTTATGGATATGACTTCGTTGCTTTGGTAGGCTTCTCTCATCAATTTGGTATTCACCACAGGCGGATGATTTGCTTTTTCAACGGGTTGAATTGTCCAGTCTATTCGGGCGGCAAAGTCGTTTTGAAAATGTTCCCGCCAACGCCAAATAGTTGCTTGATTATTGGCGTAAAACTTACCGTCATTTCCCATGACTTTGTCAATCGTGTTTGTCCAGATCGGATGCGTTTCCGGACTACTAAAACACCGTTGCGTAAATGGCTGATACAACTCGTATCGTCCGCTCCAACCGCCGTGATTTGGTTTTTCGAGATTGTTCAGGCCATTATTAATCAAATAACTGAACGACGGGGAATTCCCTTCCATCAGGTATTCAATATCAGGATATTGCTCGCTGAGTGGTCCGTGGTTTTGCTGAATATTTTCATCTACCCAGCCGTTATCAATGATTTTTGTATCTGCCCCCGAAGCAAGATTGTGATGCAGATCGCCGCTAATTCCTGCCCAGGTGGCGTAGAAATATCCATCGTGATTATCTTTCCAGATTCTCGGATTAACAATATAGAAAATTGACGGAAAGTTTTCATGAATCCACGGGCCGGAATTACCCTGATCTGAAATAGTGTAAAATCGTAATCTATCGTACAATTTTTGGGCAGTTTCAATAGTTTCTGTTCGTTGGATCTTGTGCAGAGCCTGAGACAAACAGTTGGCTCCGCCCCAAACTGTAATCCAAACGGGGCGAGGGTCGTCCCGCTTCAAAGCTTCGATAATCCAGTCGGAACCTTCGGAGTCTTTGTCATCTCCAACGTCGTTGAGCCCGTACACCGGTTTTCCAATACTTAATAGTTGATCATAAGAAGGATATTCTGACTCGTATTCGAGAAGATTAGGTTGCACTTTTTGGTACGCTTCTAGTATTTCTTTTATTTGCCAATCGGCTATTTTATTGCGTTGATTAACGGAGGTTGTTGCCACTAATACTTCTACATCAAATTGATTACTGTACAGCAGAAACCAACCCAACGACATCGCATCATCAGGCTCGCTTTCTATGTCGGTCAGAACGATTACCCGAGGTTTATCGAGGTTTTGAGCAGTACAGTCAGTAAACAAAATTCCGCCGCAGACGAATAGTAGCGTCAGCAGTTCTTTCATATTGATAGGATTGAATAGATAGTAGAACGAACTTACGAAAAAAAATGATAAGTTTTTAAATTTTTTTAAAAATAGAATTTGCTATCTCAAATTTTGCTCCACACGCCTATTCAGCGATTCAGTAGTTAGTAAATTCTACAGTATAATTGAGCAGATTTATAATGATTTACAATTCTAAAACGCTTGTTCACTCTCATACGCAAGATTTTATAGAATTGGAATTTACTGTAAAGCGTAGAATAAAAAAAGAGCAACGAATAATAGTTTCGTTGCTCTGAATTTTGAGATGGGAGAGATTTAAAGCGGCAAATGCACCACTTTCTTTGTCTCGAAAAACTCTTCTTTGAAGTATTTATCGAGACCATAAACTTTGTATTTCCTTTCCGTTTCGGCAAGTTCTTCTGTCAAATCTCCGCCTTTTAAGTACAAGGTTCCGTTATCAATTTTATTGAATTGGTTCTTATTCACTTTGCCTTTTATCCATTCCAAAAATGGCTGCATTCGGGTTACGGCTCTGCTGATTACGAAGTCATAATAACCGTCTACGTTTTGTGCCCGTTCGTGCTGAGAGGTAACATTTTCTAAGCCAACGGCGGCAATTACTTCGTCTACTACTTTTATTTTTTTTCCGATGGAGTCCACTAAGTGAAACTGCACATCGGGGAACATAATCGCCAACGGAATTCCCGGAAATCCGCCGCCCGTTCCAACGTCAAGTATTTCTGTTCCGGATGTAAACTGACAAACTTTTGCAATACCCAATGAGTGCAAAAAATGCTTTTCTACTATGTTCTCCATGTCTTTCCGGGAAACGACATTTATTTGAGCATTCCAGACAATATAAGCATCTACTGCTTTCTGGAATTGAGTCTTTTGTATTTCCGTCAGGTTAGGGAAATATTTAGTAAGTAGTTTAATATCAGTCATTTCCACTTTAATTTCTTTGGGTTAGAGAAAATGGTAATTATTCCAAAAATGAAAATATATAAGGTGTACAGTAAATCATACCACAGAATTTTCCAAGG
>JBLHXN010000195.1:0-5349 GCA_047630355.1 Spirosomataceae bacterium | reverse complement strand
GTGGCCGCAAATTCCAATCGGGCACGAACCAATAGAAGGGAAAGCTGAAAATACGGGCGAATTTGAAGACGGTTTCTCTAATAAAGTTACCGTTCACGCCGTAGGAAATCCGTATCAAACAGGCATTGAGCCCGCAATCATTCATAACCGGGCAACGGGTTACGGTATTGTCAAACTAAAACCGCTAAGTCGGGAAATAACGCTAGAATGCTGGCCTCGATTTGCTGACCCCGCCACCGGTTCACAGTTTGAAGGCTGGCCGGTAACAATTCAACAAGAAGATAATTACGGAAGAAAGCCGTACGGCTATTTACCCACTATCAAAATCACGGATTATAATAATGCAGTGGTACAAGTCATCAACCAAAAAACGGGTGAGATAATTTACAGTCTTCGCCTGAACGGCAACGAGTTTTTACCCAAAGTTTTCGAAAATGGCGTTTACACCATCCGCTATGGTGAGCCGGATAAAAACATTTGGCAGGAACTCCAAAATCTCAAAATACCTCGTTTTGGAAGAAGGATAAGGACGAAGCTATTTATTAATTGAGAGTTGAAGGAAAGAAGTACTATGATTACGCTTTCCCTAGTCCCAAATTCCACAAAACAGCATCGCGAAAGCACAGATAAATAAGCCGAGAGATTCACGACCAAGTTCGATATTCAAGGTTTTCATTCCGGCGGTATTAAGCATTACACCTTCCCACTCTGGCGGGTAGATATTCACCGCCCAAAGCATAAATAGTGTGGCTATTGTTAGATAGCTCAGTTTATCACCCCAACGCTGCGATGATCGAAAACACATAAATGCTGTGAGCAGGTAAACCAAAATCCACAACCAGCCGTCTATATCGTTATACTGCACGGCAGCAAAAAGAATGAACAGAATGATAAAGACCCAGAGTATTATTTTTCTTACAATCATCAACCTATATTTTTTGTAAAACGGTTACAAGGTAAAACAGTATGATGCTAAGTTATCATTAATGTGGCGAAATCCCCTGCTTACTCTTCCCAATATCTATCAGGACCCGTTTTCTAATAGCTTACAATTTAGTCTGAAATACTTTTTAAATAAATAAAACCAGAAGGTTTTTACGTTTTTTAGAATATTTCATTGGCTGGCAAACAAATTGTCTTACATTTGTGATGGCAAATTACCAGCTCCTGCTGAATCCCCCAGAACCGGAAGGTAGCAAGGGTAAGTGGTCGTAGCGGTGAATTTGCCATTTTTTTTGTCCTTTTTTTAATAAATGTCTATTGTACACTTATTAAGTTTGTGATGAAATAATAACATATTAAGGAAAGACGAATTGCCTTCAATCTTTCGTCCTCGTATTCTTAAATTTGAAAACTAAATAAACACAAAAACTATGAAATTCTTTATTGATACAGCAAGTCTAAAGGACATTGAAGAAGCTCAGGATATGGGTATTCTTGACGGTGTAACTACCAATCCATCATTAATGGCAAAGGAAGGTATTTCGGGCGATCAAGCCGTGAATGACCATTACAAAGCCATTTGTGACATCGTGGACGGTGACGTCAGTGCTGAGGTGATTTCAACCGATTTTGAAGGCATGGTTCGTGAAGGCGAAGAACTTGTTAAAATCAGCGACCAAATCGTGGTAAAAATACCGATGATTAGAGACGGCGTAAAAGCCCTTCGTTATTTTTCAAACAAAGGAATCCGCACCAACTGTACCTTAATTTTCTCAGCCGGACAAGCCTTACTTGCCGCCAAAGCAGGTGCTACGTATATGTCGCCATTTTTGGGTCGTTTGGATGATATTTCAACCGATAGCCTAACTTTGATTGAAGATATTCGCACCATTTATGACAATTACGGCTACGAAACACAAATCCTTGCCGCCTCGATACGCCATCCAATGCACATTATTGAGTGTGCAAAAATCGGAGCTGATGTGATGACTGGTCCTTTGAGTGCCATTGTAGCTTTATTGAAGCACCCATTGACAGACATCGGTCTTGAGAAATTTTTAGCTGACCATAAAAAAGCAAACGAAAAAAAGTAATTAACCAATTACGCAAGTAGAATAACGATTTAAAAGGCAAATTTCTGAATATTCGGGAATCTGCCTTTTTTTGCGATAACACAAATCAGTTTTGCTTTAATCCCGTAAGTACAGAAACTAACCAACTCAAAATGAAAAAATTTATTACCCTCCTCTGCGTTCTTACTATCTCAACTACCACCTTTTCTCAGAAGATGCCTGGTATTGACAAAAGTCCGTTAGACATGGCCTATTATCCTGATAATTTTGCCCACGACCGTAAGTTCGCTCCCAAACTAATCGGAGACCTTCCCGCAATTGCCCGCATTATTTATAGCCGTCCGGCGAAAAAGGAACGGGAAATTTTCGGAAGCATGGTAAAATACGACGAAGTATGGCGAATGGGAGCCAATGAAGCTGTAGAAATAAAATTCTACCGCGATGTAATGGTTAAAGGGAACAAAGTAAAAGCGGGAACGTACGCACTTTACGCTATTCCGAATGCCACAGAATGGGCAATCATTTTAAGTACTGATCTTGATCAGTGGGGAACGTACAGCTACACCGATAAAAAGGACGTGCTACGCATAAACGTTCCGACGAAAAAAACCGGAGAAGTTATCGAGAACTTCACTATTCAGTTTGTAAAAAGTACTGATAATGAAGCTAGCATGAAAATAGCTTGGGATACAACGTTAGTTGAAGTTCCGATCAGATTTTGACGTAAATATTTAAAACCTACGAGGGATCATAAATATTCTGTTATCATCTCGTGGGTTTTCTTTAAACGTTCACCTTTCGGTCTTTAACCCTTCCCCTACTTCACCTGTACCTGATTACTTGGGGCACTTTCATTTTGAAGACGATCAAGTGCCGTTACTAAGTAAACGTAAGATTTATCCTTCTTCGTGGTGTTATCGAGGTAATTTACCAATCCGGTATTTGGCATAATTGCCACGATGTTCTTAGTATTTTCGAGGTTCATTAGCTCTCCGGTTTCAAAGCGATAAATAACCCATTTATGAATCGGTTCGCCATCACGGGCAGAAACTTCGGGCGTTTTCCACATTACCACAATTCCAATATCGCTGGCTCTTTTTGCCGTAACATCCTGCGGGGCGTTGGGCGGCACATTATCTTTCCAAGGCATCGTGGGCGTTAACGCAACGCGTTGATTCAAGCGTTTCAACGAATCCGCCACGCCGAGGCTATTCCTAAAAAGTGAATTTGTGTTATAAAAAATGCTCCCGTTTACTCCTTTTTTTGACCGGTTATAACGCACCTGACGAGGTATTTGATTGGGCATTGCCCACGCTTTATCACGGTCAGTATTACCGACCCGATACGTTCCATGTCCGATATAAACATGGCGTTGATCAGATTGTTTCACCCACCAATCCGTCATCGTTTGGTAGGGTACTTTGTCAAATTCAATTGTAAAATACACCTGCGGAGCAATGTAATCTATCAGGCCTTCCCGAAACCATTTTCGGGTATCAGCGTATAAATTATCGTAGGAAGTTTGTCCGCCTTGTGTTTGCGAACCAAGCGAGTCTACGGAGGCATTTCGCCAAACCGAAAATGGACTTATTCCGAACTTCACTCTTGGTTTCTCCTCTTTTATGGCAGCGGCAATTCCCTTAATGGTTTCGTCCACATTGTACCGTCGCCAGTCATCTACGTTCGCAAAGCCTTGTCCATATTCACGAAAAGCCGCACCATCATTAATACGTTGACCTACAACGGTGTACGGGTAAAAGTAATCGTCAAAATGAATCCCATCAACGTTGTAAAATTTGGCAATATTCCGTACAACGTCTATGATATATTCCCGCACCTCGGGTATTCCGAGATTAAACAGCATGTGTTTGTCGTACGTAAAAAACCACTCAGGATGCGTTTTTGTGATGTGATTATCAGCAATGGACTTTGAGGCTTTGTGCGTTCCGCGACTCAAATTTAACCAGGCGTGAAACTCGATATTGCGTTTATGACTTTCTTCAATCATGAAAGCCATCGGATCATAATATGGATCAGGCGATTTCCCTTGCACACCAGTCAACCACTCCGACCACGGTTCTGTGCTTCGAGCGTAAAAAGCATCAGCAGCGGCACGCACCTGAACCATTGCGGCGTTGATTCCCAATTCCTGATGTCTATCCAGAATTCGGACAAACTCTACTTTCTGAGCATTTGTGGTAAGATTTTTATTGGAAGGCCAATCAATATTATCAACCGTAGCTACCCAAGCTGCTCGAAATTCCCGCTTCGGTGATTCGATGGGTTTTTCCACTCGCAACGCAGTTTTTTTTGAGCAGCCCCCAACGCTGAAATAGACAGACAAAAACAGCAGTGGTATTTGATATAGAATAAACGTTTTTTTCATTCGGAAAGCAGCGAGGTATGAAATTAGTTTTAGAAGAATGTAGTTATATATGTCCTAACAGTACTAAATTGTTGACGGATATTTTCAGATTTCCCAAAGTATAATTGCCAGAAACAACAGACCAGATTTTTAAAACTCATACTTAAAAGAAACTCTAAAATTAGATATTTTTTATTCAACCTCTAATTTTTGTTACTTTTGTTAAATCCTTTGAATATTTTAATAAGTAGCAGCGACCAGTTAGTAATGAATTTACGAAAGAGACGTTCACTAAAATACGGTGTTAGCTTATTCACGAAGGCATATCCCCATCCATTAATTATTGTAAATGAAAGAATACGGAAGTAATACCCAGCACTTAGTTGATCATATCGTGTCAATTGCCGATAAAGACGAACGCACGAAAAAAGCTTTTATACTTGTAGAACTTATGCGTCAAATTCATCCGCAAATGCGGGATGGACTGGATTACTCAAAAAAATTGTGGGACGATCTTTTCATCATGGCAAACTTTGACCTTGACGTAGATAGCCCCTTCCCACCACCACCGAAAGAGATATTGGGCAGAAAACCCAGTATTGTACCTTACAATCAGCACAAAATAAAACACCTTTTCTACGGTCGTAACTTAGAGTTACTAGTGTTAAAAGTAGTTGCAACTGAAAGCGAAGGCGAGAGACGTGCGTTTATTTCGTATTTGGTAAAAATGATGAAAGGCTTTTTCCAAACCTGGAACAAGGATTCGGTAGAGACTAAGAGTTGCTTACAGACTATTCTGGAAATTTCAGAATTCAAACTACAAGCCGACATTGATTACCTCCGCGAAAACGGAATCATTGAAGACGCGGCTCCGCAAGATGGAAACAGTAATATTAGTAGCCGCGGAGCAAACAATCAAAGTTCAAGCAGTAACAGCAGCCGGAAGTCAAATAATTATCGGAAGAAAAA
>JBLHXN010000194.1:0-5381 GCA_047630355.1 Spirosomataceae bacterium | reverse complement strand
TGCCTCCGTTCCGCCCGAATAGCAATGTACGCCTTGAATCCCAAAATGTGCCGCCATCACCTGAGCCCAAATCTGCGAAAGATGACTTCTTCTTGAATTATGCGTACAAATAAAATTCAGGTTAACAATTTGACTATCAGCAGCTTTATTAACTATATAATTAATTATCGGTTCTAAAATTTCCTTTCTTTCAGAAGATATTTCGCTGATTTTTAAGTTATTTATAAAATCATTAAGTGCAGAAAAATGGTCGTTTTTTTTCATATACATGAAGCCTAAAAGCTGATTAAATGCTTATAATTTCACTACGCCGTTCCATTAAAATGTTATCGTGCCAACGGCCATCACGTTGAGCCACTTTCTCCCGAAATCTAATGACACGAAAACCGCAAGCGGAGTGTAATTTTACACTACTGGTATTTTTAGAAAAAATTACCGCTTGTAGTGAATATACACCCTGTATTTCGCTCGCTGCAATTAATTGATTGAGCAGTAATCTTCCAACACCTTTACCTCGAAAATTAGGTGAAATGTAAATACTCAATTCGTTTACTTTCTCGTAAACCTTGCGTTTGGAAATAGGTATTAATGCCGCCCAACCACCAATTCTACCGTCAATTTCAGCGGCTAATCGAGCGTAGGGCAAGAATTTTTCGTCCCACACTTTCCAGCTTGGCACTTGAGTTTCGAATGTCGCGATACCAGAGTCAAGTCCGTGTTGATAAATATCGGCGATGTCAGAATACATAGCGTCAATTATGGGGATTACTTTCATCGGATTAACAACAACCCGAGCCAGGAGTACAGGCCTCGGCAGTTGCAGGTAAATCAATTAAACTAATTTTCTGCTTTTGAGGCGGTACGCCACAACTCTCAAGTGCCAAACAGTCTGTTTGCTTATTTGTGAGCACAAAGTTAGTCCCATCAAATTCCAACCCAAACTTACCAATTGTACCCGCTTGGTATTCTACTTCCACTTCGAGGTTACCAAGACCTAACTTCTCTTCAGAAAGCGAGATAATATCAGCCAATTTCTCGGGATGTAACTGGTGGTCGTAGTCATTTGCGTTCCATAATTGGAAATTCACTACTTTCTCGTGACGCTCTGTGCCACCGCAATCAATAAAATGCTTCGATATTTCACCAACCTCTGTTACGTGAAAATGACCGGGCACTAACGTTCCGTCCGGAAGTTGAAATCCAATTTGATTAAGACCGTTTAAAGCACTTTTTACTTCTTGTAATTTCATAATTTTATTTTTTAATGATTATTCCAAATTCATTTATATACCCCTAACTATTTAGCAATCAACAACATCGGTGTTGCAGCAATGAATTCCCCGCATCAAAAACTCATTGATGAGCACACTTATTTCACCCCACCTTTCAGAATTCACACAATAACAGACGCTCGTTCCCGAAATCTTACCTTGTATCAGTCCTACGCTCTTCAACTCTTTTAGATGTTGAGAAACTGTTGCCTGAGCCAAACCGATTTCATTCACCAGGTCACCACAAACGCAGCCTTTTATTTTGAAAAGATGCTGTAGTATTGCTATTCGTGCCGGATGACCCAGCACTTTTGCTATTATTGCTAATTCGTTTTGGTCTTCAGTAAATATTTCTGATTTTATCAAGCCCATCCAGTATTCATCAATCGTTATATTGCAATATTACGATTAAATACTCACGCCGCAAAATCAAGGTAGAAATAGCGGTCGTATTTGCGAATTGATAAAAGCTACGTACTTTTGCCCGCACTACTAATCGTAACTACTTAATGGAGTTCAGAAAAACGTCTATTCAAGGTCTCGTTGAGATCTTCCCCCGTATTTTTAATGACGATCGCGGCTATTTTTTCGAATCGTATCAGTACGAAGCATTTAACAAAAATGGCATTTCTGAGGTTTTCGTCCAGGATAATCAGTCCTTTTCAACGAAAGGCGTTTTACGAGGACTTCATTTACAGCTTGATCCACACGCACAAGGCAAATTAGTAAGAGTTATTAGCGGCAAGGTGCTTGATGTAGCGGTGGATGTTCGTCCCGGTTCGCCTACTTTTGGAAAGCATGAAACATTTCTACTCTCAGCAGAAAAACAGAATATGGCTTATGTACCGCCGGGGTTCGCTCATGGTTTTGTGACAATTGAAGATGCTATTTTTTCGTACAAATGCACAAATTCATATGATAAAGCTTCCGAGAGTGGGATCATCTGGAATGACTCTGAACTTAGTATAGATTGGGGAGTAGAAAACCCGAATGTTTCAGAAAAAGACAAAGAACTTCAAAAATTTGCGGAATTCGCCGAAAAAATAAATAAAAAGTGAATTAAACTATTTTTGGTCAAATCGAACTTCTTTTGGTGAATTGACGCATCTTGGCATGGTCTTGGTTAAATAGTTTCAAAAAACAACTCAACCCATTATATGTTTAGCACTTTCTTCCAACCTTCAAAAGTTACCAAGGTAGCGGTAGACAATTCTAATGCCATCAAAGTAGACGTTCATTCGCATATTTTACCGAATTTTGATGACGGCGTTGACAACTTCAACCAGTCTATTCAATTAGTAATTGAGTTTCAGAAGATGGGGTACAAAAAGTTGATACTAACACCGCATATAATGCAGAGTTACTACGAAAGATCCCCAGAAGAACTAGCTACCCAGATGGAAGAATTGCGATTTTTACTCAAACGATCGGGCGTACCGATGCTGCTCGACTTAGCGGCTGAATATTACCTGGATGAATACTTTTTTGATTTACTTGAGGCAAAAAAACCATTACTAACACTTGATAAGGCGAATCGCTATTTATTAGTAGAAACGTCTTTTGTAGCAAAAAATGAGTTTTTATTAGAAGCCGTTGAAAGAATTACTGACGCCGGATACATTCCCGTCTTGAGTCATCCCGAAAGCTACTGTTTCCTCAAAGATAACCTCGAATTAATCAGAGAGTTACGAATGAAAGGAATGCTTTTTCAGGTAAACATAAATTCGTTGATTGGGTACTACTCTAAGCAAGCACGTCAAACAGCAGAACTACTTATTAATCAGCGTTTAGTATCTTTTGTAGGAACTGATTGCCGTAGTTTTAGCCAATTGACTTATCTACGTAAAGCAATGACAACAAACGCGTATGATAACGTTTGTCGTCAAAACTTAATAAACAATACGCTTCTTTCGGATGTAGATTCACGGGTTAAACCACCGTATCCACAAGTCTCTGCCTCGTAACTTCGTAGAGCATCATTCCTGCCGCAACAGAAACGTTTAACGATTCAATTTTACCACTCATCGGAATCTTAACGATTGTATCACAACGAGATAAAATCCCTTCCGAAATTCCGTCTTCCTCCGAACCCATAATTATGGCGGTCGGTATTTTCAAATCAGCATCGAAGAGAAAGCCTTCTCCTTTTTCGGTACAGGCAACTATTTGAAAACCAGACTGCTGCAATTCATCAATGGTCAAAATCAAATCTTTTTCGCGACAGACAGGTAGGTGATTCAAAGCACCCGATGAAGTCTTCATGGCATCAGCATTGATTTGAGCACCGCCACGAGCAGGCACTACAATACCGTTTACACCCTGACATTCAGCAGTACGGGCAATTGCTCCGAAGTTCCGCACATCTGTGATTCGGTCTAGTACCAATAATAAAGGTACCTCACCCGATTCGTACGCCTGAGCGATTACGTTCGTGAGTTTTGCGTAGTTAACTTCCGAAATAAAAGCGATTACACCCTGATGGTTTTTCCCGGTTACGCGGTTTAATTTTTCGATGGGAACCCGCTGAACCGGAATTTCAAGATCAGCCGCAAGTTTTTCCACTTCGGGGTGTCCAAATTCACGTTGAATAAGGATACGATCAATTTCCTTATCGCTTCGGAGGGTTTCCAAAACCGATTGAACACCAAAGACGAGCGAATTTTTATCGTACGTTTTTTTGGGAGGATAAAACCCTTTTTTAGGGCGTTGACCGTCTATTCTATTATTTTTCCGTTTCTCCATGCTTCTACGTAAGGATACCAGTACTGCTTATAATCCGGATAACGGACGAGCTCGTAATAATTATCCGTGAATTGGTTATTAGTGCGATAAAAAGTAAATATTATTTCCGAAAAATTTCCGGACTGCGAATATAGCCAAACTTCCCGGTCTCGGAAACGTTGTACCTTACTTGGTGGTCCTAATACTATATAAACCATCCCTTTATCGGTTTTCCATCCCTCTTTGTAGGAAGTAAACAATTCATTAGATGCAGTAACCCGGCGATAATAGGTTTTGATTATTTCTTTAGACAGGCTTTGATTGCCGTCCGTTATTTTTAGAAAAAATAAGTCTAACGCATCTTTATTATCAGCGGCATCTTCAATTTCCTCAATTTCTTTGTTTGTGCTAATATACACAATTGGCTCGGTAAGTTCTTTGGGCATTGTCATGCGTGGGTAACGAGTATCCACCACGTAGAAACCTGAACCGCCATCCATACTTGTAGTATCTTCCACCGCAAAGTACAAGCCCGGCTCATCGATTTTAAAAGGCTTTCCGGTAGTTTGAACACTCATTCCTTCTTGATTGAAAGAAACCACCGACGGCTTAGTTGTTGACATTGGGGAACGGGCCGGAGTATTGTCTCCTTCGTACTTTATGACATAAAAAGGGTGTTCGAACTCTTTGATAGCATTGAAAGTAATGGGCTCCCCCATTTTAACGTAATTTTCAAAAGTTGGTAGTTTGCTATTTGTCTTGTATAAACCGTAACGATTTTGAAAACGAGCATTTATAAAATCAATAGGAATATCAATCGTAAATTTCTTAGAAGCGGTTATATCCACAAATTCCGTAATCAGGATAGCACTATTTATATCTTTTACTCTCGGAATTTGGTAACGCATATATATCTTTCCGTTGCTATACGAAAACGACTCTTCGTTAAGGTCAATTTTGTCGCTCTTTATTCGCTCCCGAATAGAGTAGTCATTTACTAATAACCAACTCACCCGATAGCGGGTAGCAAATCGCTTTTGCACCATTTCATCAAGCGGAAAGTTATCAATGGTGAGTTCTAAGTAGATATTCACATTGCTTGAATCCTCTACAATGTAGCGGGTATTCACCGTGGCAATAATGGGGTTTTGGGCTTCAGGAGTTGAATTCGTAGCAGAGCGATCTGACCGGGATGAGTTAGCTACCGAACCAGTTCTCACCTTTTGAGTAGACTTGCAGGACGCGAATGCTAAAAGTAGAATAATTAGATATTTAGGGTTCATAATAATGTTATGAGTCTCTGCTGTTATTGAATAAATTACTAACGTAATTTTGGGGTGGAATGTTGAGTCTGTTATCAGTTGAGTACTTATAAAGCACTAATTCGTG
>JBLHXN010000193.1:0-5395 GCA_047630355.1 Spirosomataceae bacterium | reverse complement strand
TTATCTTTTGAGATAGCAAAGCATTTTCAGCTCGTAAGTTCAATATGATTTCTTTGTCGGTCACCATGTAACATTAGCAAATTTTAACCAAATAAACTATTTCGGCAAAAGAACCTGAGTAGTTACAAAAACAGATTCAAGGTTGGAGTAGGAAAAAGAAAGAAACTCTAATAAATGGCATGCCCGAAAAGCTACATGAATTAGCAAAGTGTCTGAATGAAACTTCACATGTTGGCTTCGGCTCCCCCCTCAATCCAAAAATTCCATAAAATTATCGGGATGAATACTGGCTAAACTTTGGGTTGGTAAGGATTGGTGAATGAAGTCAGGAATTTCTTTTTTGAGTTGAATATGTCGATTTTTTCAAAATCGAACGCTACGGGAGTTACGTTGTAATTTCGCAGGGTTTCACTGTCACATTTCAAATCCCGAACGCCCGCCAAGATTTCAGCATTGGCTAAAACGCCTTGCAGAGCTTCCAAAATAGCAGTTCCAACGTTCCCCGCTGCTCCGGTAATTAATATCCTTTTCAATGCTTTTTCGTTTATATTTCCCTGTCCATAAAAAAACAGTCCACGAGTATTTGTGGACTGTTTCTACGAAATAAAAATAGCCGTTGACTTCGGCCGCCCGGCGGCCCAGTCCATTCAACCAACGAAAAATGGTCATTGAGCGAAGCCGAGGTGAGCCAAAGAAAAACGGTCACTGAGCGAAGTCGAAGTGAGCCGAAGAAAAACGCCGGCCACTGAGCGGAGCCGAAGTGCTACTTCAAATTTGATAAATATTCCACCACATCCCGGATTTCTCTTTTAGAGAGAACCATTCCCATTGGCGGCATGCTGGATGGCATATTTTGACGGGAAGTAATGCGGGCTTTAGCGACTTCGAGCGGTTCGGCATCTGAAGTGGTGATGATAAGTTCGTCTTCGGTTTCTTTCGCAAGAATGCCGCTGGCTTCTTGTCCGTCTTTCAGCGTTACCGAAACGTACCCGTAACCTGGAGCCAGTCTGGCACTCGGAGCAACGATTGCTTCCAAAATTTGCTCTCGGCTCAATATCGTTGCTATTTTGGTCAAGTCAGGGCCAACTTCGCCCCCTTTTCCTTCCACCACGTGACAACGCACGCACTGAGCAGCAGAATTATTATTGAAGATTTTTCTTCCCTCCCAGCCATTTCCACCGTAAAGTGCAGTTTGATATTCAGCAAGTTCATCGCCCATATTTCCGCTGGCATCAGCAAAGAGTTTTGCTAAAGTTTCAGACTTTGATTTTTCAATCGTCTCGGATAATTCCAAGCCTAACTTTTTATCTAAATTTCCCGAAGAAAATTCGCCTACCAGTTTCTTCAGCACACCTTCGGTGGTCGACAACGGCAATTTCGCCATCGCAATCAATAACTGCTGTTGTTCTTTGATGTTCTTGCGGTTATTGACCAACGCCACCATTTCGGCTAAAGACTCTTTGGTAACATCTGTTTTATCTATCAGAGACAAAGCCGCCGAGCGAACATTGGTTTCCGAATCATTCAAAGCGGCAACGATGCTGTTTCCAATATTTTTGTAGTTCAACTTTCCTAAACTTACAAGAGCCGCTTCCCTCACCTCTTTGGACGAGTTATTTTTTACAAAACCAACTAATTTTTTATTGAAGTCTTCAATCTGTAACTCGCTTAGAAGCATCGAAGCAGCGGTTAATACTTCGGCATTGTCGGAGGCAAGCATTTTGCTAACCGATGGCTTTACCTTATTTCTTACCATAGCAATATCACGTTTTATCTCGCCGCGATAGCGACCGTCCACCCGGTCCAAAACTGACGGATTAGCAAACGTTCCGAGCGTGGCAAGTGCCTCCGCTTTCATACTTTCCGAGATATTTATACGGTTGGCGTACGTCAACAAACGGTCGAGGCTCGCTTCTCCTCCAACCCGCAAATTGGCGTTTATCATCCGGCGAACGAGTGGTTCGTTGTCGAATTTCGTGGTTGCAAGCATCGTCGCTAATTTGGGTAACGCTCCTTCAATGGAATAATCATCGTTGATGGCACGAGCCGCTTCGGTGACGAGAAATTCGCTTTTGTCATTCAGGAAAAGAGCGATGCGGTCGTCCGATAGTTTACGCAAAACCAACACCGCCGCTAAACGTAGCGATTCGTCTTTATCGTTCACTAATTTCACCATTGCATCCGCATTTCCGATGCGGGAAAGTGCTAATACCGCAGCGTGGCGAATGTAAACATCTTCGTCATTGTTTTCGGCAACAACTTTCAACAATGGCTGAACCGCCGATACTTCTTTAGTACGACCCAACGCCTGCATGGCGTATAGTTTCACTCGCGGATTTGAGTTTTTCAGTAAGCTGATAAGTTTATTGTTTGATTTATTGTAACGTAAATCCCCGATAACTTTTGCCGCCTGAGCAATTATTTCGGAGTCACTATCCGACAATAAGCTCGGCAATACATCGGCTTTCAATTTATCTTTTGCGGCAAGTTGTCCGATTCCCCAGATGGAATGAATGCGAGCCAGTTGATTTTGTGAACTTTCGATTGTTTTTACAAATTCGGCATAGCCTTTTATACCGCGTTCGGCCAATTCAAATTGAGCTTTTCTGCGAATTCGCTGATCGGCGTAGCTCAATAATGCGGCCAAATCTGCTGCTGATTGCTTTTTATAATTTTGCTGAATCAATCGTTTTGTTTCGGCCCGTTCGTCAATTAAATCATTTGATTCTGCCGTTACATCAAGTTTCCAAACCCGACCGTAATTCTTTGTGTTCCATCCGTTTACCCAATCGGCGATGTACAACGCACCTTCCGGTCCGAAACGAATTCCCGTTGGAAGAATTCCGCTCAACACATCGGTTTCGCCATCTAATACAAACGATGCTCCTTTTGGTTTTAAACCAAACGACCAAATGTGTGACCGTGACGGATTACCAACAAACTCAACTAAGAAAAACTTGTTTTGCCACTTCTTTCCGAGCCCGTGACCGGGATTATAAACCATTCCAGTTGGGCCATTATGGTAATTCTGAATCGGAGGAATGATGTGAGCAGCTTGCATGTCCCAGCGTGGTACGAAAAGTTTTTCGTCCATCCAAACGTTGTAGCCGTTGTTCTTCTCATCGGTGTATTTTCCGTATTGCCAGTTCGATCTCCAACCGGAATCTGAACCTTCTACTACGTGAACTAACCGCTCGCTTTCGCCGCGATGATCACCGTCATTATCTGATGTGATTAGGTTCCCGTAATCGTCAAAAACAAATTCGTGCGTGTTACGGTGTCCGTGAGAGAATACTTCAAAATCGCTTCCGTCAGGGTTTGAACGCACAATTACGCCTTCGTTTGGGTATTTATAATGCGTTCCGTCGGGCATTTGGGCGTTGAAACCAATATCCCCGATTCCCCAGTAAATTTTCCCATCTGGTCCTTCGGTAGCACCGGACATTCCGTGTCCTCCAAAACCAATATGAACGCCAAAGCCTTTAGAAATAGACGTTTTCTTATTGTAATAGCCATCACCATTGGTATCCTGGATTCGCCACATATCAGGAGCAATTCCGACAAAAGCATCTGATTCCCGAACTAATAAAGCTCCGGCAACATCAGTGTATTCTTCGTGAAAATCATTCAAAACGCGGGTTGAAATATCAGCAAAGCCATCGCCGTCCGTATCTTGCAATTTCCAGATTTCATCTTTCTCAACGGCTAAATCCTTCCAATCGTGAACGCCGTCGAGGTTTAAGTCTTTTAACCAGTTATTTTCCTCACTTTTTTCGGTAGCGAAAGTTGTACGGAGAAATTCCTGTCTCTCCACGTAAGTGGAAAGTGAAATTGACTTGGTCATCCAATTTCGGTAACCGCGTATATCAAATTCCGAATTTTTCTGACGGTTGGTTCTTGTCAAAAAAACATCTCCCGCATCATTAATCGACATCGCAATCGGATCGGGAGCGAGGGAATCAGACGCCCACAATTCGATTTGCAAACCGTCGGCGAGTTTAAACGCCGTTTTTGACTTTAAATCTTTAGCTTTTGCAGACGCAACGATGCCAGTTTCGGTTACTTTCAAGATAGTATCATCGCCGTCAGAAGGCGTGGTTTTTGCACAGGAAAGTGCAATAAATACGGTGAGTACGGAGGTAATTCCGATAAGTTTTAAAGGATTGTGTTTTTTCATGTTATGGGTTGAATAATTTATAAGCCGAATAGTATTGTCCTTCAGCTTTCCAAAGTTACTGAAAATATGGAAAAGGTCGAGATAATACAGTGTTGATTTTCTGCCATAAATGGACAAATATAGCATCAGAATCAGTGCAGATTTTGATAATACAAAGAACTAAGCCAAATCTAAAAACAAACCAGTCACAACTACGCAAGACTGGCATGACGATTTCAATAGACTTCTTGCGAAAGTCTGATTGATTTTAGAATTGGCACAGAATCACTATCAAAGCCACAGCAGGTTCGGTCTCAGAATGACACTAATAGCAACTTTTATCAACGCAAATGCAGCATGAATTTAATTTCGCAAGAAGTCTAATGACAAAGGATACGAACGAGAGAGAAAGGAAGAAGAACACCGAGTAGCAAATTTACCAATTGTAAAGAAAGCGAAAGACTTATTCATGACCGTAAATGCGTTCATTGAAACGTTCACTGATGAAGAAGATAAGCTCGATTTAAAGTCCGGGCTTTTTAACAACGTCGCCATCATCAACGCCAAAATTAGCGGGGATAAGGCGAGAGATTTATACAGTATCAGAGTGGAAAATGTGGTTTTGATCAAAGTCAACGCCGTCGAAATCAAAACTACCGCTTGCACACTTGAAATAATGGAAATCGGTGATGCAGATTACATTGAGGTAATCAGAAACGAAGTGGACGAATTCAGAAAGGTTTTTGTGGAATGGGTTGCTACCTTCGACCGCTCAAATAATATGGGCGACGAATGGGGCATTTGGACGGATTATCGAATAAAAAGCTTGTTTGTTACAAAAGTGAAGGAATTGCCAAACATGTGGACATTCAATTAGTAGTCAATTAGTTACGAAACTTAAATACCTCTGAGCTTACTGTGTATTAAAACTCGTGCATTTCTTTATTAGACTTCTTTCCTAATTAAAACTCGGTGTATTTCATGTAGTTTGTGGCTTTTTTAAGGTTTACAATTGCACTTATATTTCCCCAGTTTTTTTCGTAATTTTTATGTTTCCCCCTGAACCTACTACTGCATATCCTGAATATTTTACAACAGCGGTTAAGGTGTTCGACCACCACCCTTTTTGAGGCTTGAGACTTATTTTCTTCTTTTTGCTCTTGGGTTAATGGTTTGTTTTTTGATTTCTTATGGGGTATAATGCACTTATTATAAATGTGTTGTATCCCCAAAAAGCCC
>JBLHXN010000192.1:0-5419 GCA_047630355.1 Spirosomataceae bacterium | reverse complement strand
AACGCCGAAACTATTCCGGTGGCACCAGACTGTTTTACATCAGTAAGGCTGACGGGGTCGTTTGGACCGTACCATCGCCAAGTTTGTTCTAAAGACATATTTTTTGTTAAATTTTGATAGGTTTCGCCAAAGATAATGCGATTTCTAAACCTTTTTTGTCCATTTTTATGTTTTTATGAAAATTGAGCTGTCTTACCTTACAATTGCAGACAGCTATGAAAAAGTTAATTTAATAAGCATCTACGTGAAAGAGCAACAAAAAATATCCAATTCATCTAAAGTAATTCGTCTGCCCATCGTGGTAGGTATCACGTTAGTAGCCGGAATCCTGATCGGGGCGACATTTTTCGGGAACAAAAAAATGTCGGGTGATGTCGTTAAGTCATCTAACATTTTTAAGGAAATCCTGATGTACGTTGACCGCAGTTATGTGGACGAAGTAGACACTGATTCACTGGCAGATTATGGCATTGCCAAAATGCTCGAAAAATTAGACCCGCACACGGCTTATTTGCCCGTTGAGCAGGCTAAAATGGCCCGGGAGGAATTGAACAATAACTTTGATGGAATTGGCGTAGAGTTCAATATTTACGAAGACACGCTTTACGTAGTTACGCCGCTTTCGGGTGGGCCTTCGGAAGAAGTCGGTATTCAGAGCGGTGACGCCATTATCTCCGCAAACACAACGAAACTTTACGGCCCAAGCCTTGATAATCCTTTGGTGTTTAAAACGTTAAGGGGTGAGCGTGGCACAGAAGTAAAATTGAAAATAAAACGACCGGGCTTTAAAGACCTTCTTGACTTTACGGTAGTTCGCAATAAAATCCCGACTTATTCTGTTGATGCAGCTTATATGATTGATGCCCAGACGGGATACATTAAAGTTAGCCGATTCTCGATTACTACCTACGATGAATTTAAAAGTCATTTAAGTGATTTAAAGAAAAAAGGCATGAGCCGATTATTGCTTGATTTACGCGGAAATGGCGGAGGATACCTTGACCGGGCGACTGATATTGCCGACGAAATGATTGGTGGTAATGACGTAATTGTTTATACAGACGGAAAAGATGACAACGTAGATCAGAAAATATTTGCCGGAAATAAAGGCATGTTTGAGCAAGGGAAATTAGTGGTTTTAGTAGACGAAGGAAGTGCTTCTGCTTCTGAAATTGTTTCGGGTGCTTTACAGGATTACGATCGGGGAGTTATCGTTGGCCGTCGTACGTTTGGTAAAGGACTGGTGCAAGCTCCCATTACACTTTCTGACGGTTCGGAGTTACGTTTGACCATTTCGAGGTATTATATTCCGAGCGGACGTAGTATCCAGAAACCTTATACTTCGGGGAATCTCGACGAGTATTATGACGAACTTGGTGTACGTGGCAAGAACGGCGAATACATTAATGCAGACAGCGTAAAATCAAAAAAAGGAAAGCCTTACAAAACCAAAGGCGGACGTACAGTTTACGGCGGTGGCGGCATCACGCCCGACGTTTTTGTGCCACGCGATACCACATATTCGTCCCGTTATTTATTTGAACTTTATGGCAAGAACATCATCCGGGAGTTTGCCCTCGAATACGCAAATAAGAATAAGAAAACGTTGGAAAAGCAGCGTTTTGAGCAGTTCCTGAATAGTTTTGAAGTTTCTGAAAGTCAACTGAAAGAAATCATTGCGATGGGAACAAAGGCAGGCGTGAAATACAAAGCCGATGATTTCGCTCGCTCAAAATCTTTCATAAAATCACAAGTTAAGGCAAATATAGCTCGACAAATCTGGCGGGAATCTGACGGGCTGAATAATAACTTCTACCGGGTTATCCATAAAGACGACGAAATGATCCAAACCGCGATGAAGCAGTTTAATAAAGAGCTAAAGATGTAAGATATTTCTCTCTATCGGTTTACTTGGTTGTGGCATTCGCTGCATTCCTTTAACTTCGCGAAATCTCTAAAACTCTTTATAAAACTCTCTTTTGTAGAAATGAATTTCACACACTATGCAACCAAGAATATACTTAGATAATGCCGCCACAACGCCCATGGATCCGCAAGTGATTGAGGCGATGTTACCAATAATGACCGATAACTTCGGGAATCCGTCTTCGATTCACGCTCACGGGCGGCGGGTAAAATCTGAAGTGGAAAAGTCCCGCAAAAAAGTCGCGGAATTATTAAATACTTCCCCTTCAGAAATTTTCTTTACATCTGGCGGAACGGAGGCAGACAACACGGCTATTAGGTGTACTATTGAAGCGTTGGGTTTGAAACACGCAATCACTTCAGAAATTGAGCACCATGCCGTCCTGCATACGTTACAACATCTCGAAAAGCACGGTGTAGTAGAGTTATCTTACGTTAAGCTTGACGAGAAAGGGCATTTTGATGCACAACACCTGCAAGAATTATTAGAGACAAAACCTCGTTCGTTTGTGTCGTTGATGCACGGTAATAACGAAATTGGTAATCTGATTGATTTAGAGGCTGTGAGTGAATTGTGTAAATCTCACGATGCCATTTTTCACTCTGATACGGTGCAAACAATGGGGCATTATATCCATGATTTACAGGGAATAAAGACTGATTTTATTGTTGGAGCATCGCACAAGTTCAACGGACCAAAAGGCGTTGGCTTTTTGTACGTAAATGCCGGAACAAAAATTCACCCGTTCATTCACGGCGGTGCACAAGAACGTAATATGCGGGGAGGTACCGAAAACGTGTACGGAATTGTGGGGTTGGCGAAAGCCCTTGAACTTGCCTACGAAGGAATGGACAGCCACCGACTGCACATTGAAGCGTTGAAAAGCAAAATGATTACTGGTTTATCACAACGCATTGAAGGTATTCGGTTCAACGGAGATTCTGCAAATTTAGAGCGTAGTCTTTACACGGTTCTTAACGTGAGTTTACCGCCCAATGACGGAAACGATATGTTACTTTTTAACTTAGATATTGACGGAATCTCGTGTTCGGGAGGAAGTGCTTGTAGCAGCGGTACAGATATTGGTTCGCACGTTTTGAAAGCTTTGAACGCTTCACCGCAACGCGGAAACGTCCGGTTCTCATTCGGAAAATTCAATACCGAAGCGGAGATAGATAAAGTGGTTGATGTAGTTTCTAAAATGTACGAAACGGCAATCGTTTAGAGTTGCTTTGCGGGTGAAGGGTGAACTCTTTTCGGTTAAAAAGAGAACGGTCAAAGGGGGAAAGCTATTACCTGTATTTCCAGCGATTCAAACCCGTTGCCTGTGTCTTCACAGACAACGGGAAGCCCTTACTTTTAAAAACTAACCTCTTCCCAAATGCGTTTAAAAAACAAAATTGCCCTTATCACCGGAGCCGGACGCGGAATTGGGAAAGCCATTGCCTTAGGTTTTGCCCGTGAAGGAGCGGATGTCATTATCAACGAACTTGCTGGAAGTGATTACGCCGAAGAAGTTGTCGCCGAGATTCAGAAAATGGGTCGAAAATCATCCGTTATTTACGCTGATATTTCTAAGGTTGACGAAATCAAAGCGATGTTTCAGACAATTGAAGCAACGTACGGCAAGCTGGATATTTTAGTGAATAATGCCGGAGTTACGGGCTGGAGCGATTTCTTTGAAACAACGGAAGAAATATTCGACAAAGTAATGAGCGTAAACCTAAAAGGGACGCTTTTCTGCTCTATCGAAGCTGCCAAAATCATGCGTAAAAATGGTGGTGGAAGTATTATAAACATCTCCACTATTTGTGCTGCTTTGAGCGTCAAAAATCTAATTACGTATTCTACCAGTAAAGGCGGCATTCACGCCATGGCGGAGCAGATGGCGGTTGAACTCGCTCCGTATAATATAAGAGTAAATACTTTCGGGCCGGGACCAGTCAATGTAGAACGGAATTTACAAGAAGACCCAAACTACCGAACAAACTGGGGAAGTATGATTCCACTCGGACGAACCGCTGAACCCGAAGAAATGATTGGTCCTGCTGTTTTCTTAGCGTCTGATGAATCCTCTTACGTCAGCGGTCAGCTATTTTATGTTGACGGAGCGTGGAGCGTCCAGGGTAAAATCCCGATAAACAGCATGGATTCGCAATTGAAAAATACAGGGGATAAGTAAGTAGTAGCATTTAAGGTAGGTGTTGAATACCAGATTTAAATGCTACTGCAACTTGCCGTCTTATCTGCACTCGTGCTTTTTAATTTCCGTACATCTTATCCAGAAACTTATAGCGGGCATCGTTCGTGGCTTTTACAGTTTTAGATTCCAAATCAATAATCATTACGGGTGGGGTTTTGTCGTAGGGTGCTGCTTTTATCCATTCGGGAAGTTTGTCACCGTTCGGATTTCCCATTTTGATGAAATTAGAGAAATACGTGAGCATAGTTTTGGAGACCTTATAATCATCGGCGGTCCAGGCGTATTCAAGGCAATTCTGAAGGTTGCCCATGCAATATTCAATTTCGCTGGCGTGTGATGCTCCTACCGGTGGCGGCGTTGGTGCGGCATTCGGGTCTTTTTTTACGGTTCCTCCAGCTAAGGCAGAAGTAAGGGATTGATCAACCAACGGCGGACGAACCCGGCTGAACAAGTATCGGTAAACGGGTTGTTCGGAGTTTTTACGGTGCAAATCAAACCACTTCCACGTACTGTAAGAGATGAACCTATCGGAAGCTAAAGCAGTGGCTGATAACTCAATTTCTTTTTCATTGGCATGCGGATAAAGCTTCAGCACTTCTTCATAATCTGCCGGATAGGTTTGCTTTACCATTGCCACGTAGTTGGCTTCTGTGTACGCTTTTCCGCCCATGAATGCCTGTCCGGGTATTTCTGCCGAATTCCAGCCCAGTAATAACGGCACTTGCGATTGCTCTTTTGCGTTGAAAACCTGTACAACGCTCTTTGGATATACGTATCCATCAATAACTGTCGGGAAACGGGATTTTGCAAACGTGTTTTGATACTCGTAAAGTTCTTTCGTTGTTAGTTTCCTCAATTCATCAATGGTTGATAATCCAACATTTTTGGCAAATTCAATACCCAGTTTTTCCGCATCTTGCAACGGAACCGGAAATGCCGTGGGGTTGATTGCCGCACCACTTTCCCCGATCGCTCCCGCAATCAGATTACGGGCAAGCGGCGATACCATCTGGGCACTAACAGAAATAGAACCTGCGGATTCTCCGGCTATCGTTATCTTTTTTGGGTCGCCGCCAAAAGAAGCAATGTTTTGACTTACCCACTGCAACGCCATTGACTGATCCATCAAACCGTAGTTCCCCGAACCTTTGTAACTTGTTTCTTTGCTCAACTCCGGGTGGACAAAAAAGCCGAATATATTTAACCTATAATTCACGGTGACAACTACTATTCCCTCCTGAGCCATTGCCTCGCCGTCGTAACGGGGTTCTGAACCATCTCCCGCTAAA
>JBLHXN010000191.1:0-5587 GCA_047630355.1 Spirosomataceae bacterium | reverse complement strand
CATCAATACCAAACTGTGTCAGTTCAAGTCGCAAGCAATCACTCCAACCTTCCAAAGCATGTTTTGTGGCGTGATACCACGCTCCGAGCGGCGTGTAAATCTTTCCGCCGATAGACGAAATATTGATGATCTGACCGCTTCCTGCCTGCCGCATGTGCGGAATAACTTCTTGTGTAATCGCCGCTAATCCAAAGATATTTACTTCAAATTGTTGGCGGGCCTCATCAATAGAAATTTCTTCCACCGGGCCATAAATAGCGTACCCAGCATTGTTGACCAAGACATCAATTTTACCCTGCTCTTTGATAACTTGAGCAACGCAGTTTTTAACATCTTCGGCTACAGTAACGTCCATTTTGATGGCGTGACCTCCGGCGGTTTCTAATTCTTTCATGGATTCTACCCTTCGGGCGGCACCATAAACGATATTTCCTTCCTGAATTAATTTGAGAGCAGTTGCTTTTCCGATTCCCGAACTGGCTCCGGTTACTAAGATTACTTTTTTCATTATTATTATTATTAATTATAGTGAGTACTCACTTACTTTATATGTAAATTTTTTAAAGATTATATTTGGACAAAATGAAAGATTGGTAAGCTGATTTATCAATTATTTCGTTTCGTAATAACCCAACCGCAACCGAATCAAGCAGTTGGTTCAGGAACTGCGTTTCGAGGGTGGGGTGCTCGTAGCCTAACCCAGCAAATGCCCAATTTAACCTTTCAGTTACTGGCTTCATTTTATCAGGGTTATAGTATTCCGATTGCCATTTGAGTTGAAATTGTAATTTCCAGAAATTGTATTCCGTTTCCTTTATCAAAAACGGGATTTTGATAATTTTACGAATTACGTCTTTTGCATTAACTTCAAATAAGACACCCGCAAATAAGGTTTGTAAACGGCTTTCCATGCTATTCATGATAGCATCCAGCAACCCTTTTTTATTTTTAAAATGTCGAAATATTAACCCTTCCGATACCTTCGCCCGTTTGGCAATGGCACTCGTAGCCGTAGCGTTGTACCCTTCATTAGCAAAGAGTTCTAAAGCGGCGTTCAGGATATTTTCTTTTTTATCGGTCAATTAAAAACACCAAAGTGAGTAATTACTTGCAAATATAAAACGGATTTTTGTTTCCACAAATTTTAGGATAAAAGATTCAATTTTTAAACCCCAAATTACGTCAAATGGTGATCAGGGTGCTTGTAGAACCTATTATTCCACTCGGTTACGGTCAGTTTCCCGAAAGAATGTGATTCTTTGTTATCAAAGTAAGCTTCGCCCAACGCTTGTAATCAATGATGCGTTTTTTCTCCGTCTCAAAATTCCGCTCATCCGTTATCATAAATGCGGGAGCAGTGCGGGAATTCTTTTTGTAGGGTTTCTCGCTCACTACGGTATGTTTGACAAATGTGCGAAGCATGAACCCCATCAAAACGTTAGGTTTCTTGTGGTTGTCGTCGTACATCATTTCGTAGGTAATGCTGCAATGAGCCAACATTTGTCCGACATCCATTTTACTGCGGTGTTGTGATTGGCGTCAACGAATCGATACGTCCGATTACTTCGTCTGTAACGGATTTATTAAAGATATTTTTCATGAAGAATTCGGTTAAATTTGAGGGAGATATATTTACGCTCATCAGTGAGGACACTGACCACGGTGGGGCGGGACTAAAAGTACAAATAAATACCCACATCGGCAGATTAACGCATGTTCATTTCCCCACAACAGATTCCGCAACTTTCATGCAAAATACCATATCCAACGCGTCAGGAGCCATCAACCAAATTGACTCGCCGTCAGCATCCATAATCGTAAAACGACTCGGTACCGTTTTCGGCAATCCTCCCGTAAATGCTTTTGTAAAAACCGACGCAATCAAAAACGATCCAATTGCCGACGGGTGGCTACCATCCGGCACGAATAATTCGAGGTTAGGACGCAATTGACGAGCTAATTCCCACGCCTTCCCGACGGGGATAATTCCCGCTCCGTTTTCACGGGCAACCTGATTATACATTGCCGTAATTGTTTCCTGATACTGCGGCACTCGTTCCCGTGCCCACGTCATATAAAAGTAGGGTTTTGCTCCGCTTGCCTTTATGAAATCACACAATTCTTGGCTGTATTTCTTGAAGTCTTCGGGATGGTCAATTGTACCCATGCTGTACCCCTGAATCACCACAATATCGTAACCGCCAGCAGCAATTATTTCTTTGGTTTTCAGTCCCCGCTCTCCCAACCAATGGTTTTTGAGCGTAACGCCGCCCACGGTACTTTTCCGAGTTATCAGTTTGGTAGGTGTACTATCTGACAACACCGAAACCAACTGCGGCATATTGTTATAATAGGTGTAACTATTACCCACAAAGAGCACTTTCAGCGTATCGGCTTTTGTTTGAGAAACGGCATTTAGGCTGTTTACAAATAGGAAGAGAGTTAGGAGGAGGAGTTTTTTTGGGTGCATGGGTTGGGTGAATGAAAGTTCAAATTACAAAATTAGGTAGAATTAGATTAATTTTCATAGAACAACTAACTCAATTTTCCTCAACTGACAATTACAACTTTTACACATAAAAACATAGCAAGATATCCGAACCTACTACTTATCGACATTTCAATACATACCTTATAAAAATTCGCCTTTTATGCATTTTTAGAATTGATTATTGGGGAAACTAATCAACTTTCACCATTTATAACTTTACCTAAATTTTATCAGATGAAAAAAATCCTCCTTTTTGCATCCATGCTTTTCATGCTTGATGCGTGTACTGATGAAACAACAAATTCAGTTGTACCAAATGCTCCATCCAATTTAGAAATGTCTGCCGCCGATAAGATTATTCCCGGCAAGTACATTGTTGTCTTGAAAAACGAGCCCACAATGAAGGGTATGCCAGACCGTGTTCGTGAAAAAGTACTAAGCTTACTAACCAAAAACGGGGCAAACGATGCCGCCGTAGATCATTTTTATAGTACTGCCTTGCAAGGGTTTTCGTGTACCCTTTCTCCGGGTTTACTTAAGAAATTACAAGCTGATGGCGAGGTTGATTATATCGAGGCCGATTTCGAGATTACAATAGAACAGCGGGGTAAAGGTAAGCCAGGAGGAGGCGGAACGCCACCACCTCAAACTACTCCGTGGGGTATTACCAGCGTCGGTGGATCCGCCGACGGTTCTTCGAAAACTGCTTGGATAATTGACACAGGAATTGGCTTGACTCACCCAGACTTAAACGTGGACGCGAGCCGCGGATTTTCGGCATTCTCTTCAGGAAAAGATACTGGCTTTGATGACGGACACGGAACTCACGTGGCAGGTACGGTTGCAGCTTTAAACAACTCAATCGGTGTAATCGGCGTTGCTGCTGGTGCTAAAGTAGTTCCAGTCAAAGTTTTGGGTGCAAGAGGTAGCGGCTCAAACTCAGGCGTTATTGCTGGCGTAGATCACGTAGCTCAGTACGGTCAAGTTGGCGATGCCGCTAATATGAGCTTGGGCGGTGGTATTTCGACCGCATTAGATCAGGCAGTACTAAATGCGTCGATTGTTTCGGGTGTTAAATTCGCACTTGCGGCCGGAAACGAGTCTGACGATGCAAACAATCATTCACCAGCTAGAGTGAATGGTGCAAATATCTATACGGTATCGGCCCACGATATTAACAAGAATTTTGCGAGTTTTTCAAACTACGGTAACCCGCCGATTGAATACTGTGCTCCGGGTGTAAGAATCACTTCTACTTGGAAAGATGGTGGCTATAATACTATCAGCGGAACGTCTATGGCGACACCACACGTTTACAGCCTGCTACTTTTGGGTACTATTGCGAACGGCGGAACGGTCAATAATAATCCTAACGGTAACCCAGATATTTTAGCTCGTCGGTAATTTTAGAAGTTTATTTTTTCAAATCAGCATCTCAACAGGTGCTGATTTTTTTATGTTCACCCTCACAAAACGCAAAATATAGCGTTACAAAATCCATCTCTCGCAAGCGAACTAACATACGCCTTTCAAAAAAACTGGAATCCAACGAAATAAAATTAGTAACTTTATCCACGGCTATTGTATTAACTTTTTAGCAGGCTTACCCATTTAAAGATAAAACAAGCCGACTTTTCTGTCCTATAAATTAACTTCCTCGGTTTCTGGTACTGATAAAAAAAGACTTATTCATCCTTTTAATTTCATTGCAGTAAATACATCACTCTTTACATAACATGGCACAATACAACTTAAAAATCAACGGCAAGGTATTCCAAGTAGAAGCCGATCCAACCACGCCCGTTTTGTGGGTGTTACGGGATAATCTAAAAATGCTCGGAACCAAGTTTGGTTGCGGTATAGCACAATGCGGTGCTTGCACTATTCACATAGACGGAACGGCAATGAGGTCATGCGTTTATCCGGTTTCGGCGGTGGATGGTCAAAGCATCACTACCATAGAAGGTATTGCCGAAGGTGGGGAGATGAATAAGATTCAAAAAGCGTGGCTGGAGCTCGACGTGCCGCAGTGTGGTTACTGTCAGGCGGGGCAGATTATGAGTGCCACCGCTCTACTCAAAGAGAACCCCAACCCTTCAGATCAGGATATTGATGATGCAATGCAGGGCAATATTTGCCGATGTGGTACTTATACAAGAATAAAAAAAGCCATTAAAACTGCCGCCAACTCGTAAAACATTCAACTCATGAAAAAGATAAAAACACAACACAATAGACGTTCTTTTTTGAAAGTAACTGCGGCAGCTACCGGAGGTTTACTCATCGGCTTTAGTTGGCTGAACGGCGTAAAAGCAGCTACTCTTGATGGGGTTGAAGTACCTGAAGAATGGTTTGAAATCAACGGCTACATAAAATTGGGTACGAATGGGATGGTCACTATCTATTCTCCAAATCCTGAAATTGGTCAAAATGTACGAACTTCCATGCCAATGATCGTAGCCGAGGAACTTGATATTCCGTGGGCAAATGTCACCGTTGAGCAAGCACCTTTAAATACGGGTATCTACCAAAACCAATTTGCCGGCGGTAGCTTATCTATCCGGTTAAGCTGGAATGCGTTGAGAATGGCGGGAGCAACCGCCCGGGCAATGCTTATGCAAGCGGCAGCTAACGAGTGGAATATTCCCGTTCAAAACCTGACCGCCAGTAACGGAATTGTAACCGATAAAGCGGGAACGAAAAAAGCCACTTACGGCGATTTAGCCGCCAAAGCGGTTGGGATTGAAGTGCCGGAAGAAGTAGAGCTAAAAAGTATTGAAGACTTCAAACTGATAGGAACAAGCCAGAAAAACGTGGACGGAAAGAAAATCGTCACGGGAATACCGATGTTTGGCTTAGATATTCAGCGGGAGGGCATGAAGCTCGCCATGATTGAGCACCCCCCGGCATTTGGCATGAAAGTCAAGAATTTTAACGAAGCAGAAATCAAAGCCTTGCCTGGCATTTCAGACGCATTTATTATTGACACGACAATTCCTGAACCTGCCTGGAGCGACGAAAAAGGCTTTCACCATTTGGTAGCCATTGTGGGAGAATCCACGTGGCAGCTAATGCAAGCAAAGAAAAAACTCAAAG
>JBLHXN010000190.1:0-5603 GCA_047630355.1 Spirosomataceae bacterium | reverse complement strand
GTCTTCTTGTAGAAACCCTGTCCGGTCTTATCGCCGAGCCAGTTATTGTCCATCAATTTTTGCATCAAATCTGGCAGTTCAAACTGCATCACAGATTCGTCATCCGTCAATGTTTCTTTCAGATTTTCGCAGACATTTACCGTGGTGTCCAATCCTACAACATCTGATAAGCGGAATGTTCCAGATTTTGGACGGCCGATTACCAGACCAGTCAATTTATCAACTTCTTCAACAGTTAAGCCCATTTCGGAGGCCGTGCGGATAGTTTGCACCATGGCATAAATACCCAAACGGTTGGCGATGAACGCCGGAGTATCTTTGCACAAAACGGTTTGTTTACCTAAAAACAAGTCACCGTAACTCATCATAAAGTCGATGATTTCGGGCTTTGTTTTTGGTCCGGGAATAACCTCTAATAAACGTAAATAACGCGGTGGGTTAAAAAAGTGCGTTCCTGAAAAGTGTTCCTGAAAATCATCCGAACGTCCTTCAGACATCAAATGGATCGGAATACCCGAAGTATTTGACGAGACGAGTGTTCCAGGCTTGCGGTGTTCTTCAACCTTTCCGTAAATAAGCTGCTTAATGTCTAACCGCTCTACCACCACCTCAATAATCCAGTCAACGTCTTTTATCTTCACCATATCGTCGTCAAAGTTCCCTAAGGAAACTCTTTCAAGAGATTTTGGAGAATAGATAGGTGACGGGCTGGCTTGTACAGCTGCTTTGAACATATCGTTCACGATGCGATTACGTACAAACGGACTCGATATATCCAATCCTTTAGCTTTCTCTGCATCATTGGGTTCACGAGGCACCATGTCCAATAGTAAAACGTCGCAGCCAATATTGGCAAAATGCAACGCAATTCTACTTCCCATGATTCCGGCTCCAAGGACGGCTACTTTTTTGATGGTTCTTTTCATATAGTTTAAATATAGTTGATAGTTTTCAGTAGATAAAAGTTAGTTCAGTTTTGGCTAACTACAAAACCAATATTGATTGTAAATCACTTTGTTATCCACGCCCAATTCATTTCAGCAATAATAACTTCCTCACCCGTTTCGTCAGTAACTTTAACAGGAACGAGTAAATCGCCTTTAGGCATTTCTCTGACTAATTTGATTTGTTCGTTTGATAACGTAGCAACGGTCCATTGCTTGCCTTGGCCCCGCTTAATAAATTTTACACTGAGATTTTTCATCAGCGGCAATTTATCGTCCGGAATGTTCATCCCAACCACCATGCCCGTAGCCGTTTCAGCCATGAGCGTGGTGGCAGCAGCATGAATCTGCCCGATGTGGTTCTGAACTTTTTGTTTGTTTGAAAGTGTAATTACGACCTCATTACAAGTCATAGTTTCAAAATGAATACCCGCTGTTCCAACAAACTTTACCACCTTACCTATGCTACGATCAAGCATCCACGAACGCATAAATGCGGGAACACGCTTTAATTGAGCAATATTCCGGTTAAGGCGATTATTGTGCTCCATTCTTAATTAAATGAAATTTTCAACTGAATAAAACAGTATGCTTGCATAACATTATGCAAATCTAAAGAGTTTAAAAGTATTATGCAAGCATACTATTATACTATTTAAAGATTAGCCGAACTATTTGCAACATTATTGCATTTAGTGTTATATTTGCAACATTGTTTCATAAACAAAATCCAGGTGAGTACAAAGAGTTTACATAAAACGGGCGTTTGGCTTTCTTTCCTTTGCACAATTCATTGCTTAGCAATGCCTTTTGTTGTTACCGCCCTACCATTTTTAGGAGAATCTGTGATTGACGAAACCGCCGAACATTATCTAATATTCGGGAGTGTGGTTTTAGCTCTGTTCCTGCTTATTAAAGATTTCCGCTTACACCGAAACAAGCAACCTTTATTATTACTTGCTGCTTCTACCCTCTTTAGCTTCGTTGGAGTTTTTGTTGTGGAGCATCGTTTCGAAACTCCTTTTGTCATTATCGGAGCGGTTTTAATGGCAACTTCTTACTTCATTAACTGGCGAAAGCATCAAGCGGTTTGCGTTCACTAATTTTCTTTGAATTACCTCTCTTTCCGCTTATAATAAAAGTCCAACGGGTTAGCGTATTTGAACTCATAATCAGTAAAATCCAATAATTTCTGCGGGCTGACAATTTTGAAATCGTGCGGTTCTTTGGGAGTTACAAATTCAGGCATTTCGTAGTTGTGTTCACGACAAGCTTTTTCGTAAACTTCTTTTCGGGTCGGGTGTTCGGGAGAAACGACGTTAAACGTTTCACCCCATATATCATTTTCAATAATCATTTTCACGATACCAATTACATCATTTCGGTGAACGTAGTTTACCCGAATATCGCCAGTAGTTAAACCTTTCTTCCCCGCAAAATACTTCGCTGGAATACGCTCATAACCCATTAACCCGCCGCAACGAAGAATAGTAACCTGTTTATCTTTTGTGTTTTCTAAAATAAATTGTTCGGCTTTAAATAGTGGATGCTCTTCGTTTGCATCGGCTTCCGTCACTTCCCGATTTAGTTCAGAATAAACCGAAGTTGTGCTGATGAAAATGATTTTTTGAGCTGTGGAAGTACTTACTGCCTTCACCAATGAAGCAAGCTGACTCAAATAATAATCGGGAGAGTTTACGCGTAAACCAGGCGGGATATTTATAAAAAGCAAATCGGTATCAAAGAAATCGTCAACGTTTTCTCCTTCTAATTCAGGTTCGAGTTTTAACAAAAATGGCTTGATACCGGCGATTTTTAAATCGTTTATTTTCTCCGCCGAAGTCGTGCTTCCTTTTACGGTGAATCCTTTCGCCGTCAAGCTTTCTGCCAACGGTAGACCCAACCACCCGCAGCCTAAAATGGATATTGTCATATAATGATAAGACCTAAGATTAGAACTTTTAACTTACTTTTATTACAAATCTACTTATCAAAACGAATGCAACAGCGTAAATTTACGTAGTTGTCAAAATGTGTCGTGCCGACGGCACTTCAAGATTACCGGACACTACTCTTTGCCACTAAGGTTTAGCTCCGATGGAGCTTCTTGGTAACTCGTTATTTTACACGCCAAAAAACTAACCATGCTTTCACCCGAGATACTCGTCTTTATCCAAGTCATAAAAAGCGAGTTAATGAACGAGAAAAACTCCGAAGTTTATCCGGTAGATTTTAAAGTTCTACAAAAAAGCTTTGGTTTCACAGCATCCGTCCGGTTTTATACCAGTTTTTTTAAGAAAGTAACAAATACAAACTGCCAGGTTCAGTAAAAGAAGAGTTAGCAATTTATATTCAAACTCAAACTTTTGTCAGCCCAAAATACACGTACGAAGTTAACCGATTATTGCAGATTTTTCGAGGAAAAGGATTAAATGTTATTCCATACAAAGGTGTTCTTTTTTTACAGGAACTTTACGAAAATACGCAACTCCGTGAGCTCAGCAACATGGATTTCCTCTTCCACCCAGACTCCGCTGTCGAAGGAATGCGGGTACTTTTAGAAGAGAATTGCAAATTCAGCACCGTTGATAAAAGCTTTAAAAAACTACCAAAAAACGAACTTATCAAAATCACCTTAAATACTTCGGGGCAATACGAAATATCATTGGTGGACAACGATTTACATATTGACTTCCATTGGGGTTTATATTACGGCTATTTACCTTTTACCGTTAATTTCGATTCCAAAGAGCATTGAGGCCGAATTAGCCAGCTATTCCAAAATGCAAAAAGTAGAGCAATTAATTGAAAACTATTGGAATAAATCAAAACATTGGGCAATACTTACTCCCCGATTACGAATGGAGCAAATTTTCGTAAATACACAAAGGGAAGGCTTTTCAAAGAAAAAGTATTTCACCGATTTTACCAATCTTACACAAAACCAAATCCACTCGAACAATTCTGAATTTTCCCACTGATTACCCAAACCTTAACTTTCCTAGCAAAGTATTGACGTATTTAATCAGGAAGTTTAGGTAAATCCTTACATTTGAACACAAAACTCCAATACTTTGTCGCAATTTAAAGTCTATAGCTCGTCTGCCGGTTCCGGGAAAACTTACACGCTTACCCGGGCGTATTTGAAACTGGTTTTATCGCAACCAAAACCATCTTACGTACGAAATATTCTAGCCATCACGTTTACAAACGATGCCGCCAATGAAATGAAAAGTCGCATTTTAGCGGCACTCAAAGACTTTGGCAGCGATGGCTTCGGCGAATCCTCAAAATTTTGGGGAATGTTCCGGGAGGTTGCAGACGAAATTCAAGTCGATGAACCTATTGACGACACGGTAATTCAACAACGAGCAGCAGCGGTTTTCCATCAGATTATTCACGAATATTCGGATTTCTCCGTCAAGACAATCGACAGTTTTGTAAACCAACTCGTCAGTGCATTCACCGATGATTTAAATTTACCATTCAACTACGAAATTGTACTGGATAAAGATACGGTGATGCTTGAAGCCGTAGAAAGACTATTTACAAAAGCGGGTGGTGCAGAACACAAGGACATTACCCGAATGCTTGAAAATTTCGCCCTCGACAAGGCGGAAGACGGAAAAAGTTGGAACACAATGCCAGCTGACCTCGCTGCATTCAGTGACGATATGTTGAAGGATCAATATTATCCGTTGGTTTCAAAATTGAACGATTTAAAGATTGAAGACTTTCGGGAGATTCACAAAAAAATCAGAATTTTCACCAAATGGTTTGAACAAACTATCAAAGAAAAGGCCGCCGAAACGCAACGGCTAATTGAAGAGCAAGGAATTTCTATTTTAGATTTTTCTTACGGCAAAGCGAGTGGCGTGGCTTCCTACATTGGTGGTTTACAAGATGACATCACAAAAGAGTACGGTAGCCGGATTAGAGCGGCAGTAGAACAAGACAAATGGTTCACCAAAAAAACTCCTGCACCAATAATTGAGCGATTTGAGAGTATAAAATCACAGGTTATTTCTGCGGTTAATGAGCTGGAAGAATTGCGGGAAGAGCATTCTGCGAAATACACTTTACTGGAGATTCTCTCAGGTGATATGTATAAACTCGCTTTACTCAAAAAAGTAAAGGAGGAGTTTGACGCCGTACTTACCGAAAACAATCAGGTTTATCTGGCGGAGTTCAATCGCATGATTTTGCAAATTGTCTTATCCGAACCCGTTCCTTTTATTTACGAACGCCTGGGCGAGAAATTCAACCATATCCTGATTGATGAATTTCAGGATACGTCGGATATGCAATTTTACAATCTACTACCTTTGATTGAAAATGCGTTAGCGGGAAACCATTTCAACCTTGTGGTGGGCGATGCTAAGCAGTCGATTTACCGATGGCGGGGCGGAAAAATGGAATTGATTGTTCACCTTTTCAACAGAAACTTAGGTAAACTATTAGACAACCCGTTGTTATCCGTTTTTCAAGTAGATCAGTTAATGACCGCCAATCAATTTTTAGATCCGGTTTCATTGACAACTAATTACCGCAGTGCGTTTGAAATAGTTGAATTTAATAATAACTTTTTCCGACAAGCAACGGACGATAACAAGAATGTATTTCCATTATTAGCGGAAGCGTATCAGACTTTCGAACAAA
>JBLHXN010000189.1:0-5610 GCA_047630355.1 Spirosomataceae bacterium | reverse complement strand
ATATCGTATGTAACCCAACGGCTGACATAAAAAAACCTGACCAAATTAGTGAACCATCTTACTAAACGATGACCCCTTAAAACAAATAACTTGTTGTCGTTTCGACTCCCGATTAAACTTTCGTTCTTAATGGGAGTGCAAAGGTAGAAGAAAAATTTGAAAACACAAAAGAAAACGAAAATAAATTTTAAAACCTTTTTTCGTAAACCCCAAACCCTCTCCTCCGACAAACCAAATAACTTAACCGCTTCCTTAATTGCGGGATGCAAAGGTAACCAAAGAATCCACATACGCACAACCTTTCCCGTAAAATAATTAGCCTTTTATTACCCATAAAAACTAACTCACTGAAAGTAAGAACCTTAAGTCATTTATCCTGAGAAAGTTTTATTCTCCGATGGTGAAAGAACCTTGTTCGTAAAGCGAAGTCACCTTAATATTCAGCCTCAAAGCCTGCGTAGTAAGTTTCTCGACAACGTACTTTTTATTAGAGTCATCAATGATTATATGAGTTGGGAGCTTATTCCGGAAGTTTTCAGATAAGTTTTTGATGGCGTTGTTTGAAATTAATAATACCGAAGCTGGGTCAGACACTATTTTGTTGGGTTGCTCCCGCACCCATGTCAGATCAAACTTTTCAAAATTGATATTAATAACAGCAGATAAGGAGTCTGGATTAAAGACTTCAAAATTTGTAATACCTTTACTATCGTAATAGTTCTTTAGATGAAAGTCGTACAGTCTCGGATCTTGCTTTATAGAATTATCTGAAATGAAAACCGCATGTTTTCCATCAAGTAGCGTTATACCTGATTTTTTAGGGATAAAGTGTAGGGTCATTTCCCGGTGTTTACTTTGCCGCGAATCCTCGATTATGTTCCATCCGCAAAGAGTGACAATTACAACGGAAGCAAAAACGAGCGATTTTAAGCCTTTGTTCAGGAAGAATAGTACAAAGCAAACTATTACACTGTATAACAATATAACTTCTAAGCCAGAGATAGAAATGCCTGTTGACACCGAATTTGGCAAATCGTTTATAAAAAAAACTGTTTTATTTAGCGTGTGGATAGTGTTTTCTAAAAATAAAGCGAGTACATTATTTATATATGGCACAGAATGCAACGCGAGAAGGAATAATCCGAGTGGCATAATGGCAATAGCCGCAATAGTTACCAGCGGATTAGTCAGCAGGAAGTAATTCGGAAATTGATGGAAATAGTAAATGCTCAGCGGGAAAGTGAATAATTGAGCCGAAAACGACACCGCCGATATTTGCCACAGCCAACGCAGTATCAGATTTTGCGGAAAAATTAACCGATTGGCGTGCGGGTATATAAGTACAATTCCGAAGACTGCAACGTAAGATAATTGGAACCCGACATCCAGTAACCAATAAGGATTCCAACACAGCAAGCAAATCGCGGATAGAGCCAACGTGTTGAAAATATTTTGCTCCCGCTTGAACAGCGGAGCTAATTGGATAAACGAGAACATTACCGTAGCCCGCACCACCGACGCAGATAAGCCTGCCAATAGAGCGTAAGCAAACAGGCAAGTGATAACAAGCACAGCGAACCACGCCTTTGTACGTTTGTTTTTACTATTTCTTCGTTGACCGAAAATGAACTGCAACAACAAGAACACGATACCAACGTGCATTCCCGAAACGGCTAAGATATGCACCGCCCCGGCGGCGGCGTACGCTCCCCGAAGATCACGGTCCAGTTCATCACGTAAACCCAAGACCATTGCATCAGCGATTGAGTACGTTCCTGATTCTTTTAAAGACTCACGAAAAATGCTGTTCCCCTTCATACGAGCCTGATTGGCAATTCCGTATATGAAGCCCGGATTTACAGTCTCTATTTTCTCGAAGTCGTTTTCACGTAAAAAATGGTGAGCGTAAATACCTTTCCGGGATAAGTAAGTGCGGTAGTCAAATTCGTAGGGGTTTTTAGGGGCTTCTACGTCACGTGGCATGGCTCTTACCAGAAATACATCTCCGTACAGCGGTTTTTCGGCGATGTCTAACGGAAAATAAAGTAAAACTTTTCCGTTGGCTGACTGCCATTCACCGTTAACTTTCAATGCTTGTACTTCAGCGGCAACTTTGTAAGTCTTAGGTTTTACCTCGGTATTAGAAGTAATAACTGCTTGGTAATATTCAAACTCTGATTGGTGGATATAATGCGTAAGTTCGTTCGACGGGGTGCTTTGAAAGGTTAACATCCAACCGGAGAGAAAAAATAGTAGCCAGACCAATACGCCCCGAATTAGGCGTTGCGTAAATTTTAGAGTGAATAAGATTAATCCCGCAAGTGCTATCCCGAAGGCAACGTAAAAATTGCTATCAAAATAATCCGTAAATAAATATCCACCAATGCCCGCCGCAAAGCATAGAAAGTGTCTGACGAGCGGATAAGGAGCAAAATTCATCTGAGTTATTCGAAGATTTCGTACGCAAAGGGTATCAATATTACTTATTTAGACTGTCAGTACAAAATGAGCCACTTGTAATTATCAAAAAGTTGAAATCCGTTTTATCTTTGAAAGAAAAATTATGGCCAAATATGTTAGAGAAATTAACAGAAACAGAAAAGTATATTAAAGATAAAATTGCCGGATTTTCACCAAAGTACGGGATTATTCTTGGCACAGGGTTGGGAAAGCTAGTCGATAAAATTGACATCAAACACCAACTTAATTATCAGGACATCCCCCACTTCCCCGTTTCGACGGTTGAATCTCATTCGGGTAAATTGATTTTCGGGTATTTATCGGGAAGTCCAATCGTGTGTATGCAGGGGCGTTTTCATTACTACGAAGGCTACTCCATGCAGCAAGTGACGTATCCGGTTCGGATAATGAAGTTATTGGGAATTGAACAGTTGCTAATTTCTAACGCAGCCGGAGGCGTGAATCCTGAGTATCAGGAAAGTGACTTGATGCTCATTGAAGATCATATTAGTTTATTACTGCCCACAAATCCGTTAATCGGGGAGAATATTATGGAAAATCGTTTCCCCGATATGAGCGAACCTTACAGTAAAGTGTTACTCAAAAAAGCAGAACGGATTATCGAAGAAAATAGCATTTCCAATGTAAATAAAGGCGTTTACATTGGCGTGACGGGGCCGCAACTTGAAACGAAGTCAGAATACCGATTAGTGCGAAACCTCGGAGCGGACGCCGTGGGAATGAGTACCGTGCCGGAAGTGATTATGGCGGTACAAATGGGCATTCCGGTCTTTGCGGTTTCTATCATAACCGACGTTTGTATTCCAGAAACGTTACAAAAAGTGAGCATCGAACAAATTATTGCCGCCGCCGGACGTGCTGAACCTGCGTTGACGCTGTTGTTTGAGAAAATGGTGGCGAGGTAATGTAGGGTTCCCTTTTTAGCACATTCCGAAAGTAGGAAAAATCTATTATTTTAAAGTTATCTTCATATTTATTTGAGCTTTAACGATTTTACTGCGATAGCTTTTTGTGGCGAGAGTAGTTTCAAAAGCAAAACTCTCGTCATTACTCATAAGTTCATCCATACGATTGAGCATTATCCTGCCTGCGTCAAAGGCAACTTTTTCGGGCTAAAAAGGAGATAAACCTCGAGCAATTTCATCGGCATTCACAAATTCTTTACAACCCAAGATCTCAGGTAGGATTGTAAATGAAACCGTTGTTTTTCCCGCTCCATTACAACCAGCAATTACGTAAATATTCTTTTCCATTTCACTTTTCAATAACTCTCCTTCTCATTCGGGAAGTCGGAGGATTTTACGTCGGTGATGTAATTGGTGAATGCTTTCATCATTTCGGCGTGCAGATCGGCGTAGCGGCGGAGAAAGCGTGGCGAGAAATCTTTATTGATTCCCAGCATATCGTGGACAACGAGTATTTGTCCATCGCAGGCGTTTCCAGCTCCGATTCCGATGGTCGGAATTTCGAGGGAAGCGGTTACTTCAGAAGCCAAATGAGAAGGTATTTTTTCTAAGACAACTCCAAAACAACCCAGCTCTTGCAACATCAACGCATTTGATTTCAACAACTCGGCTTCTTCCTCTTCTTTTGCCCGAACGGTGTACGTTCCGAATTTGTAAATAGATTGCGGCGTAAGCCCCAAATGCCCCATAACGGGAATTCCAGCACTTAAAACGCGTTCGATAGATTTCTTGATTTCGATGCCGCCTTCCATTTTCACGGCGTGTCCGCCTGACTCTTTCATGATACGGATTGCCGAGCGAAGAGCTTCTTCCGAATTGCCCTGATAACTGCCAAACGGCAAATCCACCACAACCAACGAACGGGTAGCTCCCCGAACCACCGATTGAGCGTGGTAAATCATTTGATCGAGCGTTATCGGCAGTGTGGTTTCGTGTCCCGCCATAACATTTGAGGCAGAATCTCCAACCAATATCAAGTCAATACCCGCTTCGTCCACGATTTTTGTCATCGAAAAATCATAAGAAGTCAGACAGGCAATTTTGACGCCTTCGTCTTTAAACTGCTTGAGCGTTTGGGTAGTGATGCGTTTTATTTTGGAATGAACGGACATTATTATTAGATGTTAAGAAAGAAGTTTAACTAACTGATTCTCAAATGTAATAAACAATGCAAACAGCAGGAAATATTAGAATATATTTGCTCTTAAACAATACTTCATTCAATGAAAAAAATCAGTCAGTTCGTAAACAAAAACCTTATTAGAATCGCGTTTGGTTTTACCGCAATTGGTTTCATAGTTTTTATCTGTTTCATCACCTTCCTGTACTTGGATGATTACAGCATACGTGGAAAAGGCAATATCAATATGAACGCCACAGGTCAAGTAGGTGACTTTATTGGAGGAGTAGTTGGGTCATTATGGTCTTTAGTAAGTGTAATACTTTTTTACCGAGCTTTGACTCTCCAAAGAGAAGATTTACAAAATCAACGTAAAGAGCTCAGACTTGGGCGTTTAGAATTTACTGTAAACAGAATTACAAATATTATCTACAAACAAGTAGAGAGTTTTAATGCTTCAAATTTTCTAAATACTCAATCTGACAACAATGACGCACTAAGCTTCTGGAAGAATCATATTCAAAGGTTTATTAACACGATGGAAAATTGGCGAGAGTCTATTAGGGGAGGAACTCATAGGGACTTAGAATCATTTGTAGATAGTTATTCAGATGCACTCACTTCACGATATGATATTAATCTCTACTTCAAAAAACTAAGAGGTGTTTTAATACTAATCTCAAACTTAATTAATGATCGAGAAGCAGAATCTGATAATTTAATTTTAGATGAGACGACGAGAAGACAGCTATTTGAAGTTTTGAAGTATAACCTTTCATATGAACAACACCTAAGCTACATAATAGCATTTATAAAATTCAAAAAACTTCATATTAGACGTATAAAAAATGGAGTATTGCCCAATGTAGATACTTCACATATAGAGAATGAAATAACTGAACTACTTGAAACAAAAAAGCTCTTAGAAAGTATTAATCAATTCACGGCGTAGCCGACACCCAGACTTCGCCGTCTTGGAAGTATTCTTTTTTCCAGATAGGCACCGTTTCTTTAAGCGTATCAATGCAGTATTCGCAGGCGGCA
>JBLHXN010000188.1:0-5615 GCA_047630355.1 Spirosomataceae bacterium | reverse complement strand
ATTTTTTATGCAGTTTGTATATGTAAAGACAACCTTTTCTGTAGCTTTAAAAAAACTACTCTAACTCATCCAACCGCTTCTCATACAATTTCTTACTTTCTACCACGGCTACATTTAGTTCGCTCATTATGTCGCCCACGCGAGATTCGATGCTTTCAAGTTGAGTATTGATATTGTCAAAAGAGTTGAGGGCAACCGCTACTTCAAGGGCTTTGACTACGTCAACGGCATCACCGTGCAAAACGCGTAACTTCTCAATGGCTTTTGAGGTATTTACCAACGTGCCGTTGTATTTTGTTCGGGCAGACTTGATGGCTCGCAACAAATCTGCTTTATTCTTAGGGTCGGCAAGACCGTTGGATTGTTCTTCCATTGCCGTAAATAGTTTTTCGGCTTTAGTTTTCAGGTCTTCATACTCTTTGTTCAGGCTGCGTACCCGCTTATCTACTTTTTCCCAATCGCCGTAAACTTTGGCAAATTCTTTGTCTTCGTTTTTCGCTCCTTCAAGGGCATCTTTCAACGCTCCAAGCGATTCCATACTGTCAATAACGTTATCGTTGGCCTGCTCTTTTTTCTTCTCAAAAGATGCTACCTGCGACTGAAACGCTTTTTTTAGTCGGGGTAAGTCTTCGGGGCTTTTGTTTTGCCAGCAAGAAGTGACGGTAAATACGGTTAGTATTGAAACCAAAGTATAAAAAAATCCTCTTGTCGTTTTCATATTAAGTTCTGTGAGTTTTTAGGTAAGGGCATATTTGAATATACTCCGTTATTTGTACGCAAAAAAACAGAAAAGTAGCAAGAATATTGCTTAATTCTCTGGTTTTTAGCTGAATGGCGGACATTAAAAAGGGTATCGCACAATAAAGCACGATACCCCTCCTAAATAAACCTGCGTTTCCGCAAGCCTTACTGCTCTTACTGTTCTTTCGGCTTTGAAGTCTTAGTGTCCAAGTGCAAACCTTCGTTTTCCAATTCCAATGTCTTTTTCAATTCTTCGGTGGATAATATAGCGTCAGGGTCAACCGCTTTCAAATCATCTTCAATGCTGTAAGCGTGATCTAATTTGTTGCTGTGGTTTTTTGTTCCTGTCTGAAGGGTACTTTCCCCCGGCCGGGCATCTACTAATCCTAAATTAGAATTAGTTTGTATCACACGTTCTTCATCAATTTCCTGACTGGTTCTGTTATCGTTTTTGTAATCTTTCATGGCTATAACTTTTATGTTGAGAAATACTATTTATTGTGAATGGCTGATTTATTTCTTGTTAGATTCTGCCATTTCGTAACTTTCCTTCAAACCCTCTGCCTTCTTCGGCGGGTCTTCGGTTGCCTTATTCATATCCTCATCCGCGAGGTGTTGGGAAGCTTCGGTTTTTTCTGTTTCGGTGGGCTCAACGTGAGCCAATGTATTATTATCTTTTTTCATGTTATGATTATTTTTGGTTATACCACAGAAAAAACTATTCCATCGTACCAAAAAAAGAAGTGAGGAACGGAGATATTAAATCGGATGTCGCAAAATCTTGGGATTTTATCTACAATGTCTAAAGCTTGAAAGAACCAACTAACCTTTTACGTTAGCTGGTTGTCTTACATTACAAAAAAGGCAGTCGTTTTTATTTACAATTACTATTACACATGAAAAAAAATACACTTTTATTAACCTTTCTGTTTGCGTTCAGCGTTTTATCGCACGCTCAGCAAACGCATAAACTGGAAGGTGTTATTGTTGATTCGGTTTCGCAAAGCCCGGTCGAATTTGCGGCTGTTGGGTTGTGGATCAACGGAAAACCGATTGACGGAACATTAACAGACGAAAAAGGAAAGTTCAAGTTTGAAGAAGTCAAATCAGGTACTTACAAACTCGTCGTATCGTTTGTGGGTTATAAGCCGATGTCGATAGAAAATATTAAAATGTCGGATAAAAACCAGAATTTGGGGAACGTCAAATTGACGGGTGAAACTCAGATTTTGGACGAAGTGGAAGTTACCGGACAATCTTCATTGGTAGAAAATCGGATTGATAAACTGGTTTACAACGCCGATAAAGACATTACTAACCGCGGCGGAACAGCGGAAGACGTACTTCGCAAAGTGCCGATGCTCACCGTTGATCTTGACGGCAACGTTTCGATGCGGGGAAGTCAGAATATTCGGGTATTGATAGATAACAAACCATCGTCCATATTTGCTTCAAGTGTGGCGGATGCTCTTCGGCAAATACCTTCTGACGAAATCAAATCTGTAGAAGTTATCACCTCGCCGAGTGCCAAATACGACGGCGAAGGCACAGCAGGTATTATTAATATAATAACGAAGAAAAATACTTTGGCGGGAATTACCGGAAACGTATCACTCGGTGTGGGTTACTTGGGCTCTTTTGGCTTCGGAAACTTGAGTCTTCGTGACAAGAAATGGGGAATTTCCCTGCAAGGTGGTGGCAGATATTCGTACAACGTACGTACCGACGGTTATAACAACCGGACAAGTTTTGTGAACGGAACGCCCACTTTCTTAGAGCAATTAGACAATAACGATTCGTGGCGGAATTACGCCAATTACGCCGTTACGTTTGATTATGATTTCAACAAGAAAAACTCCATTACACTGGCTTACCGCAACCGCTTCGGGAATTCCCGCTCGGAAGGAACGCAGAATACTACGACCAAAGATGCTGATAAGCAGATTGTGCGGCAGTTTGAGCGTTTTGTTGACAACAACCGCGATAACGTAACCAATACCGTTGATTTTACGTACATCAAGAAATTTGAAAACCCCGATCAGGAATTTAATATTTTGGCTCAGTGGAGCGAAAATAACCGCATTGAGAACTTTGATTCCAAGCTAAATAATGTTGCCTTTGAACGCAGTTTTAACGACGGAATTGACCGTGAAGTAACCCTTCAGTTGGATTACGTGCAGCCGCTTGGGAAAAAAGCAAAATGGGAAATGGGAGCGAAAGGGATTCTCCGGACAGTAACGTCTGACGGTACTTTCAGTGAATTTAGGGACAATCAATACGTCAGAAGACCTGATCGGGAAAATTTTCTGAACTATGATCAAGACGTAGTTGCTGGTTACTCTTCGTTTACGGTTCAATTACCGAAGGACTTCGGGCTTCAGGCGGGTGTGCGTTTTGAGCGTACATTGATAAATGCGGATTTTAAAGACGTACCCGACGCAGAAATACCGAACTACGATAACTTCCTGCCAAGTATCAATTTTACCAAGAAGTTCAACAAAGTTCATCAGTTCAGGTTGAGTTACACGCAGCGTATTCAGCGTCCTTCCATCCGATTCCTGAATCCATTCATTGATTACTCAAATCCGCAGGATATTAGTTTCGGAAGACCGACACTGAATCCCGAACTGGTTGATCAGTTTGAATTGAATTATAATACTTACATTAAATCTAACTCAATAAATGTTTCGGTCTATCACCGTATGACAGACAATAGTATCACGCAAGTGCAAGATATTATTCGGGAAGAAGGCGTGGATATTACCCGGACTACTTACGGTAATATCGGTCTTGATCGCAATATTGGTTCTAATATTTCAGTACAATTACAACCAACGAAAAAGATGCGTATCGGTGGTGGCTTTAATGCGTACTACGTTTACTTAGACAATCGTGTGTTGTCAAACGAAGGTTGGAACTTTAGTTACAACGCCAACGCTTCTTACAGTTTCAAAAACGGTTGGGGAGCACAGTTCTTTGGTTTCCTGCGTTCGCCTACGGTAACATTGCAAGGTTTGCGGGGAGCGTTTAATTTCCACACGTTCTCGGTCAAAAAAGACTTTAAGAATAAGAAAGGAAGCGTAGGTTTTGGTTTTGAAAACCCACTTGCCAAGGCAATTGTAATCAGGTCTAATTTTGAAGATAATACCAGCCCGGATTTCTCGTTTACGCAAGAAAGCGTGCGTAACATTTATCGCCGGAGCATCCGGGTTGATTTCCAATACAGTTTCGGAAAAATGGATGCAAAAGGTGGTCGATTATTCAAAAGAAGAAAGTCTGTTGACAATGATGACCTAAAAGGCGGCGGCGATGACGAAGGTATGCAAGGAGGGAGAAGTTAAAAAGAGGCAACATAGAATAGAGCGAAAGCGAGATTTCCTTTTCAGGGGATCTCGCTTTTTCTTTTTGTGTGGTTGAATTTATCATGCCAACGTTTAATGTAGCGTTTTACCCAATATAGCAAATCAAAGTTAGGGTGATTCGGGAAGATACTTTCGTTTTGGTGAAGCAAGCAGTTGTAATATTTACTTATTATCGTGCGTAATGGATGACTAATTCTAATTTAACCGAACAAGAATTTACGAAACAATTAGACTTTTATCACATGAAGGTCATCTAAAAACTTCTTTGGGCGTTTTGCTATTTCGTGAGCTAAAATATGTGTCGTGTTCAAATTTCTTAAAATCATACAATAGTTGGTTTTGGGGAATATAAACCCCAATAGTTTATATGCAAAAGTTGAAGAATTGTACATCTTCGTACTTTTTTGCATTATATCCTTATTAAAAAAAAGACGTGCATAGTTTGCACCTATATATGTAGATAATGGCACATTTATTGTCATGTGCCTAATACAAAAGAGCCGTGTAGTTAAAATATATCTATGAAACATCAGAAGAAATAGTATGCAAAAAATCATACTACTACTTATAATAATCTTTCTGCAAACTACTTCGTTTTCGCAGGAACAACAGATTGGAGGCTCGTGTGCCAATGAAGTTATACCTTTTTTAGAGTATCCCCGAACCGGAACTCTTATAAATCCGAAGGCTCAGTACGTAATGGCAGGTATAAATTCAGTGCCAATCAAACTTCACATACTACGGAGCAATTCTGGTATAACATCGTTTGATCAGGCAGGATTCATGGAATCCTTTATGGAGCTCAATCAGGTGTTCAAATCCATAAATGTTCAGTTCTACTTACTCCCTGATATAGATTACATAGACAATACAAACTATTACGATCTCAATGCTGATCAGGAAGAAGAAAGCCTGTGTCGTGATAATGATGTAAGTAATGCGGTAAACCTCTACGTCACCAATAGCATTGTGTTTACCTACGGGTTTAATGCTGCCGGGTACGCTTACTACCCATCTCCGATAGCCGCCTCTAACCGTATTTTCATCACAAACTCTTCGATAATTTCCGGAGGCAGAACGCTGACTCATGAGTTTGGACATTACTTCAACCTTTTACACACTTTTAGAGGAAATCAAAACAATGATGTAACTACCCGCGAGCTCGTAACAAGGGGGAATGGGGCTAATTGTACCACAACGGGTGATTTTCTGTGTGATACGCCTGCTGACCCCTACGGAATGTCTGGAGCAACTGTTAACGGCTGTTCTTACACTGGAATCTTAACGGATGCAAATGGCATGCAATTTGCACCTCAGATGACAAACACAATGTCTTACTACAGCGAAATATGCGGAGGAGGATTTTCAGCAAATCAGTTTGATCGCTTAATCGAGGGTTTTGCTTTCCGCAATTCGCCTTTAAATCAATATAGTATCTTATACAGTGATCCCGGAGTTGCGAAACCCACCGGACTGACCGCAAGTGCTTCGCAGGCAGGAATATTGCTTACT
>JBLHXN010000187.1:0-5695 GCA_047630355.1 Spirosomataceae bacterium | reverse complement strand
TATCTTTTGAGATAGCAAAGCATTTTCAGCTCGTAAGTTCAATATGATTTCTTTGTCGGTCACCATGTAACATTAGCAAATTTTAACCAAATAAACTATTTCGGCAAAAGAACCTGAGTAGTTACCTAATTTAATCTAATGGCGTTAATTTTGCATATCAGATAACCCGACGAAAACTTACTAAATCGGCGGTTCGACTATAAGAAACCGAACCGCCGTTAAAAGAGAATTTTGTAATTACCTGAGTATTTTTTGAGTCAGAATGAACAGGTCTTAAAAATCAAATAAGTCGCTCAAGAAGGATTCGCTCTTCTTTTTTTTGGTTCCATGAGATTTTTGGTCAGAGTAGTGCTGATTCTGCCGAAAATTATCGTTCGATTTTGAACTACTAACTGCTTGTGAAGAACGCTCAATGATTTTGTCAAGTTCTCCGCGGTCAAGCCAAATACCCCGGCATTCCGGGCAATAGTCAATTTCTACACCGTTACGATCGGTCATTACTAAATTCACATCACAATTCGGGCACTTCATAATTTAATCAATTTTAGCGAATGTTCAATACAATGAATCGCTGTTGACAGTTTCTATACCGACGATTATCTTGTAGAGAATATACCTGCTCAGCCAATTTTTCGTAATGTAACAAATCACATTTGATAGTGGGATAGGTAAATCCTTAGAATTGGCTTAGAGTATTTTTTTTGTCATTAAAGACAAGTTGAGCTTAGCGGAAGTAAAACCGTTTTTGCACGGAGAACCAGATGAGGCGGCGGAATTTGCCCCGAAACCGTTAATTATCATTGAGTTTTGGGGGCAAAAAGATTCAATGCCGCGAGTTTTACGTAGAACCTCAACCTGGAAAGTGGAGGATAGATGAAATGAGAATGGCTGGAAATAAATAGTGCAGATGACTTACGCAAGGTTATGATAATCTTAACGCAGGTCGTCTGCACCGACGCACTAATTAATCGCCCTTAGCTTTCTTCAATTTCTTTTCTGCTTTTTTCTCTTTTGGAGTTTTAACCGCATCTTTTTTAACACTTTTCTTTGCGTCCTGACCTTTTCCCATGATGTTGATATTTTATTGTTTTCGATTAAGCCCTACACATAATAATATGCAAGATAATCAATCTTGTTTAATTGCGGATATTTCTTAGCGAAACTACCTCACAGGGCGTAATTGAATACCTCACTTTTATTTGTCAATTCCTTTGGTCTCCGTCATATTGATTACTCCGATTCCGTCAACAAACCAACGCTTATCCTTTAGCTCCATTTTTATTTTCAGCTCCCAATCTGGCCAATCGATTGCTTTTATTGTTACAAACTCATCGTTTGTTTTTGACTTAACTAACTTAAATCCTTTATCAGGGTAATCCTGAGCGTTAAAAATGGGGTCGAAGCCAAGACCGAGTTCAGGATCTTCTTTTTCTGCCTCAGAGATTATTCTTTTGAGTTTTGTCTTGAAAGTTCTCGTAACAGTTGTTTGTTCAGAAACCCATTCGACAAGACTTTTGTCCACATTACCGCTATTGCAAAAGAGTACGTAACTGTTGATGAAATTTAACGCAGTTTCTTCCGGCTGATTTTGATTGTCAATTTGGGTAGTTTCCACTTCGTTCTTTTGTGAAGTAGTTGTTTTGCAGGAGAGGAGAGTTATGAGGAGGAGGGTTGTTAGGGTTTTCATTTTGGTTTATTTATTGGTGGAATGGTCTTGCGAACCTGTATGTTCTCGTATGAGTCTATTCCACATTAAAAATGCGGTAAGTTTAGCAAACACGACTTATCAAGTAGATTTACATTTAGTTGCATAAAACAAACTGTGTCGGTCAAAAAGGCATTTATACTACAGAATCATACTAAAGTCATTTTTATGTGAAAGAATAAATCTTTCCGAATAAGCAATCTGAAGAGAATTGAGGTTTGCTATAACGTTATCTTCGCATGTGAAGTTGATGATGTTTCTTTGCACGTAATTAATACTCTTGAAATACTTTTCGCAAAATAAACAAAGTGTTAGTGATGATGTCAGCAGCAAATAGATTTCGATTCCGAAACACTCTAACCCTATCGTACTCTTAAACTCACTTTGATTGATAGAATTCTGTAAAACCAGCGGATTATCGGAAATAAGAAACGCATCATCACTTTCGGCTAACGCCCATACTTTATTGAATATAATACTTGGCACTTCAATGTTTACCTTTTGCCACAACTGATTAGCAGTATTAATCATGAACTCTTCCATTTGCACAAGTTTTGCTTTCGTTCGCAAGCTTTGAGCAGCAATGAACAGTGATATTGTCTTCCTTTTGCTTTCGGACAACTGATCTATACTTTTTGCCTTTACTACATCTTCAAAAATTGGTGCTGATTCATTTTCTATTTCTTGTAAATTATGTTCGAAACTTCCAGTTTTTAGTTCTGTCATAGAAAAATTCTTCACTTGCCACTTTCCTTATTAATCGCCCCTTGATTCGACCGTTGATATTGAATATTTCCTTTTTGTCATATGCCCAGATAAAACTTTCTCCTTTACTTGAAAATTTCTTAGTAAAAACTGAGGAACATAATGTTGGTTCTTTACATATTGATCCATTTATTATCTATTCAGTTGTACAACTATGTACTCACTTCATCTCCACCAGCATAATACCCTATCCCCCGCAGTTGGCGTGTTCGTCGGTGACGGAGCTTACTTGTTTGTAGTTTTTCAGGTGATTGCGGATAATTGTGCGGAGGATGCCGTCGCCTTTTCCGTGAACTGTTAGTACGACTTTGAGTATCAATTATCGGAAGAAGATAACTATTTATCAATAATCCTGCACCAAAACCTCTGCCGGAATGTGGAGGATAGAACTCAACTTTCTAATCATACTTAATATTAACTTACGCTTCTTGCTAAGAATTTCACTAACGCGACTTGTAAAGCCAACGGTCTCGGCAAGATTTTTTTGCTTCATCCCCGTTTGTTCCATCTGAAACTTGATTGCTTTAATTGGGTCAGGCATCCCGATTGGATAATGTTCTTCCTCGTACTTTTCGAGCAAAATTGAAAGCACTTCTGCTTCATCGCTTTCGGGGGTGTTTATTTCGGCGTGAAAGATTGTTTCTAATCTTGCTAACCCTGCTTCGTAATCTTCTTCTGACTTTATTGCTTTTATGTTCATATCAAAACTTATATTTCTAATTGAAAACAGATTGCTTCAAGAATCAAATCTTTGATATTATCATCTTCTAATCTGCCCAATACCTTAGATATTCTTCGTTTGTCAATTATTCGGATTTGATAGCATAAAGCTATCTATACATTTGGCAATGAGGAGGTTTCAGTTTTTAGTAATACTTCATTTGGGTAAATAACACGACCTGATTTCAGCGAAGTAATTGGGATAATGTTCACGCAATTTAACAACTCGTTTATTTCATCTTCGCTAATAACCAAGACAGGCCTTCTTTTACCTTGTTCTGAACCAACTATTGGTTCGAGGTTTGCTTCATGAATTTCCCATTTTTAAATAGTTTTCATATTTCAGCATCAGAATACTTGAAATCTTCCCCAACACTCTGAACATCAGCAAGGAACAACTTGTCGGTAGAAGCACCTTGTAGTAGTATTTGAAACCATTGCCAGGTATTCGTCTAACTTGGCTTAGTCTTTCTTCATATCACCATATTTCACGTATCCGTCCGCAACATGATCTTTCAAAAGACCATCCCAAATTTTATGGTCGATCGAGAGAACAGGTTGGTCGCTGCTTTTTTCAGCTACTTCCTCTCCTGCTTCCGAAGGCGTGGAATCGGCACACGAAGTAATTGTTAATTACGTGAACATCACTAATCCTATAGTTTTAAAGTAATTCTTGAATTTCATTATGCGTAAGTATTTGTTTATTTCCTTTTTTGAAAAAAATGCTATGCCTACCTCTATACGTAACGTAAGGCAAGATTGATAAAATCTATAATTTGGGGAACATCATACCCAACATTTAGTGTGAATGACTTTTAATCTACTGCACATTGTTTATTCTTGAAAAAAGTCTATTTACTCACTATTTTGTCAAAAAATGGGCATATTTTACACGATTTTCTGAAAAAATCAACAACATATCCTGACAAAATCAGTGGTACGATGATTTTATTTGCTGTAGCATAAAATAGACGATAATTTAAAAATATATAGATATGAAAGATTCGAAAGCAACTAACAATAAAGAGAAAGACAGTAGAAACCGTACCGCAACCCCAACATCAATCGGTTCAACGGGAGATGCTGCAACTGATGCAGTGACAGATAACGAAACTCCATCCGATTCTGTAAGAGAAAGGAATCAGGGAATTCAGGAAGAAAAAATACACGATGTAAGCGAGAAAAACGATACGATGCACAATCCAGCAATGGAAATAGGGAAGTCGTACACAGTGACAACGGACGATGTGAAGTCTGACAAGAAATAATAATGTTGCGGATTTTCTAAACGAAAATCTCATAAAATAATGTGATTACGACAAAATAAAGTGAGAAGAAGCAACGTAGTTATTTAGTGTGAGTGTTTGTAATCGGGAAAGGAGTTGAGTTTTGCTCGGCTCCTTTTTTTTATATCTAACCTGTACATTCTTACTCAATAATACTAATGGCAAAACCTCCGGCGGGTTTCATCAAAACTGTACGTTTCGAGTCTGATTTCACCTCAAACTCTTCAATTTCGTAAGCAGTAGGATTTTCCATCATTTCTGTTCCGGCACCGTCTCGGTAAAGTATTGCTTTAAACGTTTTATTCTTTGGTAAAAAATCAAACGAAAGTGCAGCCTCCCTTGACTTTTCACCTGTAATACCACCAATGAACCAACGACCAGCCCCTTTTTCTTTTCTTACCGTTACAATGTGCGAAGCAATTTCGGCATCAATTATCTTTGACCATTCCCAATCTACTGCAACGTCTTTAATAAACTGGAAAGCGGTATTTCCGTCGTAATTTTCGGGTAAATCTGCTACCATTTGGATTGGGCTGTAAAAGACAACGTATAAACCTAGCTGATGAGCCAACGTGCTGTAAACTCTACTCACCACGAGAGCTTCTCCTCCTTCACGGGTATCAAATCCCACTACTTTTGTAACACTATTTTTGTGCTTTTCTAATTTCAAATCGAAAATTCCCGGCGTGAAATCCATTGGACCAGCAAGCATTCTCGTAAATGGTAATATTACGTTATGGCTCGGCTTATTTCCGTCGCTCCAAGCGTTAAATTCTTGTCCCCGCATTCCTTCGCCACCCATTAGGTTCGGGTACGTGCGAGAAAGTCCGGTCTGCTTTATTGGTTCGTGAATGTCCAACATGATATTATGCTTCGCCGTTTCCATCATCGTTTTGTTGTAATGATTTACCATCTCTTGTTCGTAATGCCGGTAGTTTGGTATTTTCCCCACGTACCCGGTTTTTACTGATTTGATGCCGAGTTTCTCGTACAAATCGTAAGCAGTGTCCATGTGCTTTTCGTAAGTTTCAACGGCAGCAGCAGTTTCATGGTGACCAATTATCTCGACGCCTTTTTCCCGGGCGTATTCTACTACTCCTTTCAAGTCAAAATCACTGTACGGAGTTTTGAAATCGAATATTCCTTCTCGGTCGTCTCCAGTCCAATCTTCCCATCCGGTATTCCAACCTTCAATCAGTAATCCTTTTATTCCGTTCTC
>JBLHXN010000186.1:0-5711 GCA_047630355.1 Spirosomataceae bacterium | reverse complement strand
CATGGAATTAGTAGAAGGCGGAGCCACCGAAAGTGTAGTTGATTTAGTGGCCGACGGGTATAATGTGATGGTGGCCCGTACTTTCTCAAAGATTATGGGAATGGCAGGTTTACGCATCGGTTATATGACAGCACTGCCAGAGACCCTGGATAAAATTCAGGCAATCACCCGCGGCGGTATGGGAATATCCTACACCTCAGTATTTGCAGCAATGGCAGCAATGGACGATACCGAGTTTCAGGACATGACCCGTAAGAAAAATAACGCCGCCAAAAAATACGTCTGCGATGAGCTAACCAGTATGGGCTTCGAATATATTCCATCTTACACCAACTTCCTTATCTTCCCAATCAACTGGGATGGTAAAGAGTATCTCAAAAAAATGTCGGATAAAGGCGTTGCTGTCCGGTCCTTTGACATAATGGACAAAACTTGGTGCAGAGTAAGTATCGGTACGATGGACGAAATGAAACTCTTCGTGTCAACGCTCAAAGGCATCTCCTAATTCCTGAAAATCACCTTTAAAACTCCACCTTTCCGCTTAGTCGGGAGGGTGGTTAAAAACTATGAACGAAGCCTTACAAAAAACCTTAACGCTACTCCTACTCATTGGTCTTGGCTTACTATTGAGAGCAAAGTTCAAAAACAAAGAATACGTCAACGGCATCAAGCAAATTGTGTTAACGGTAGCGTTACCAGCCACTATATTTATTGCACTTCTCAAGATTGAGTTGAACGCTAAAATGATATTTGTTCCGTTGGCAGCTCTGGCGTTCAACTTTATCATGTTTGCATTTATGCCCTTAATCCTGAAGGGCATGGGAATTGAAAGGAAATCTGCAACTGGCCGCACGCTCACTATGCTTGTTCCTTCGCTAGCACCCGGCTTGTCATGCTTTCCGTTCATTGCTGAATTCCTGGGCGAGCAAGGACTTGCCCTTGCTGCACTTGCCGATGTTGGAAATAAGTTTTTCGTACTAATCTTCCTTTATATCGTGGCAATGAATATGTTCCTGAGTAACAATACATCAGAACAATCTAACCTCGGAGCCAAAGTAAAAAGCCTGCTAATGAGTCTGATAAGTGAGCCCATTAATATGGTGCTATTTGCAGCATTGATACTTTTAGGCTTGGGCATTAATTATACCAGCCTACCCGTTTTCATTCAGGGCATTTTTGACAAAACAAGTGCCACAATGACTCCACTTGTACTCATATTTATCGGTTTAGCCGTACAGCTGAAAGAAGGAAAGAAGCGATTAGTGATTTCAGTATTATTCACCCGAGCGGGGTTGACGCTACTTTTTAGTGCCTTGCTGATTACATTGTTTCAAATCACAGAGCCGACTATGATCCTGCTCACCGTAGTATTGCCATTAAGTTCAGTAAGCTTTTGGCCGTTCGCTCATATCTCCGTTTTTAACTTACAAGAAGAAGAAAAGAAAGTTGCTGAAGATAAACGAACATTTGATGCCAAACTCGCGGTTTTAGTGCTTGCTTTTTCCTTACCATTCTCAACACTACTAATTTTAAGTATTCTAACCGCCGGCAATTACTTTACACATGTCAATACACTAGCTTTCACAGGTCTGGCTATGACAGCAGTCGGAATTGTTCCAAGATTATTATACAGCAAAGTAATTTTGCCATCTCTCAACAAAGCCGTTAATGCTGATGCCTGAATAGTATTTACAGAGAATTCATAGGTTGTTTGAATAAATAGCGAAACTCTGCCTTAAATAAAGGCAGAGTTTTTTATTTACAACAAATAGCATAAACCCTCTACAATAATGACTTACCACCTATATATATACAATTATATATTGATTTTATCTATACTCATACAGTATCACAAATTCCTAAATCTGTAAATAAACATAGAATTAGTTAAATGAAACGCACTTTTAAGCTATTTGAAGCTTGACAAAACATAACTTCTACCTATCGCATACGATACCATACTGTTTAAATATTGAAACAAAGTATCAAACAAAATGGCGTACATATATGTATTTGGTCTTTAAGTAGCTTATATTTGTTTTATACCTTTTTACAAATACCCTATTTCAAACTAAATCTTATTAATTATTTATGGTACTACTAGAGCTTATTGCAATTGACGGGAAAGATCCCGTGTCGTTTACATTTTTCACCGGCTACATGGCAATGTTTGCTGCATCCGTTTTCTTTTTCTTAGAAAGAGGATCAGTAGATGCCAAATGGAAGCTTTCATTATTAGTTTCTGGTTTGATTACCGGAATCGCGGCTGTTCACTATTATTACATGCGTGATTTCTACGCTTCTACGGGTGAGACTCCAGTAGCTTTGCGTTACATTGACTGGACACTTACCGTGCCCCTGATGTGTATCGAATTTTACTTACTCCTTCGTCCAGCTGGAGCCAAGACATCATTTATGTGGAAGCTAATCATTGCATCTGTTGTGATGCTGGTAGCAGGTTACATTGGTGAAGCATTTACTGACGGTAGCATGTTCCACTCCGTACTATGGGGCGTTATTTCTACTATTGGTTATGCGTACATCCTTTATTCTGCTTGGTTTGGCGAAGCGAAGCAATTGGCAGACAAGTCAAACTCACCGGCTGTAAAAAGCGGTATCAAAGCCCTTGCGTGGTTTGTACTTGCAGGTTGGGCAATTTACCCAATTGGTTACATGACAATGCCAGGTGGATGGTTAGGACCAGACGGTGCTGGCTTATTTGCAGCGAAAGACATCAACTTGTTCTACAACGTTGCTGATGCTATCAACAAGATAGGATTTGGCTTAGTAGTTTACGGCATTGCGATAAAAGAATCGACTGGTAGCACTCTTTTAGAAAAGACTGCCGCCAAACCTGCTTAATTTTCAGGTTTCTACAAATTGGGCGTACAGGATTTTCTGTACGCCCATATTTTTTTTAAAACTATGAAGCAACCCACCTTTTTATTTATAGTTTTTTTATTACTCTCTTTCCCATTTCTATCTGGTGGGGTAGAAATATCTATGGAAAGTCAATTTGCGATAAGCATGCCGTTGATTTTTACCGTCGGCATTGCCCACGGGTCAGTTGACAATATCCTCTACATGAAGAAAACCAAAATTAAACCACTTGGCTTTTACCTCACCTACTTGTTTCTCGTTGGTATTTACGCTGCTACCTGGTTCATATTTCCCATTTTCGCTATTCTGCTGTTTTTATTAATTTCAGCTTATCACTTTGGTCAATCTCAACTTGTTGACTGTTTTAGAAACGAGAAATTACTTCATAAAATATTGTACGTATCCTGGGGGATTGCCTTACTGAGTGCCTTCCTGAACGTAAAGCAAATTGAAATAGTCGCTCTACTTAATCGGTACGATGACTTACGTATTTTTGCAACAACATTTGACACTTCATACCTTTACTACTTACACATTAGCTCAACCGTTACGGTAGCATTTATCTTACTCTACCTGACAATAACCAAGCAACTACTCTCAGGAAGAATGTTCTTCGAGTTTTTTATGTTGATTCTCATCAACGTAAGCTTCGCAGCGTTACCTGTTTTACTTGGTTTTACGCTGTACTTCACTTTTCTGCACTCCCTGAAAGTACTGGAAGACGAATTCAACTTTCTCAAAAGCAAGGAACACCTCCACACGTGGAGTTTTATAAAAAAACTCCTGCCGAATACCCTTATATCCATCACGGCAACGCTATTGATTTTTGCCGGAATATACTTCGATTATATAAACCTCTCCTACGGTTTCGTACTTTTGGTACTAATCTCTTCAACTACTTTTCCACACGTTTTTGTCATGGAAAAGTTTTATAACTCCCAAGCATAAACCACGCTCTTTCAGGAAGTATCATTATTTTTGAATTCCATAGTGAATTAAATAACTGTTCTCCGTATGAAAAAGAACTTTTTTCTCCTTGCCTTTTTTACAGTATTTCTTCTTGACTGTCAACCCAAAAATGAGCAACCGCCAAATGTTATTTACGTCATGGCAGATGATCTCGGCTACGGAGATTTAGGATGCTACGGACAACAAATTATCAAGACTCCAAACCTTGATAAAATGGCAACGGAAGGGGTGCGTTTCACTAACTTCTACGCTGGGAACACCGTTTGTGCACCTTCAAGATGTGCCTTAATGACAGGCAAACATACCGGAACAGCTTACGTAAGAGGAAATAAACGAATTCCACTCCCCGCCGAAGAAGTAACTATTGCCGAATTTATGAAGCAGCACGGATATATAACTGGAATGTTTGGTAAGTGGGGACTCGGTGAAGCAGGAACCGTTGGAAGTCCGTCTAATCAAGGGTGGGATGAATTCTTGGGCTACACCGATCAGCGTCACGCCCATCACTCGTATACGGATTCGTTGATGAAAATCAAGGACGGAAAAACGGTTGCTTTCAAGCATGATTCGTTGCGGCATTCGAGTTTAACAATTACCGAAGCCGCATTAGATTTCATAAAAAACAACCAAGAGAAACCTTTCTTTATGTACTGGCCGTCCACGATTCCGCACGCCGAGATTTTCAGCCCGACCGATAGTGCCATTGCTCCGTATTTGTACAACGGTGAAAGCAATTTTGAGGAAATTCCTTATATTCAGAAAGGCGGCACGTACCGCTCACAGCCACAACCACGAGCCGCTTTTGCGGGTATGGTTTCGCAGCTTGATACCGATATGGGTAAGTTGTTCGCCCTGTTGAAAAAACTTGAGCTTGACAAAAATACGTACGTTTTTTTCACGTCCGATAATGGTCCGCATCAGGAAGGCGGTGCCGATCCGGTATTCTTTGATTCAAACGGCCCGCTGACGGGCATCAAACGAGATTTGTACGAAGGCGGAATCAGGGTTCCGATGATTGCGTGGGCACCCAGTCGCATTAAAGCTAATTCCGTAAATCGTACGCCTTTTGCGGGATGGGACTTTCTGCCAACCGTTGCCGAAATGATTAAAAAGCCACTTGCTACCGATAGCTTAGGAGTAAATGGCGAATCGTTTTTCAACTCCTTAATTGGTAAGAAAAATACGCTTTCAAAAGACCGATACCTGTACTGGGAATTTCACGAACGAGGGTTCGATCAAGCCGCTCGAAAGGGAAGCTGGAAGGCAATTCGGCGAAGTAAAAACGACAATAAACTCGAACTCTATAACCTCAGCGTTGACATTGCCGAAGCAAACAATGTAGCTGAGAATTATCCAAAAATCGCTACTAAAATGGCAGAACTACTAAAAAATAGCCGTACCAAAAGCGAGTTTTGGAAAATAAAAGAGTAGAAAAATTTTACAACATAATCATTTATTCAAACCTAAATTATACAAAATGAAAAGAAGAGATTTTATTAAAGCGAGTTCGTTCGGAGTGGCCGGAATCAGTGTGATACCGTCACACATTTTAGGAAAAAAGGTGGGTAAAATTGCTCCAAGCGATAAAGTAAATTTGGCATGTTGCGGAATCGGTAACCGAGGTGGCGACATTACCAAAGCACTGCATAAGACTGGTTTGGCAAACATCGTTGCTTTTTGTGACGTGGATATGGGAGCACCCCATACATTAGAAATTTTGAAGCAATTCCCGAACGTTCCGCGTTTTCAAGATTTCCGAGAAATGTTTGATAAAATGGGAAGCCAGGTTGACGCCGTAAGCGTGGGAACACCCGATTTTTCTCACTTCCCGATTACCATGTTGGCGATGTCATTGGGAAAAC
>JBLHXN010000185.1:0-5803 GCA_047630355.1 Spirosomataceae bacterium | reverse complement strand
TTGTTCTTTGTACTTCGGCAAACCGCTTTCATCAATCGACTGACAAACGTAGAGCAAGTTATGTCCTTGTAATATTTCGTAATCGCCAACGACACTGATATGAATATCAAGTAAACCATCCTGATTAATATCGACAAGCGAAACACCGTTTAACCACGTTTGTGAATCGGTGGTGAAGCCGCTCAATTCTGAAATATCTTTAAATTTTAACCCGCCTTGGTTGAGGTAAAGTCTATTACTGTTTCTGTTTGTGGTGAAAATTAAATCTACCAAACCATCGTTGTTCAAGTCTCCCGCCCCAACGCCACCACCGTTGTAAAAGTACATGTAGTTAAAGATGTTGAGATCAGCGGTTGGTTGTAAATCATTGACAAAATCAACCCCCGTTTCTGAAGCATCAAGCAGACGAAATTGAGCGTTTTATCTTCGCAGGAAGTGAGGAGGAAAGTAGCAAGTAGTAAGACAAAATATTTCATTATGCTTCCGTTCTCACCCGCCGAACGTCGGTCGCCCCGCCCAACTTCCTCAGACCATCGAGGCCTCGACTGTCTCGACCAGAAGAGAACTACTTGTTGGCTAATTTTACTGCACATCTTTTTTCCCACTTTCACTCTGATCGATTCTAAATATTTTCGGCTTTTTATTATTTATCAAGACGAGAAAATGAGGCTTTCCATTGATGGTCAGCTTGGTTATTTGCTTCGCTTCGCCCGGTATTAAAAAGCCGCTTTGCGTTCCGCCAATTACTTCAAATCCGTTTTCAGAGTTTAACAAAACGTTTCCACGGCAAGCATCCAAACGTCCAAACTGTGGTAACATGGTATAACTATTCCCGGCAATAAGCAGGTCAGGTTTTCCGTCTGAATTTACGTCAATTGTTTCGATGGCGTTGATGCAAGAAAATTGCATTTCGGCGGGCAATGGTTTGATTTCAAAGTTGAAATTTCCTTTGTTGTACGCTACTATTGACCGTACATAATTCACATATTTAACTTTTGCATTATTCAGTTTGTCGTTGTCAAATAAATCCTGAATTGCCTTCGTAGCGTAGTCAGCATGTTTGAGATTTTTAGATTTAAGAAACGGAAATTGCTCGGCGATGTCGCGTTTCAGAAACACGGGAACGTCTCTTTTGTCAATAGTTTTACTCATTAATTTATCAGCGGTTTGATTTCCGTCAAAGTTGCCTAACCAAAGTTTCAAAGGTTGATTTTGGTTAACGGTCAGCGAGAAATTTTCGCCGATATTTCCCAACAGAATCTCTGGTTTTCCATCACCATTTAAATCGGCTAAATTGACACTTCCCCAAAACCCGCTATAGTGCGATAAATTCGTCTTTTTTTCTGTGAATACTCCGTTTTTAACAGAAAAAACCTTTGGTGTCATCCAGTCACCGACTACAACTAACTCGCCTATATTATCGCCGTTCAAGTCACCCCAAGCAGCATCCCGAATCAGACCAATGTTCTGCAACGCTTTCCCAGCAGTTGAAGAAACGTCTGTAAATCCCCCTTGCCATCGTTTTGAAATAAATAGCTTGGCGGCGTTGTTCCGTACTGCATTGGTACACTGCGGCTTCCGATGAATAAGTCTACATCACCGTCATTATCAAAATCAATGGATAAAACCGCACCCGTATTTTGACCTTTTACCGCGGGCAATTTTTTACTATTTGGTGTAAAGTTTCCTTTGCCATCATTCTGATATAAGCGGTCAGTCAATTCACGATCTCCGGGTTGATTTTCGTTTCCACCCGAAGCAACGTACAAATCTAAATCACCATCATTATCAGCATCAAAAAATACGGCGTCGGTATCTTCAAAATAGGGGAATTGACCAAAAACAGGTTGCTTACTTTCTGTGAATGTTCCGCCTTTTTTCTGTAAGTATAATTGCCCTGCCTGCATCTTTGCTCCGCAGATATAAACGTCTTCCAGATCATCACCGTTTATATCACCAACCGTAGCTCTCGGACCTTCCCGCGAAATCATGGAAGGAATATTTTTTTCGTTACAAAGATCAATGTAGTTATTTTCTACGTGTGAGTTGAAAGGCAACTCTTCCAATTCGACTAAATACTTATTAACATACTTACCATTAATTGAATGAGACAAACTACCCGCACCTTTAACCGAGAAATTATACGTAGAGTCAGTACTCAGTTTACCGGTTTTTGTAACACGCTGATTGAACCAAATTATACGGAGAGAATCTACCGTTTCGTTACTACCTAAACCAAAAGTAAGCGGATACTCCGTACTGGACTGAAACCCCCGCGACGGCATCAGGTATTTACTAAAAATTTGCCCGTCGGCAAAGACTTCAACTTTCGCTCCGACTGCTTTTGTGTTCAGGGAGTCTCCTTGCAGATTCAGTTTGATGAAATGATTTTCGGGGCGTTGTTCGTTGGTTTTATTTTGGTAAATAAACGCAAGTTGATTTACATTATTTATCACTACGTCCAGATCACCATCATTGTCTAAATCTGCGTACGTAGCTCCGTTTGAAAACGACGCTTCGTCAAAACCATACTCGATGCTTTTATCCGTAAATTTTAAGTTTCCTTCGTTCTTAAAAAACAGGTTCTGAACCGGAACACTTGGTATGTTTTTCAGGATAAATTCAAATTGTTCCTTCTTTCCTGAATTAACCATTTTTTGATTGACTTCATCCGCAAAGAAATCAATAAAATCCTGATCAATTACGTCATGATAAATACCGTTACAAACCAAAATATCCGTTTTTGCGTCGTTGTCAGCATCAAACATCAAAGCTCCCCAACTCCAATCGCTCGCCGCAACTCCGCTGTAATACGCAATATCTGAGAACGTTCCATCCTGATTATTTAGCTGCAAAGTATTCTGCATAAATTGATTATACAAGCCTTTCTTCTGCTTTAACTCCTGCACATAGTGGCTTTCGTAGGTTGTAGTGGTTTTCAAACGCTTCTCGCTGCGAGGCAACATATCAGTCACGAAAACTTCGGGATAACCGTCATTATTAACATCAGCCATATCGGCCCCCATTGATTGGTTTTGAGCACTCCTCACTTATTTTTTAAAGAAAAAAACTATTTTATTTAAGCCGTGTTTAATAGTAGCTTTGACAATTAAAAAAGCCATATACATACAGATGAAATTCAAACAAATAACAATAAAAGATATTCCTAACTTTGATGGAGATTTGTATACAGACGAAACCATGCGAACGCTGTACGCTACTGATGCTTCTGCGTACCGTGAACTGCCAGTTGCAGTAGCAATTCCTAAAAACGAGGAAGATATCCAACGTTTGATAACTTTTGCAAACTATCGCAAGGTAACGCTCATCCCCCGTGCCGCCGGAACATCGTTGGCAGGTCAGGTGGTGGGAAGTGGAATGGTAGTGGATATTTCCAGAACTTTTACTAAAATTCTGGAAGTGAACGAGTCAGAGTCTTGGGTTCGGATGCAACCCGGCGTGGTCCGTGACGAGTTGAACGTTTTTCTGAAAAAGTACGGCTTATTCTTTGGACCCGAAACCTCAACAGCCAACCGGGCAATGATGGGAGGAATGGTCGGAAATAACTCCTGCGGATCAAATTCTATAATTTACGGCAGCACTCGCGATCACCTGATGGAAGTCAAGGGGTTTTTGAGTGATGGCAGCTACGTTACTTTCGCAGATTTAACAAAAGACGAGTTCAATGACCGATTCCGGGAAGCTAAAAGTAAAAGCGAACCTTCATTAGAAGATAAAGTTTACGTCCACATTGGAGAACTACTTTCCAATCAGGAAAACCAAGCAGAAATTCGTCGGGAGTTCCCAAAGCGATCCATAAAAAGACGGAACACCGGCTACGCTATTGATGAACTTTTGGAAACCGAGCCGTTTACACCAGATAGTAATCAAAAATTCAGTTTCTGTAAACTCATTGCAGGTTCGGAAGGAACGCTGATGTTCATCACCGAAATCAAACTGCACCTCAATCCGCTTCCTCCCGAGCATTTGGCAGTTGTGGCCGTTCACTTCAATAACGTGGACGAAGCCTTGCAAGCTAATCTGATTGCGTTAAAATACAATCCATCGGCGGTTGAACTAATGGACCATTATATATTAGAATGTACCAAAGCCAACCGCGAACAGCGAGAAAACCGCTTCTTCGTGCAAGGAGAGCCAGGAGCAATTTTAGTGGTGGAATTATTCGGCGAAAGCCAAGCCGAAATCGAGCAAAAAGCCAAAGCAATGGAACTTGCCATGCGATCCGATGGACTGGGTTATCACTTTCCCGTAATTTTTGGCGATGACATTAAAAGAGTTTGGACGCTTCGCAAAGCAGGTTTGGGCTTACTTTCCAACCTCCCCGGAGATGAGAAAGCCGTTCCCGTAATTGAGGATACTGCCGTAGATGTAAATGACTTACCAGAATACATTCGGGAATTTAACACCACCATGAATGCAAAAGGCATGAACATGGTACATTATGCTCACGCTGGCTCCGGAGAATTGCACCTTCGTCCAATTATTAATTTAAAAACGCACGAAGGAAACGCCCTCTTTCGGGAAGTGGCACAAGATATTTCCACGCTCGTAAAAAAGTATAAAGGCTCATTGTCAGGAGAACACGGCGACGGGCGGCTTCGGGCTGAGTTCATTAAAGAGCAGATTGGAGAAAAAAATTACGAGTCGATTCGGAAGTTGAAATATACTTGGGATCCAAACAGCATTTTCAACGCCAATAAAATTGTGGATACGCCACCGATGAACGAGTCGCTGCGTTATACGCCGGGGCAACTTTCACCAACTTTCGAGACGGCATTTCGTTACAAAGATCAAACCGTTTTGCAACACGCCGAACAATGCAACGGCTCGGGAGATTGCCGTAAAACAGAAATTAGCGGCGGCACAATGTGCCCGAGCTATATGGCAACCCGGAATGAGAAGGATACAACCAGAGCGAGAGCAAATATTTTGCGGGAAGCATTGACAAATCCCGTTTTACTTTCGCCAAACGGTGAAGTGGAAAACAAACGCTTCAACGATAAGCGAGTGAAAGAAGTCATGGATTTGTGTTTAGCGTGCAAAGGGTGTAAATCTGAATGTCCGTCAAACGTAGACGTGGCGAAACTCAAAATGGAGTTTTTGTATCACTATCAGAAAGCTAACGGTACGCCGCTGCGGTCACGGATGATTGGCAATTTCTCGAAGCTTAGCAACGTGGCTTCTTACGTCCCGTGGGCGTACAATATGGTTTTCAAAAACGCCCCACTCCGGCGAATCGCGAATTCAGTGGTTGGGTTTCACCCTGACCGCACAATACCACTATTACATTCCACAACTGTTGAAAAGTGGTTTGGGAAACAACCAAAAAAGACTTCAACGAAAAAGGTTTATCTCTTCTGTGATGAATTCACGAATTACAATGATGTTGAAATCGGGAAAAAGACCGTTGACTTATTTCAACAACTCGGTTACGAAGTAATCATTCCCGAACACGATGTTTCGGGAAGAGCTTACTTGTCGAAAGGAATGCTCGATGAAGCAAAACAAATTGCAAACCGCAACGTAGAAATGCTTTCTAAAGTCGTGAGCGAAGAAATTCCGTTGGTTGGGATTGAGCCATCGGCTATCCTGACTTTTCGAGATGAATATCCCGAGTTGGTTGACGAATCTCTCGCCGAAAAAGCTGTTGAACTGGCGAAAAACGTTTTACTTTTTGACGAATTTATTGTTCGGGAAATAGACGCAAAACGCATTAATCGAAGCCAATTCAAAGGTGGCAAAAAACTAATTCGGTTGCACGGACATTGTCAGCAGAAGGCTG
>JBLHXN010000184.1:0-5829 GCA_047630355.1 Spirosomataceae bacterium | reverse complement strand
GCCCAGTACATCAGTGATCGTCAAAGTTTTCAACCAAACCGTTATTTGAATGGTGACGAAACGCAGACGCTTTTTGAGCGAATTTTTCGGATGAACACGCCCACAAACGTTAATATTGCTACGTTTAAAGTCGATTACGAGCAATACTTGTGGAAAGGGAAATTCAGTACTGGTTTTAAAATTGCTCGGGTTTCTACCGATAATACGTTTAGTTTCTTCAATGTAAACGATGGTATTTCAACGCTGAATCCCAATCAAAGTAACAACTTCATCTATACCGAAAACGTGAACGCCGCTTACGTTAACTTTAATCGTAAATGGAAGAAATGGAACGTACAGGCAGGCTTACGACTTGAGCAAACTGTATCGGACGGAAAACTGACTTCGGTACAGAATAATCCTCGTGACCGGGTGCAACGAAATTACACAAATCTCTTTCCGAGTGGCGGTTTAACTTACGCCCAAAATCAAAATAATTCGTGGGCGTTAACTTACAGTCGCCGAATTCAACGGCCTAATTATCAGTCGCTTAATCCGTTTCAGTTTCGTATTGATGAACTATCTTATCGTCAGGGAAATGCGTTTCTACAACCACAATACACGGACAATATAAAGCTTTCGCATACGTATAAATATACGCTCACGACTTCGGTGAGCTACAGCTACGTTCGGGACTTCTTCGCCCAAATAACTGATACGACGGAAGTGACCCGGAATTTTATTATGGAACAAAACGTGGCGAATCAGCAAGTGCTTAATCTTGGGGTTTCGTACCCGTTCAACGTTAAAAAGTGGTGGAATGTCTATCTCAGCGTCAATGCTTTCCGCTCTTCGTTTGCCTCAGATAATCCGAAATTTGTACCGATAAAACAAAGCACGGTGAGCTTCTACGGGCAAAATACCTTCACCTTACCGAAGGGTTTCAAGGCCGAGGTATCTGGTTGGTTCAGTTCGCCGTCGGTTTGGGGCGGAACGTACGTTATCAAAAGTTTAGGTTCGCTGGATCTGGCTTTGCAGAAGAAAATACTGAAAGACAAAGTTGATGCCCGTATATCGGTCAGTGACTTATTTGTAACTTCGTTTTGGAACGGTAATTCGCAATTTGGTGATTTATTAATTCGTGGAAATGGCGGTTGGGAAAGCCGTCAGGTGCGTTTAAACCTTAGTTACTCCTTCGGTAATAATGAAGTGAAAGCATCCCGTCGCCGCAAAATAGGTTTGGAAGATGAGCGTGGAAGACTGGGACAATAATCAAGAGTTTGGTATCATAAACGCTTTGCCAAAAAGCAGCTTTAATAAACAGTTTAGGGAAGCTTTAAACCTTCAACGGCTCTGTTGGCGGTTTTTGTTAATCAAAATCCAAGTGAGGAAAACGTCATAGAAGCTACTTATATTTGTGCAGGCACAAACCGCCTATCCCACCTTTTGAGATCGAGCGTCAAGCTTCGCTCATTTCGTATCAGATCATGGATACGCAAAAGAGAAAGAATACGATGACATTGCAGAATTAGGGCCTTTCATTTGCGGTACCCCCGTTTCATTAATTATGTTTATTGATGATGACCGCCAATGGTTCAAAGTAGCAATAGGTACAGAGTTTTCCGAGAATACCCGCGAAGATTCGTTTTGTACATTCGTGCTGCCCCAGCCAGATGAACTGCTTATAATTCCGGATGTAAGAGAAGATAATCGTTTCCGAAATAACCCGCTTGTAGTTAATCTGCTGGACGTAAATTTCTACGCTGGAGTTGCTCTGAAAAGCCGCGAAGGGCTTCTCATTGATACACTTTGTGTGTGCAAATAGTGCACCGGGGCAAGTGGCTGCCTTTGAAATATACTTGCCCAAAGATTGATTTTTTCCAAATTGACTTCCTGATCAAACCTTGACGACCGTGAGGGTCGTGCGTCAAGCAACTTGGTAAGTCAGGATTTATCAATAGATTTGCGGTTCTAATAAAACGAGAAAATGAAGTCATTTCCGATGCTGTTGCTTTTATTCTGCCTTGCTTGTCAACAAGATTCGCCAAAGTCATTTTACGAAATAAAAACCGGAGAAGAAATTCATTTTCAGGTAGCATCTTTTAAAAGTGAACCCTATTTCTGGGAATGGGTAAATCAGGAAAAATCAACGTACGTAAAGCTTACTTCAAGGGTATATTTTAACACCATTTTTTCTTCAGAAACACGACTTCGAGGAAGGGAAAAGTGGACTCTTGAAGGACTTAAATCCGGAACGGATACGTTGAGGTTGTATCTGCGAACTTATGATGAAGATACCCTGAATGAGCCAGTATTAGACTCCGTAATTATTGCAGTGAAAGTAAATTGAAAACCTTTCTAACTTCGTTCTAATCTTTTTTTAATTAAATTCTAAACCCTTATATTTAGCATTTTAGCTAATATTGAGCTGTGAAATAAATCTATTCACTTATTCAACTCAATATGAAATTAATCGACAAAGAACAAATTGGTATGCTGAATTTTCCAACTACTGATGTGCTGACAGAGAGTTCGGAACGGGTGCTGCGTTTCGCCACAGCGGAAAAAGCACGGACGCTCGGAAATATTGAGAAGTTAAAGGTCAAAATCAACTTTCATACTACTGATGGGCCTTGCGAGGTAAATACCACAATTTGGGATGTTGATAAAGATTTTATCATGCTGAAAGGGGCATCCGCTCTTCCGCTAAGAAGCGTCTATTCTATCAGTTTATAGTCATAAAAAAACGCTGGTTCAGATTTGTCAATTGCGACGAACCTGAACCAGCGTTTGCATTGTTCTTAGTGCTTACTCTTCGCCGTAGCGACCACTTTCTACTACTTTTCCGAAGAAAATAGCGTTCAGGAATAACTTATTCGTGCCGTACCAAAAAGCTCGGAAATTTGGATTGTCAGACATCGAAATTATCCGACCACGCCCCGAACGCTGAGCGATTATTGCCGGACTATTCTTAATATTGTTCTCGTTTTTTGGGTGAACGTATCCCGCCATCAGCGGATTTGATGTAAACGTGACGGGCGTATCGTACGGGTTTCCGGTGTCTTCAAACGAAATATTATTTACTTTGAAAACAGGTAGCGTAGTTTGCTCGTAGCCGTAGCAAAGCGGATGTGTCGGGTCAATTTTTGTCTCGAAAATCGTTCCCGCTGTTGACATCGCTCCGCTGTACTCATCACGCAAAGCATAAGGTTGTTTTGTGCCGTCATCCATAGATTTCGCCTTTTCCTTAAACTTCACAGAAGATAATCCGTTTCGGGCGAGCCACTGCGTAGCTTCCGACATTCCAATTACCACTCCGCCACCATTCATAAAGTCACTAACTTTGTCCTTTGAAAGGTCGCCGTAACTTCCCGAAACCATAATCAAATGCGTGTAGTCGCTCAAGTTTACCCGATTAATTCGGTCAACGTCAACCATCGTTAACGGAATGCTCACTCGTGTATCAAGCAGGTGCCAAACTTCTCCGGCATCGGTATTATCAACACCGCTGCCTACCAATAAAAGCGGTTTGGGCATATCAAGAGACATAAATTGCTCGCTTCCGAGGTCAATTCCCATCGAGGTCAACCCCGTATTTACAGCGTAAATATCAATACCGTTTTGTTCTGCCAATGCTCTCAACATTGCCGATTCATCGGCACCGCCTTTGGCAATAACTTGAATTGTTCCGTAACCAAATTCTTTTTCTCCACCGTCAATCACTGCTTTAAAAGGACTGCGGGCAACTTTCAGACGATAGTCGTTTTTCATCAACTCGTAAGCTGCTTTCGGAGCAAAATAGCTGTGCCATTCAAAAACGTACGCGTAGGTACTTTCACCAAATACTTTTCCTTGCGGGAAAGGGTTTTCGGTTATCTCTGCTCCCAAACTGACCGAAGATTTTGATTCGGCGTAAGGCACGTTCATGCAAAGTGGGATTGTCCACGCCGAGACATCGTAAAAAGCACTGTCTTCAAAAGTTGTGCGTTTTTCAAACAATGAATTTATTAATCGATGCTGCGGCTGATTTGTTGAAACCACAAAAGAGTTTTCCTTTGCAAATCCTTTGCCGTCAATATTTTCGTTGCGTTGCAAACGGTTTATCTTGATGTCGTTTCGTTTCATCATGTTCACCATTTCCCACGTACTAACGGCGTCATTCCCGCCACCAAATACGTAGGCTTTTGCCGCGTAATTAACCTTTTCCTGATAAAAGGTTTTCATGTGTTCAAGTAGCTCAACCCGCATTTCCTTGGCGGCTTTCAGCGTTGAAAGCGTCGCGGTGAATTGATTACGGATTGTGAATGCGAAGCTCATTACACCATTGTTAGTTTCCTGCAAATGACCTCTTGAAGAAGCTTGCTCAAACAGAATTCCGATGGAGCCGTTTACATCCGGTAGGGTAGAACCTTTTCCGTAATAAAAGTCATCGTAGTTTTCTTGCGTGTAATAAAACGATCCAATTTTGTCCAACCCTTTGGCGTGGTATTCGCCAATTTTAGCGGTCAATACAATATTAGATTTTGGTGTGTTTGGATTGGTACGTGCCGGAATTCCCGGTTGAAAAAAGAATGTTGAACCGCTGCCCATTTCGTGGTGATCAGTCAGGATATTTGGTCGCCATTCGTAGAATTTTACCAAACGTCCACGGCTTTCGGGCAATTGCTGGTACAGCCAATCACGGTTCAAGTCAAACCAATAATGATTTGTACGTCCGCCCGGCCACGTTTCGCTAAATTCCCGGCTGTTATTGTCAGAAACCAACGTTTCGCTGCGGTTTTGATTTACCCAAGTTGCAAACCGATTTCCACCATCAGGATTAATACATGGATCGATCAGAATGACCGTGTTTTTTAACAGTTCGTCCATTTCTGCTCCCTGAGCGGCGGCAAGGTGATACGCGGATAATAACGACGAATTGGTTCCGCTGGCTTCGTTTCCGTGCACGGAATATCCCATCCAAACCACGATGGGCATATTGGCAGTATTCACGCTCCGGGAAGTTTCGGGATTTACAAGATTCTTATGTTCTGTCTTTATTTCATTTATACGGGATTGATTTGCCGGAGAAGTAACGGTAAGTAAAAGTAATTCCCGGTTTTCGTAGGTTCTGCCGTAGGTTTCAACGGTAATCCGATCCGATAAACGGGCAAGCTCCCGCATGTAGGCGTAATTTTCGTACGGAGTAATGTGTTGCTCTCCCAACTGATAACCCAAAAACTCTTGCGGGGTTGGAATGTCAGGATTGTACGTTACGTTTTGGGGTAAATAGTAGCTGTCTTTTACTTGAGCAAGCAGTGAAGCTGACACAAAAAGCGTCAGCAAAAGCGAAGTGACTTTACGCATGGAATTAGAGTTGAATGTTTGTGTAAACTTCGTAACCTAATTCGTCAAATAAAAGTTTTAACGAAACGAATAGACGTAGCGGTAGAATTTGTGGGCGATTGGGGAATAAAAGCTACTAAAGCGATTTCGTAAACGAACGAATGAGAAAACCATAAAAACGATTAACTTTGAATGTATGATAAGTCACATTGAAATAGAAGGGTTTAAATCCATTAAAAAACTTTCTCTCGAACTCCGACCAATTAATATCCTAATTGGAAGCAACGGCGTAGGCAAAAGTAACTTTGTATCTTTCTTTAAGTTGATAAATGCTCTCTTTAATCAGCGATTACAACGTTATGTTGCTGAGGAGAAAGTGGATAACATTCTGTACTTTGGAAGGAAGCATACAGAATTCCTGTTTGGTCGAATAGATTTTAAACAAGGCACGAACTCTTACGTCTTTTGTTCAAATCAGGCAAATGATGGTGATTTATTTGTAGCATTAGAGGGCTTTGGAAAGAA